>NZ_SCNZ01000059.1:0-44730 GCF_005502655.1 Burkholderia sp. 4NA327C6 | reverse complement strand
GTGATCACCTTTGTATCCCCTGCTCAAAGATTGAGCAGGGCATTCAATCACGTGGGTCAAAATTCGATGAAAATTTTCAGCTCTAGTGGGTCAGTTCTGTGCGGACATCAACAGCGGTAGAATGGCGAGATGAAAAAGAGTACCTCGCCGTATCACGGTTTCCGTTTTCCATCCGCAGTCATCAGCTGCGCGGTGCGCTGGTATTACCGCTTCAACCTTAGCCTGCGTGACATCGAGGAATTGCTGCTCGAACGCGGCGTCGTGGTCAGCTACGAGTCGGTGCGCAACTGGTGCGACCGGTTTGGTGCGATGTTCGCCTGCCGGGCCAAAGCAGTTCGGCCGCGATCGGGCGCGACCTGGCATCTCGATGAGGTGTTCGTGAAACTGCGCGGGGAGCCATACGTGCTGTGGCGCGCAGTAGACGAACATGGGACCGAACTGGATGTGCTGTTGCAGAAGAAGCGCGACAAGGCCGCCGCAAAGCGCTTCTTCAGAAAGATGCTGCGCTCGTACCCGGTACCGCGCAGGATTGTTACCGACCAGTTGCGTAGCTATCCGGCGGCAAAGGCCGAGGTGCCACAGTTGGCCAATGTGAAACACGTGTTCGTGAAGGCGGCGGCCCGGGTAAACAACCGGGCGGAAAACAGCCACCAGCCAACGCGCCGACGTGAGCGCCAGATGCAGGGTTTCCGTGATCCACGACGCACGCAGCGCTTTCTGTCGAGCTTCGGACCGATCCGGCAGCACTTCGCCTTACCCCGTCATCGCATAGACGCTGCTACACACCGTGCCCAGCTGAAGCAACGTCTGGACAGCTGGTATGGCTGGAGCGCAACCGATCTGGGCACCGACACCCCATAATCAGAAGGAATCCTACACACTGTCGATTCGTACGGCCATCTGCCTTCAATTTGACAAGGCCCGCGCGGCTATTTCGCACGCGAGTTGAACAAAAGCGCCTAGCGCAGCGGGCGGGTTGGGTTCCTTCCACGCGAGGTACAGTTCGCTTTTCGCGTGCTGTTCACGCAGCGGACGATAAACGACGTTGTCCATGTGCGTTCGTTGAACCGACGCAGGTACGAGCGTTACACCAAACCCGGCGCTTACGAGGCCAAGGGACGCGTAGATCTGTCCCATTTCGAAGCTTGCGGAAGGAGAGAAGCCTGCCAGGGCGCACAACTGGTTGATGGTGGCGTGATAGTCCGGCGCGACATCTTTCCGGTAATTGATGACGCGCAGGTGCATACAGTCCTTGATGGAAATCTGCCGTTTCGCTGCGAGAGGGTTGTCCTTCGCGATGGCAACGTAAAACGGCTCCTGAAGCAACAAGACGCTGTTCAGTTGGGTATCCGACGGCACAGAGCGAACGAAGGCCAGATCGACGTCCCCTCGATCCAGCGCATTGATCTGCTCCGCAGAGGAAAACCATCGAAGTTCGACTGTCACCGCAGGGTAATGTTGCTGGAATTCACGCAAGAGCGGCGGCAGCAGCGTGTACGCGATGTGCTCAAAAAACCCGACCGCCACCCGGCCGATTTCCCCTCTTGCTGCGCGTTGCGAATCCACGATCGCGGAGTTCGTATCCGCCAGAATTCGCCTGGCCCGTTCTTCGAAAACCTGGCCCGCCGATGAAAGGAACACGCGTTTGCCCCGGCGCTCGAAAAGCGCCACGCCGAGTTCCTCTTCCAGTTCGCGGATCTGGCGGCTCAGCGGCGGCTGCGCCATGTGCAGTTCATCCGCCGCCTTCGTGAAGTTGAGTGTGCGTGCCACCGTCAGGAAGTAGCGAAGATGACGCAGCTCCATTTTGGAACCTCTTAGGTATCGATACGCAACTTATTATATCTTTTACATTGGACGCGACGGGTCGTAGGATCATGACATCACACCAACAACTCAGGAGATGCCCTCATGAAACTTACCGCGTCACAATTGGAAGCGTATGAGCGCGATGGGTTCCTTGTTCTGCCGGAGCTTTTCTCGGGAGAAGAAGTCGAGCATATGAAGAGCGAGTTGCGCCGAATCCAGAAGATTGACACCGACCATCTCGTCCGTGAAAAAACGGGCGGCATCGCGAAGACGATCTACAAAGTTCACGAAGCAGAGAGTCCGACGGCATCGGCGGTCTTTCACTCCGCAGTGCGCTCCCCCAGATTGCTCGATCCGGCACAACAACTGATCGACGATCCCGAACTCTACGTCTATCACACGAAGTGCAATCTGAAGACGGCTATCGACGGCTCCGTCTGGCAATGGCATCAGGACTTCGGAACCTGGCATATCGACGGCGTGAAAGAACCGCAGATGACAACCGCGTTGGTCATGCTCGACGAGCCGACCGAAATGGGCGGATGTCTCTACTTCATCCCGGGAAGCCACAAGCTTGGTTCACTCGATCCGACCTTCGATGAGGCAACCGGTTACCGCTTCTACGTTGTACCCAAGCCGACGATGCTCGATATTTTGTCCAGCCATCCCAAGGCCGTGCCTATCATCGGCCGCCCGGGAACAGTCGTGTTCTTCGACGCCAACATCGTGCATTCCTCGGGTCACAACTTGTCCGGTGACGATCGATGGCAAGCCTATGTCGTATACAACCAGGTGAAGAACAAGCCTGAACCGGTCGAGCAGCCGCGACCGGATTATGTGCGCTCGACCAATTTCGTTCCTCTCGAGCTTGGCTCAGACGAGATTCTCGACAGAGTTCAGATCGGCTGAACTTGCGCGCGCGTCGCTCGCCGGGACGCATGTACCTGGCGAGCAGCGGCAAGTCATATCAACAGGGTAAGCCTTATCTCCTGAATGTCGGGCAGCCGAAGCGTGACCTCGCGTTTTCTCTCCGAATGCGGCCATCACGACGACGCGTCAGGCCTGTTGCTCTGATGGACGCAGGTGAAGCAATACGTACGCAGAGTGCCGCGCAAGGACGCATGAAAGGTATCTACCGCCAATAGTCGTTAGATGTAACTCCGGACGTAGCGCTGTGCAATACGAAAACTAATACTTATTTTCCGAGAATATAAGGAGACGGAATGATCGAGAAGTCCAAGAAATTAAAGCGCATACAGGTAGCATCAATAGCGCTTCTGACGCTGGCCGGGATTGTGAACTATCTCGATCGGAGCACGTTGTCTATCGCGAACCATTCCGTCAGCAGTGAACTCGGGTTGTCGGCATCTCAGATGGGAATGTTGCTGTCTGCCTTTTCGTTCGCTTACGCCTTTGCGCAACTGCCGGTCGGGGTGCTTCTCGACAAACTTGGTTCGCGAGTGATGCTCGGACTTGGAATGTTCGTCTGGTCCGCCGCTCAGTTTAGCGGAGGGCTCATAACAAGCCTTCATCAGTTCATCATTGCGCGTATCGCGCTCGGAGTAGGTGAATCGCCAAACTTTCCGGCTGGCGCAAAAGTAGTCAGCGAGTGGTTTGGCATTCGTGAGCGAGGTCGACCGACGGGCATCTTCATTACTTCCTCGACGATTGGGCCGGCTCTCGCGCCCCCGATTTTGACTGTGATGATGCTGTCGTTCGGTTGGCGGCAAATGTTCATGATCATGGGAGGCTTCGGAATTGCGGTGTCGATCGGCTGGTACTTGATCTATCGTGACCGGAAAAGCGTAAAGCTCTCGGATGGAGAAACTGCCTATCTGAACGAAGGTGCGAGCGATGCTAAGGTCGAGCGCAAGATGACCATGTCGGAATGGCGCAATCTGTTTCTGACGCGCACCACCTGGGGCATGATTCTCGGCAATGCGGGCATCATCTATATGCTGTGGCTCTATCTGACATGGCTGCCTGCGTATCTCGAGCGCGAGCGTCATTTGTCGCTCGCCAGCACCGGATGGTTGGTGTCGATCCCCTATCTGTTCGGCACGATCGGCATGCTATCGAGCGGCTTCGTCGCTGATGCGTTGCAGGCCCGCGGTGTCGCGCCGATTCGCAGTCGAAAATGGCCTATCTGTGTCGGTCTGATCGGTGGGGCTTTATTTACGGTTCCC
This sequence comes from Burkholderia sp. 4NA327C6, assembly GCF_005502655.1. Taxonomy (NCBI): domain Bacteria; kingdom Pseudomonadati; phylum Pseudomonadota; class Betaproteobacteria; order Burkholderiales; family Burkholderiaceae; genus Burkholderia; species Burkholderia sp. 4NA327C6. Next base: position 40,738 of record NZ_SCNZ01000059.1, on the reverse strand, counting down.
GCTGCGTTCACGCCGAATCTGACACTTGCGATTCTCTATCTCTGCGTCGCGATGTTCTTTGTCCAGATGGCATGTGGCGCGAGTTGGGCACTTGTGTCTGTGGCTGCGCCGCGGCACATGGCGGCATCCCTTGCGAGCATTCAAAACTTCGGCGGTTATTTCGGCGGCTCGTTCGCGCCTTTTGTCACCGGTATTGTCGTCGATCGGACGCATTCGTTTGTCGACGCGTTCCTTATCAGTGCTGGAATCGCGCTTCTGGCTGCGCTCGTCTACGCACTGATGGTTGGGAAGCGCGTCGACGAGCCGAAGGTCGCCGTGTCGGCACCGCCGCTCGCGACATAACCAGTTTGCGCAGGCCGGTATAACCGTTCTATAAGATTTCCGGCACACGGAAAGACTTTCTTTCATTTGGCGAAGTTAAATGAATCAGTATAGAAACCTGATCAACGGTGAGTGGGTAGCTGGCGAACACTGGCGACCCAACGTGAGTCCGTCGGATAGCAACGATGTAATCGGTGAATACGCCGACGCCAATGTGCTACAGACCGAGATCGCAGCCGCTGCGGCACGTGAGGCCTTTTGCTCATGGTCAAAGAGTGGTGTCATTTTCAGAAGACGACTGCACCAATCAACGAGACATGAAGCCTGCTGTTGTGAACCGACAATAGAGCTCGACACAAGACAATAGTTCTTGACACAAAACAATAGAGTTTGACACAAACGAATGCCTCGCTATACTGCACGATTTTGTTCGACCGGGCGGATATGCGAGGGCGACGTTTCAAGACGCAGAACGACATCGACAGGTACGTGGCGCAAGGCTACGGACAGGGTTCCGGTGTGGACTACAAGCCGTGGCTTCGCGTACAGGACGTGCCATCGCGTGGCCGTTCTCGAAAGGTTAAGGGCCTCAAGACTGGGCGCGTCCACCACGTGCTCTCCGATCTCGAATACGCGTACCTTGTGGTACTCGAATTCTCCGAGCGCGTGATCGATATCCGGGAGCAGTTCCCGTTGCTCCCAGTTTCGCCGATCCAGGATGTCGCGACGCAGCGTGGCATTCGATATCCGCGTTATGCTCAAACAACGGTGCCGTTCGTGATGACGACCGATTTCGTCGTCACCGTCAGGACAGACGACGGTTTGGCGCGTGAATACGCTCGTACCGTGAAATACGCGGACGAACTGTCGTCAGGGAACAGGCTCCTGCGCACTCTGGAAAAGCTCGAGCTCGAGAGAGCCTGGTGGTTGCAGCGCGGGGTTGACTGGCAGATCGTCACCGAGCAGAGCGTGGATCCCGTGCTCGCCAGAAATCTCATCTGGCTTCGCGGCAGCGCGCAGATCGAGCGAGACATGCAAAGTGATGAGCTACGCGCCCGGTTCGTTGAGGGCATTGGGGATGCCGGAAGCCATGACCGGACCCTGTCGTCGCTTCTGCGCACGGTCAGCTATCGGCTGCGCATGCCTTATCCGGATGCCGTCAAGCTTTTCAAGTATCTGATCTGGCACAAGGTACTCCTGGTTGATCTCAGGACGCCGATGTTGTTGACATCGCAAGCACCTAAGATTCAGGTCATGGCGAGTGGTGCGGCGCCCATAAAGCGGGCGGCGTGACATGGCCAATACGATTGCATTGCCCAATACGGTTATCGAAGCACTGTCTGATCAGCTACCGTTTGAAGGGATCGCCCGTATTCTCTGGATCGACGAAGCGGCTGCAAAGACCACGTTGATTACGATAGCGGAGACGCCAAGGAAGCCGTGGGTCGTCGCGAGTGAGGATGTTCGCATGTGGTTCCGGCGCGGCGACGTCCGGCCCAGTCAGTTCCGGTTGCCGGCCTATATGCTTCAGGTTGAAGAGGATATCCCGAAGGGCGAACGGGAAATACGGGATCGCAACTGGGAGCGCATTGCTCGTCTGGTCGACACGGCAGTACCGGGTGAAATTTTCGAGGGACGCGCGATGGGCGCGCTCGTCGCGCTGCATGCCGAAGCGACAGGGGCGCAACGCAAGACCCTGTACCGCCTTCTCTATCGATACTGGACGTTCGGGCAAATTCGCAATGCATTGTTGCCGAACTACGAGAACGTCGGAGCACCTGGTAAGGCTCGCGTGTTCGCTGCCGGCAAGCGCCCCGGGCGTCCGCCGAGGCATTCCGCGACGCGCGGCGCACATTGCGGAAAGATTCTTGGCGAGGACGACAAGAGCTTTATCAGGATCGGGTACTCCCTCTTCAAGAACAACGAAGTGGCGTCCGTGACGGACGCTTACCATCGCACCTTGAGACGATTCTACGTCGAGGAACACGTTGTACCCGGCACATCGACGGACGATCTCACGCTCAAGCCGCTAGACCAGTTGCCGAGTCTGCGGCAGTTCAGCTACTGGGGGAAAAAGGCGTTTGACGATCTGACCGTCCAGCGCTCGCGTGCGGGCGAGCGGCGCTGGCAGAAAGATCATCGCGGGCTGACGGGACGCGCTGGCGACGGGGTGTATGGCCCCTGTCACCGCTTCGAAATCGATGCGACGATCGCCGACATTTATCTCGTGAGCCGGTACAACCGGAACTGGGTGATCGGTCGTCCTGTGATTTACGTCGTCGTCGACGTGTTTTCGACCATGATCGTCGGTATCTTTGTTGGCCTGGAAGGACCGGGCTGGAACGGCGCCCGTCACGCGCTGTTTAACGCGTTCACCGACAAGGTCGCGTTTTGCCGCACGTACGGCATCGAGATTGAGTCGTCCGCGTGGCCCTCGCACCATCTTCCGCACGAACTGATGGCCGACCGGGGCGAAATGCTCGGGCAGGCGGCCGAGGGCCTTGTGGCTGGGCTGGGCATTGATATAGCGATCGCGCCACCGTTCCGGCCCGACTGGAAGGCGATCGTGGAGAGCCGGTTTCGCCTGCTGAACAAGACGTCGCAGATCCACTGGATCCCGGGCGCAGTCAGGGAGCGGATTGCCGAGCGCGGCCAGCGCGATTACCGCCTGGATGCCGTCCTCGATCTGGCGGAGTTCACCAACATCATGATCAGCAGCGTGCTGCATTACAACCACCACAGCCGCCGACCGGACCGGCTCACAACGGACATGATTCACGAGGAACTCGAACCATCGCCCATCAATCTGTGGCGTTGGGGGATGGAAAATGGGCTGGCAACTCCCAATACGCAACCTCATGACCTCGTGTATCTGCATCTGCTGCCACGCGAAAGCGCCTCGATCCAGCGCGGTGGGATCTGCTTCAAGGGCATGTACTACACGTGCGCCTACGCGATTGAGCAAAACTGGTTTGCGAGGGCGCGCAGAGACGGGCGCCGCACCGTAACCGTCTGGTACGACCCGAATGATACGACGCACGTGTGGCTCCAGGACAGCAAGCGCAACTTTGTGCGCTGTGACCTGCTCGCTTCGGAGGAGCGGGTCGCACAACGCCGGCTGGAGGAAGTGCTGGACATGCTCAAAATGACTGGATCGCCGACAGGCGAAAGCACATATGCGGCGCTCAACGACAGGATCCGCCTGGACGCGCATATTGGTGCGGTAGTTGGACAGGCCCAGATGGACAAGCGAGCGGCGCAGCCGGTCGCGCCAGTGCCGGTCAGCAACCAGGCAGCGGACATCAAAAGGCATCGGGCGTTCGAAAAGGCAGCCGAGCGGCAACGCCCGGTGACGTTGCCGGGCCCCGATCAGCATGCGGTGGATGTGCCCGTAACCACGCCGGCTTCGTCGAGTGTGGCCGAGGCTTATGCTGGCGAGCGCGGCGGCGAAGTGTTAAGCCTGCTTGGACGACTACGCGACAAGGGGACGAGGTCATGACGCCTGCCGGAATACTCGTTGCCGCCGAATATGCCGATTCGCCCATTGCGCAATATCAGGGCAATCCCCTCATTGAGGCATTGCCGCCGATCCGCTCGGAAGCGGACGCCGCGGCTTGCATGGCGCTGTTTCCCGATGAGCCCGGCGGCGAAACCGGGCTGTCGAAGGAAGTCCGCCTGCACTGTATCGACCGGTTGCTGCACCTGGTTCAGCCACTCCCGATTCATCTGGAACTTGAGTCGGCGTTGTCCGCTTTGATACGCAGCGGCTATGTCGGCCGCAATCCCCTGTCGCAGTCGACGTGGCGGCACGTGTATTCGCTTGCCCTCGGTCAGGCAAAAGAAAGCGGCTTCCGTTCGACGGCTTCCACGCTGAGTGTCGTGGGCTTGAGCGGGATCGGCAAATCGACGGCACTGGAGTCCATCCTGCGACTCTACCCGCAGGCGATTCGCCACCGGCAATACCGGAGGCAGGAACTGGTTCAGGTCCAGATCCCGTGGCTGAAGATCGAATGTCCATTCGACGGTTCGCTTACCGGGTTATGCCACGCGTTCTTTCGCGCTCTCGACCGGGCCATCGGAGAGGAACGGTATGCCAGACGCTATCGTTCGATCCGGGGCATTGTCCAACTCGTCCATCAGATCGAGCAGATCGCGAGTACCCATTTCGTCGGCGTGTTGATCATCGACGAATTGCAGCATCTGCGGGTTGCAAAGACGGGCGGCAAGGAGAACATGCTTAATTTCTTCGTCAACCTCATCAACAGCATCGGCATTCCGGTCGTGTTTGTGGGGACCAATTCCATGATCGAACTATTCTCCGACGTGATGCGTAATGCGCGACGCGCCACAGGTCTGGGGCTGAGCGACTTCCGGCAACCGAAGCGCGATGATCCGGCGTGGGCACTGCTAGTCGATGCCGCGTGGCAATACCAGTGGGTTCGTCATGTCGAACCCCTGACGGACGAGCTTCGGAAGGTGCTGTACGATCTAACTCAAGGGGTGACGGACTTTCTGATCAAACTGCTCGTGCTCGCCCAGCGACACGCGATTCACACGGGTGAAGAGCGGCTGACGCTCAAGCTGTTGCGTACGATTGCCGACACCAGGATGCAGTTGCTTAAGCCGGCGCTCGACGCGTTGCGAAGCGGTGACACGAAGCGCATGTCGAAGTTCGAGGATCTGCTTCCACCCGACAGCCAGATTGCCGCGATGATGGGAGCGATCGATGGGGATGCGCGCGTTTCGTCGCGCCTGGCGATGCTTCAGGACATGCGGCGTCCTCCCGCCGGAAACGCTGAGGCATCCTTGTCCCCCATCGCGGTAACGAGCGGAATTCCATCGACCGGTGTAAAGCAATCGGGAGTTCCGGTTCCTTCCGAAGCCCGGCGCCTCGTTGAATGCGATGCACCGTTTGTCGCCCTGCGCGATGCCGGATGGCTGCAGGCAGACGCGCTGGAATTCTCCACGGCATATGCCGATTGCTAGTGCCGATGCGGAATCTGCTGTTCTTTGTCCCGTCTTTACCTGACGAGACCATCCAGTCGCGCGTTGCCCGACATCATGTGCTGTCGGGCAACCGGGTGGAGAGCGACACCTTTCTTGACCTGTTCGACAGTGCGCCGTTTTCGCTCGAGCAAATCGTACCGCCATCCCTCATGCGGCTTGCGGATCGTGTGAACGACGGCTCGCAGGCAGCCCTGCAAACGCTTCTGGCAGGCAACACCCTGTGGCCGCTTTTCGAGCCGTTTCTGGACGGCGTGTTGCAGCCGCTGACGGCTGACGTTGGAGCGATGATGAGCCGGTTACCACGTCGTGTTGTCGGCCTCTACGGCGAAGCGCATCTCTGCCCGGCCTGCGTTGAAGAGGACATTCATGCGTTCGGGATGGGGTACTGGCACCGGGCGCACCACGTCCCGGGCGTGAGCATGTGTTGGCGGCATGGCGCGCGCCTGCTTTCGAGTTGCCCGCAGTGCCACCGGCCTTTCCAGTTTCGCCAGCGACTACTACGCCAACCGTGGCTAGCTTGCCGCTGTGGCTGGCAGGTGACTGCGGCGGAAGATGATGGCATGGCAGGCTCACCGATCCCGCTGCAATACGCGCGCTTTGCTCGCGATCTGCTTAACCGTCCCCTGGGCCGGGTGGACCCCTTTCGCCTGCGCGTGGCGTACCAGAACCGCATTCGAGAGCTAGGCTTCAAATGGGGGGCAAGGCTACAGGCGAAAGCGTTCCAGGAACACCTGATTGAAGAACTGGGCGAAACGTTCCTCTCTGCAGTGGATCCGGCGTTCGCCGCGAAGCGGATGAGCTTCTGGATACGCTTTGCACCGGGCAACAGCACGGTATGCGATATGCCGATTACGCGGCACCTGTTGCTCGCGATGTATCTGTTTGGTACGCGGGACGAACTTGCATTGAGCCTGCAGCGTGTGTCCCAGGAAGAGACTGCGATTAGACGCACCAGGACAGTTGAGGAAGGCCCGACACTTGAGGGGGCGGCGGTGTCGATGCCGCGTATAGCGCACCGGCGTCGAATACGGGACGAGCTGAGAAGAAACCCGCAAACGACCATCCAGGATCTGTGGCGCAAGGTATATCGTGTCACCTCGTGGCTCTACGAGCATGACCGGGAGTGGATACAGGAGACCCTCTCGATTTCGGCAGCAGATAGAGTGGGCGGTGGTCAGTCCGCAGCGAAAACCGTATCTCCGGACGACGAGCGCTTCGCCGCACTCGTCGACGAGGCCGCCGTTGCGATGCTCGCTAGGCCGGGAAAGCCGCAACAGGTGACAAAGGAGCGATTACTCGCGGTTCTTCCGGTGCGCATTGCCGACACGCCCCGGCAACGCGAGCGATATCCCGACACGCTAACGCGGGTCACGGATAACCGGGAATCCACGTGGCACTTCAGGGCGCGGCGACTGTGGTGGGCATACGCACTGATGAGCGCACGGGGCGACGCCGCGCCGGCGAGAGAAGCCGTGATCTTGTCTGGCGTTGGCCATTACGCGGCCCAGGCAATCATTGAACATTGCGGATGGGAACCTGTGTTGCCACTTGCTGCGAAGTTTGATGCGCTGGCGAAGCTGTCTGAAGCGGGAATTACGCCGAAATGGGAGGGGCCGCCCGCGTGGCAAGGCCGAGCCATTGGAGGGCGTGCCTATCAACGTCGGCCGTAAGGCGATTCGAGAGAAAATCAAGCTCGGCGTCTGGTGATCCTTGGCTGGCGGGGGCGGCTACCGTCGCCACCCAGATCCTCAACGAAAGGTTCCTGCGCCAGGCAAAACTCGATCGCGATGCGCCTCATGCGGCAATCTAAACTGCGCTCCGCGCCTGTCCCTCATCGCGGCGCCATGATCCGTAACACGGGATGTCCATCGACGTCCTTGAGCGCAAACCAGGCATCGTGTGATGCTGCGTCGACACTGACGACGTGGGCATCCGGTCCCACACGGCCATCCCCGATTTTCACCACGTGCGAAGTGTCCACGTGGAACATGGACACCACGCCCGCCTCGCCCGCGACATAGACCGTGCGCAGCGCCGGATCGTACGCCAGCACGTCCGGCGTGCCGCCGACATCGAACGCCGCGATCTCCTTCATTGTGCGCATGTCGAGCACTAGCAGACGATCGTTGTCCTCGCAGGCAATCAATGCCAGACGGAATTCCGGCACGATCAGCAGACCGTGATTGCCCCGCGCGCCAGGCAGCTCAGTGCGGGCGACCACGGTGTCGGTGCGGGGATCGATCTCCACCAGTTGGCGTCGCGACTGCACATTGACGAAAACGTGCCGCGATACTGGATCGTACTGCGTGTTCCCCACTTCACCGCCGAGGGACACGGTCGCGACGCGCCGGTTCGTCGAGCCGTCGATCACGGTCTCTGTCTCGCCGGTTTCGTCCGATACGTAAAGCTTCTGAACGTCAGGCACCCAGGCCATCCCATCGGGATAGACGCCACCGGGCGTCCTCGCGACAATCTTCAGCGTGTCCGCGTCGATCGCGACGATCTTGTTCGTGCCGGTGGCCGAGGCGTAGACACGGGACAGCGCCGGAACAGCCAGCACACCATGTACGGCGGACACACCCGGAATGCGCGCGACAACGCGCGAAGCGAGCGTGTCGAAAACGACGACTTCGCCGTCGCCCAGATGAGCGATGAACAGCAGGTGCCGCTGCGGGTCGTAGCTCTCGTAGTCGAACCGCGACGCGCAGCCGGGTAGTGGCACATCGCCGATCAGCTTCAGTGGCAGGGTATCGATGGCCGGGTCATCCGAACCGTGCGCGACGCACCCTGTGCCGCCCCCGGCGATCACCGCGAACCAGACGACCATGGCGACCCTCGCCGCAAGTTGCCCACACAATGAACTGCCGCGAATCATGGCGCGCCTCCATCCGGCCGGATATGGCGGAAGGCGGCAAGCACGGCGAGATCGTAGGCAATCTTGAGCGTCCCGCACGCGATCAGCGGCGCAGCAAGCCATCCGGCTGCGAGCATCGCTGCGGCAATCGACGGCGCCACGGCCGCGGCAAGGCTGCGCGGCACAGCCGTGAAGCTCGCGGCAGCAGGCCGCTCAGCGGGCGTCACGACGGCCATCACGTAGGCGCTACGCGTCGGCACATCCAGCCGGGAAAGTGCACTGCGCAGGAGCAGCAACGTCAGGGTCAGCGGCAGGGATGCCGTCAATGCCGCGGCAATCAGGCACACGCTCGACGGGATGTGGGTGAACACCATCGTGTTGAGTAACCCGATCCTGCGCGCGATCGGCGCCGCGGCAAGCAGCGAGCCGGCACTGAGCAGCCCCGACCAGAAGAAAAACTGCCCGGCCGCAGCCAGCGAAAGTCCGAAGCGCTGGATCAGCCACAGCGTCAGCAGCGAGTTGACAAGCAGGCCGCCGGCGAACGCATCGACGCTGAACAGGAGCGCCAGACGCGTCACAATCGCGCGCGATGGACCCAGTGGCACGTGCGCCTTCGCGGCGTGCACTGTCTCCTTTGGCAAACCCAGATACAGCAGGAAGACCACGCTGCCCGTCAGCGCGTAGACGACGAACATCGCGCGCATGGCGAACAGTCCGGACATGCCGGAGCGCACCGCGAACCATTGCGGCAAAGCTGCGAGCAGCGAGCCGAGCGCCGCCGACAGCCCGCCCACGAGGCTGTAACGCGCGAACAGCGCTGTCCGGGAATCGGGGTGCGACGCTTCGGCGAGGCGTGCGTGTTCCAGCGGCAGAAAAAGACTGACGTCCCCTGAACTGGGATTGAGGGTGCCGATAAAGGCCACCACGAGCAACGGCCACAGGGTTGAGAGGCAGCCGAACGCAAGCCCTGTCGCGCCCATCAAGGCCGCGGCGAACAGCAGCAGCGGGCGGTGCGGGTAGCGGACGCTGGTCACGCCGACCAGGATCGTGGCGAGAGCTGATCCCAGCAATGTGGCCGTGCCAATCAGGCCGACCGTGAGTTGCTCGAAGCCGAGGGCGAGAAGATACGCGGGCAGCAGTACCGCAACGAAACCATCACAGACTCCGCGCAAACCTCGCGCCGCGAGCAACAGCCGCGCGCTGCGATCGATGCCCGGCGGCCGCAGCAGGTCCGACAGGGGTGCACGGACAGGGGGCATCAATGTCTCCACATTCGGGCCTGCATGCGGCCTTGTACCGCCCCCCTTGTCAGGCCAGGGCGTGCGACTGCATTGCGGCCTGCAGTCTCAACGCTGCGTTGTCCCAGTTGAGGATGCTGAACAGCTGGTTGACGTATTCGTTGCGGCGGTTCTGGTACTTCAGGTAGTAGGCATGCTCGAACACGTCGAGCACCAGAATCGGCTGGATGCCCCACGCGGTGAGTTTCTGGTGGTTCTCGCACTGCAGGATCATGAGCTTGCCGGTCGCCGGCAGATAGCCGACGACACCCCAGCCCGAGGCCTCGGTGGCAATGGTCGCAGCGACGAGTTGCGCCTTGAATTTCGCATACGAGCCGAAATGGCGGTCGATCGTTCTGGCGAGCTCGCCTCCCGGCTCACCAACCTTGCCAGAAATGCTCGTCCAGTAGATCGTATGCAGGATATGGCTGGAAAGCTGGAACGCCAGTTCTTTCTCGTGGAATTTCACCAGCGCAAAGTCGCCGGTTTCCCGTGCCCGGGCCAAGCCTTCTTCCGCCTTGTTCGCCGCAGCGGCGGCGGGCTTGTGATGGAAGTTGTAGTGGAGTTCCACCGTGTGGGCGTCGATTACCGGTTCGAGCGCATCGTACGCAAACGGCAGCGGTGCCGCCGCGTAGTTGCCGTCCGCGTTGACCAGTCTGTCGGTAAAGCCCGACGCACTAGCCGCGTGAACCAGCTGCGCCTGGGCCAGCATCATGCCTGCCCCCACTGTGGCGGAATCATGCAGAAACGTGCGACGTGTCTTCATTTGCAATCCTCACAGTTTTCGTGAACGCACCCGATTAATGGGCGTGCAGATGGACAAGCGGATAGAGGGCGAGACCCGTCAGGGCCGCGGCAACCACGATTGCGGGTTCCGGAAGCTTCTTCACACGCCAGAGCAGCAACGCGGTCGCGAGCGCGATGAGCGCGGTCGGCCAGTCGATGACCGAGCGCTTTGCGATCACAATGACCGAGCCGGTAATCGCCCCCACGGCTGCGGCGGTAATGCCGTCGACAAACGCCTTGACGGCGGGGAGCCGCCCATATTTCTTGAAGTACGGCGCAGGCAGCACCGTGAACAGGTAGCACGGGATGAACGTCCCTAGGGCAGCGATGCAGGCGCCAGCCAGCCCGGCGACGAGATACCCAATGAAGCCCACGGTAATGACGACCGGCCCCGGCGTGATCATCGCAACGGCCACCGCATCGACAAACTGTTTCTCGTTCAGCCAGTGGTGTTCCGTCACGACACCGCCGTAGAGGAAAGGCACGATCGCGAGGCCTGAGCCGAACACGAACGCGCCCGCCTTCGTGAAGAAAAGCGCAATCTGACCGAGCAGCGGAAGGTCCAGACCGCTCAGCGGCCCGGCAAGGGCCGGTGCCTGTGTCGCGGCCAGCGCGTTGATCCCGCCTTTGCCCAGCCATTGAGGCGGCGCGCGGCGTAGCCAGTTGACGATGCCACCGGCGATAAAAAGCCAGGCGATTTCAGACTCGGTCACGACGGTCACTGCCGCGAGGATCAGGAAGACCGCCCAGAGCAGCCGGTCCTTTCCGAGCGTCTTCGTCGTGAGCTTGTATGCGCTCATCGCAATGATGCCGACGACCGCCGCGCCGACGCCGTAGAAAACGGCCTGCATCCACGACAGTCCGCCGAAATGCGCGTAGGCCCAGCCCAGCACCACCACCATCAGGAACGACGGCAGCACGAAGGCGAGACCGGCGATGGTCGCGCCCAGCAGCCGGTAGTGCACGAAGCCGAGATAGATGCCGAGTTGCGCCGCAAGCGGGCCCGGCATCATCTGCGCGAGGGCCAGCCCTTCGCGATAGTCTCCCTCGGTAATCCAGCCACGCTGTTCGACCAGATCGCGGCGCATGTAGCCGACCAGCGCGACCGGGCCACCGAATCCGATCGTGCCGAGTTTGAGCATGTAGAGCGCCATCTGGCCCAGGCTGTATCCGGGCGCGTGTGCGGTGGTTGTGCTCATGAACGTTTTCCCGTGTCGCGCGCTTTTTCGACCGCGGCGAAGTGTGTGTACATCGAGTCGAGGACGGGACTCATGTCACTGAGCAACTGGTCGTCGTCAGCTGCACGCTCGCGCGTGCCCGCAATGATCGCTTCGAAGCCGATGGCCTCCGGCACCGGCGTGCCGCCCACGTCGAGCGCATGCACCATTGAGCTAAGCCGCATGAGCGCCGGATCACCTTCGAGTCCGAAGCTCGCCAGCAGCACTTCGAACGTCACACGTTCTCCCACATGCGTGAAGACCGCGCCGTCGAAATCGAAGCCGAGCGCGTCCTTCGGGCAATCGTCCGGCGAGGGCAGCCAGACGAAGCGGGCCTGCACGTCGATAAACCGGCGGATCAGCCAGGCGCTTGCCACGCGATCCACCCACAGCCGTCGGCGGGTTGCCCACGTGCGCCCCTGGTAGTCCAGGACGGACAGCAGGCGGATTGCGCGGTCCGCCGAGTGGGGCTCGCCAGGCGAGAGCACCGTATCGACGTGGGCCACGAAATCCTGCCACGCCACCTCCGCGCGCGTAGTCGCTTCCCCAGGGAAGAAGTCGATCGCGACAATGGTCTCGTAGTCCTTGCGCAGGCGTCGCTGCAGTTTCGTCAGTTCGGTGGCGGACTGCCCGGACACGGTCTTGCGCGCTTCGGCCAGTGTCCGGATGAAGCCATCGTACTCATCGGCCAGGTCGAAGAGTCCGCGGAATTCCGCGTCCTGCGAAGCATCGAGACTGGGGGCGCGCAGAAGGTGCGCTGCGCCACCGCTCTCGCCGATCGCCGCGACCAGCTCGCGCAGCATGTTTTCCCCTTCAGGACTGTAAGGAAGCAGATAGATGCCGTCGCGCAACACCGCGCAGCCTTTCCCCTTCAGGGCGCGCCAGAAGCGCATGCGGGCTGTCGCATTCCCGGTGGGTAGCGTCAGGACAAGGACGGACCAGGTCATCAACGTATTCATGTAGACAATGCTACGTTTATGTAGCGATATCTACAAGTTAACTTTGTGGGCGTGATGCAGAAGACTGACCAGATGCGATGTCATCCGGCCGCGCCAGTCCGCTCGTTACACTGATGAACCACAGGCCACGGATGCCCCAGCGCTGCCACAATAGGGATGTGCCCATCGTCTATCCGGCTTTCCCGACTCCAGTACACGCAGTCTGCGGTAGCATCAAGCTCTCTTCCAGCCGAGACGTGACGAACGCAAGTCCATGAAGGTTCTTATTGTCGAAGACGATTCCGCGATCGCAGCGAACCTCTACGACTATCTCGAAGGTAACGGCTATGAGGTCGACATTGCTTCCAATGGCAAGGCAGGACTGCGGATGGCGATCGCCGACTCGTGGGACGCCATCCTGCTCGATCTGGCGCTGCCCGGCATGGACGGACTCACGCTCTGCCGCAGGTTGCGCGAAGAGGCGCGGCGGGACACACCGGTGCTGATGCTCACGGCCAGGGACGCACTGGACGACAAGCTGGAGGGCTTCGTGCACGGTGCCGATGACTATCTGGTCAAGCCGTTCTCGCTGAAGGAGGTCGGTGCACGTCTTGGGGCCCTGATCAAGCGCTATCGCGGGCAGGTCGCCACCATGGATCTTCTATTCGCCGACGTAAGACTGGATCTGTCGACGATGACCGTCGAACGGGCCGGGCATCCGGTCAAGCTTCCCCCAAAATGTCTTCAGTTGCTGCGCATCCTGCTGCAGTCGCCTGCGCGCATGTTCACTCGCGCCGAGCTTGAATCTGAAGTCTGGGGTGAGGAGCTGCCCGACAGCGACACACTGCGCACGCACATCTACACCCTGCGCAGGGCGCTCAGCGAGCAGGGCGAGGCCGACCTTGTCGAGACCATCCATGGCGTCGGCTACCGGCTCGTTGCACCTGATCAAGATGCGAAATAGCCTGCGCTTCAAGGTCGCGCTTTTCTTCTCGGTGCTGACCATCGCGTTGCTGGTCGCCCAGGCGCTCGGCGTGAGGACACTGGCCGAGGCACAGGAAGAGCGGCTGATCACGGCACTCATCCATGACGACATGACGAATGTGCTCAAGAGTTACGAAGCCAACCCGTCCCTGCTGCCGCCCTTCGATGTCCGAATGAATGGCTATGTTTCGGGCGCGGACAGCCGGACCATTACGCTGCCGGTGACGATCGGGAGTCTGCCTGCCGGCACGCACGAAATCATCATTGACGGACGGGAGATCCACGTCGCGATCGAGCCGCTCGGCGCGGCGCGGCTGTACCGCGTTTACAACTTCAGTATTTACGAAAAGCATTTCAAGGAAGTCATCAATGCCCTGATGGCAGGCACAGGTGTCTTTGCATTGCTCACGATCTGGCTGTCCTTCGGCCTGTCGGGTCTGTTGGTGCGGCAGGTTGCCGGTCTCGCGCGGCAGGTCAAGGAACTGCGGCTCGGCGGGGCGGTACCGATCCAGCCCGGCAGGTACGATGAGACGGAACTCGTCGGGCTCGTGGAGGCTTTCAACGACTACCACCGGCGCATTGCCGACATGATTGCTCGCGAGAAGGAGTTCACGGGGAATGTGAGCCACGAACTGCGAACGCCGCTTACGGCAATCAAGACGAGCTGTGAACTGCTTGAACAGGATCCGGCGATCAGCGGCAAGTCGCGCACACGTCTGCAGCAGATCGAGCGTGCGGCCGACAACATGCGCGAACTCGGCAACGCGCTGCTGACGCTCGCGAGAGAGGATTCGGCACGCGAGGTCGAGCCGATGGCGCTCGCGAACCTGATTGAAACGTCGCTGACGCGTTTCGCCGACCGTTTTGCCCGAAAGGACCTGGCGGTCGTCAATGCTGTGGAACGCGGTGTTTGTGTGCTGGCAAACCGGTCGGCGCTCGCGATCGTGCTGTCCAACCTCATCGACAACGCCGTCCGGCATACCGAACACGGACGCCTTCAGTTTCGCTACGCAGACGGCTGGTTGCACATCGAAGACACCGGGCCAGGCATTCCGGCACACGCACTCCCCCATGTCTTTGACCGGTTCTACCAGGCCGGGTCGCCGCGCACTGCGACGCCTGGCGTCGGAATCGGCCTGTCGATCGTCAAAAAGGTCTGCGATCGCTATGGATGGTCGATCCGGATCGACAGCGAGCCAGGCGTTGGCACCTGCGTCTCGCTGCGCCTGCCGGCGACGAGCCGGACCTGAGTCGACTGCACGCTTGCTGATGCGTTCTTGACGAAAACTTCACAAACCCCTGCGTAGCATGGGCTTATGGGCTGTTCCGTAAGTTACCGGAACAGATATTGACCAGATTGTGAAGGAGTCGCTCATGAAATCGCTAATCGCTGCACTCTTCGTCGCATCCTCTGCGATTGCCCCCTTACTTGCATTTGCCCAGCCAACCCCCGGCCCGACGCGCGCCGCGGTCCGTGCCCAGTTGGCGTGTGCGGAGCAGTCAGGATTGATGCGTCTACCCAGAAATAGCTACCCCGACAAGATGTCCGAAATGAACTGCGACACCTCCGGTTCCGGGGCATCCATGAACGGGAACGCCCAGGCGGGCGCGCCAACGTGGCAGCAATCGAACCCGACCCTGTTCAGGCACCACTGAGAGCGGCACATGTGGCGTTGACAGAGCTGGCGTCAATACCGCATGCCCGCCCCGGCGGCGTCCTGGCCGTTCCTTCTTGACGAAAACTTCACAACCGGTGGCGTAGCATCCGCCCCGGACGCTGCCCGGGTGGGCGGCACACCATCCGATGGGATGCAAGAATGCGCCGCACATTATCGTTTGTCTTTATCGCCTTCGCCGGGATGGCCGGTTGCACGACCTACCATCCCGAGCCGATCGCCCCCGCCCAGCTTGCCCGGCAATTCGAGGAGCGCACGCTGGCGAGCGAGGCGCTGCAGGCCTACGTGGCGCGCGAGACCGGTCACGACGTCACGCCCTGGCCGCCTGCAGTCTGGAATCGTGAGATGCTCACCCTGGCGGCCTTCTACTACAGCCCCGCCCTCGACCTTGCCCGTGCGCAATGGAGCACGGCCAACGCCGGTATCGACGTCGCCAACGCGATTCCCAACCCGGTCCTGCAGTTGCCGTTCCAGTACAACACGCCTAACCCGGGGCCGGGAGCGCCCTTCACCTGGGGGCCGTCGCTCGATATTCCGATCGAGACCGCGCACAAGCGCGGCTATCGCGTCGATCAGGCGAACCACCTCTCGGAAGCGGCCCGGCTGAACATCGTCAACGCAGCGTGGAGCGTTCGCGCTCAGGTCCGGGATGCCATGCTCGCCCTCTACGCCGCCCGCGAACGCATGGCCTTCCTGTCCGCCAAGGCCGACGCCGAGCGGCAGATCACCGTGATGAGCCGCCACCGCCTCGCTGTCGGCCAGTACTCGCAGCCCGACGTCGACGCTGCCGTCCTTGCCGACACCCAGGCCCAGAGCGAGCTGGCCGCCGCGCGAAGCGCCGAACAGGACGCGCTCGCACAACTGGCTGCCGCCATCGGCGTGCCGGTCACCGTGCTCGACCGCGTCACGCTCGACCTGAGCGCCTTCGATACGGTTCCGCCTGCGCCGCCCGCAACGGATGCGCAGCGCGCGGCGATCTTCCATCGCGCCGATCTGCGCGCCTCGCTGGCCGATTACGCCGCGGCCGAATCGGCGCTTCAGCTCGAGGTCGCGAAACAGTATCCGGACATCCACCTCGGCTCCGGCTACACGTACGACACGGGCACCAACAAGATTGGCTTCGGGCTCGCCGGCATTACGTTGCCGATCTTCGATCAGAACCAGGGCGGCATCAGGGAAGCCGAGGCGAAGCGCAAGGAAGCTGCCACGCGTACCGGCGCGTTGCAGGACAGGATTCTCGGCGATCTTGCGCACGCGCTGGCACGCTACCGGGCGAGCCTCGAAGCGCTGCAGCTGTCCGACGCCCATCTGGCAAGTGCCCGCCGGCAACTCGAAAGCCAGGCGGCGGCTTTCGCCAGCGGCAATGCGGACCGGCTGACCTTCACGCAGGCGAAAGCTGACTACCAGACCAGCAAGAGCGCCCACCTCGACGCCGTAGTCGCGGTCCAGCAGGCCGCTGGCGCGCTCGAAGATGCGATGCAGCAACCCCTGGGTCATGAGGCGGTGAGCGATACCCTCAGTGAAGAGACACCATAATGAAACTCCGGCTGATCCTACTTTCCGTCATTTCGCTGGCCCTCGCTGCCGGTGCAGGCTGGTACATCCTGAACCAGGCGTTTGACGACGCCAGTGCATCGACCGCCACGGCAGCCCGGTCGGCTCCGACGCCCGCCGTACAGACGGTCAACGGTGAAACGGTCGTGGTCGTGAGCCCCGAGGCCCAACGGGCCAGCCACATCGAGGTGGCGCCGCTTGCCGCCGTCATGAGCCAGTCCGGCATCAGCGCCGACGCGATGGTCATCGATCTGCAGCCGCTCTTCGATCTGCGCAACCGGCTCGCGAGCGCGCGCGCGGACGTTGACACCTTCACCGCGCAGGCGGCCAGTTCGAGGACGCAGTACCAGGGCAGCCGCACACTGTTTGCCGACGACCGCAATGTTTCGCAGAAGAGCCTGCAGGCTGCACAGTCGACGATGCAGGGCGACGAAGCGAAACTGCAGTCTGCCCGGGTCACGCTGAACGGGCTGGACGGCGCGATGCGGCAGCAGTTCGGCGACGTGCTCGCGAATGCCGCGGCCGCACCGGCCTCGAGGCTGTTCCAGCTCCTTCAGTCGGGCCAGGCTGTCGTGCTGCGCGTCACGTTGCCCACAAGTTTTGGTATGGCGCCACCCGAGCGCATCGCCGTCGATACGGCTGACGGCCGCGTGGTGCCGGCCCAACGGCTTTCCGCCTCGCCACTCGTTGATCCGGCCGTGCAGGGGAGCCCCTGGCTCTACGTCGCCGACGCCACGCTGCCCGCCAATCTGCGCACGAGTGCACGCGTGCCGACGTCAAGCGAGGCCGTATCGGGGCTGCTGATCCCGGCGCAGGCGGTGGTGTGGTACGGCGGCCAGACGTGGGCCTGGGTGCGCACGGCCCCCGAGCGCTTTACGCGACGCTACGTGCCGGCCGGCAACGAGGACGACCGCGGCTTCATGGTCACGTCGGGCTTTCACGCCGGCGACCAGATCGTGACGCAGGGTGCGCAACTGCTGCTCTCCGAAGAGCTCAAGCCTCAGGGCATCGCCACCGCGTGCAAGGATCCGCCCGAATGTGATGACTGATCCTGCGACCGTACCGTGCATGACCTGCCCAGAACAACGCGACTCCACGTCCCATTCCACGCCCCATGCTTGACGCGATCATCCGCTTTTCGCTGCGCTTTCGCGGCGTCATCTTCTCGCTGGCCGTGATGGCGGCCGGCTACGGGCTCTTTACGCTGACGCGCGCCAAGCTCGACGTTTTTCCCGA
Organism: Burkholderia sp. 4NA327C6; assembly: GCF_005502655.1. Taxonomy (NCBI): domain Bacteria; kingdom Pseudomonadati; phylum Pseudomonadota; class Betaproteobacteria; order Burkholderiales; family Burkholderiaceae; genus Burkholderia; species Burkholderia sp. 4NA327C6. The sequence continues at coordinate 22,888 of NZ_SCNZ01000059.1, read as the reverse complement.
ATTTGCGCCGCCGATGAGCATCGTGCAGACGGCCGCTCCGGGCATGACCAGCGAACAGGTGGAGAGCCTCGTCACCCAGCCGGTTGAAAATGCCCTCGGCGGCATGACGGGCCTGAAGTCGATTCGCTCGCGGTCCATGCAGGGCCTCTCCTCGGTCACGCTTGTGTTCGATGACCACGCCAACGTGATGCAGGTCAGGCAGCTCGTCACCGAGCGCATCGGCGGGCTTGCGGGCTCGCTACCAGTGGGCGTCACCGCACCCCAACTCCTGCCGCTCACCACGACAACGAGCGTCGTGCGCACCATTGGCCTGACGTCGACGACGCGCTCGCTCGCGGACCTCTACGACATCGCCCAGTGGACGGTCAAACCGCAGCTGCTCGGCACTCCCGGCGTGGCCGACGTGATTGTGTTCGGCGGTGAGACGCGCCAGCTGCAGATCCAGGTCGACCCCGCGAAGCTGATGCGCCACGGCCTGTCGATCCCGGACGTGATTGCCGCGGCGCGCCAGGCCACCGGCGTGCGCGGCGCCGGGTTCATCGAGAACAGCAACCAGCGCATCGCCGTCAACGCCGATGGCCAGATCGCGACACCGCAAAAACTGGCCAGTGTCGTGCTGCGTTCCAGCAACGGCGCGGCGGTTCGTGTGGGTGACGTCGCCAACGTGACCTGGGGCAGTGCACCTGCTGTTGGCGCAGCATCGATCATGGGCAAGCCCGGCGTGATGGTGGTGATGGAAAGCCAGTACGGGACCAACACGATGGCCGTGACGCGCGACATCGAAAGGACGCTCGCGGGACTCGGACCCGCGCTCGCCCGGCAAGGTGTGGACGTAAACACCAACGTCTTCCGGCCCGCCAACTTCATCGAGGCCGCCGTCGGCCACCTGCGCACCGCGCTCATCGTCGGCGCCGTGCTGGTCATCGCGGTGCTGTTCCTGTTCCTGCTCAACGTGCGCACCGCCGTGATTTCCGCGGTGGCGATTCCGCTGTCGCTGCTGGTCGCGATCATCGTATTGACGTCGTTCGGCGTCAGCCTGAACACGATGACCCTGGGTGGGCTCGCCATCGCGCTCGGCGAGGTGGTCGACGATGCCATCATCGACGTCGAGAACATCTACCGGCGCCTGCGCGAGAACCGCACGCTGCCCCAGCCGCTGCCCGCTTTCCGGGTCGTGCTGCGTGCTTCGCTCGAAGTTCGCAGCGCCGTGGTGTTCGCCACCTTCATCGTAACGCTGATCTTCCTGCCCGTGCTCACGCTCACGGGTATCGGTGGACGGCTCTTTGCGCCGCTGGGTATCGCCTACATTCTCGCCGTGCTCGCGTCGCTCGGCGTCGCCCTGACGCTCACGCCGGCGATGGCACTCGCACTGCTGGCGAAGGGACCCTTGCCCGAGCGGGAGCCGCGCCTGATCGGGCGCCTCAAGACGCGTTACATCGCGCTGCTGACGAAAGTCGAACAGCATGTGAAGGCGGTCATGGTGATCGTCGCGGTGATGTGCGCCGCGGCGCTCGCGTCACTGCCATTCATGAGCGGGAGTTTTATTCCGCAACTGCGCGAAGGCCACTACACGGTTCACATGGGGCTCGCACCGGGCACCTCGCTCGCCGAATCGCTGCGCATCGGCACGCAGGTCTCGAACGCGCTGATGCAGGTGCCGGGCGTGCGTCTCGTGGCACAGCGTGCGGGCCGCGCGAATGGCGTGGTCGACCCCACCGGCGTGCAGCTCTCCGAGTTCGAAGTCGACCTCAAGCCGATGGGGGCATCGGGCCAGAGCTGGGCGCTCTACCGGATTCGCCAGGCGCTGGCGCGCTTTCCGGGTCTCTCCACCTCGGTCAACACGTTTCTCGAGGAACGGATCGACGAAACCATTTCGGGCACCACGGCCCCGGTGGTCGTGAATGTGTTCGGCAACAATCTCGACGTCATCGATCGCACGGCGCAGCAGATCGCCCAGCTGATCGGCACGATCCACGGCGTCGCCAGCGTGCGGGTGGATTCGCCGCCCGGGATTCCGGAACTGGACGTGCGGCTGAATCCCGACGCCCTGAGCCGCTGGGGCTTCCGGCCCGTCGAGGTGCTCGATGCTCTCCAGGCTGCCTACGCGGGCGTGACCGTATCCCAGATCTACGAGGGTAGCCGCAGCTATGACCTCGCCGTTGTGCTCGACCCGGCCCAGCGTCAGACCGTCGGCGACATTGGCAAGCTCATGGTGCGCAATGGCGACGGCCTTGCCGTGCCGCTGGGCTCGCTCGCGACGATCCGTCAGGTCGCGGGACGCTACCAGATCACACATGACGGTGGCCAGCGCGTGCAGACGGTATCGGTCAATCTCGGCAGCCGGCCCGTCAGCGACTTCGTAAAGGAAGCACAGGCGCGTGTGAATCACGCGATCAGGATGCCGCCGGGCACGTATGCCGTCTTCAGCGGTGAGAGCGAAGCGCGCGCGCAGTCGCAACGCGACCTGCTCGCATACGGCGGGATTGCGCTGGTGGGCATCGCGCTGCTGCTGTTCCTCGCAATGAAGAGCCGTCGCGGCGTGCTGCTGGTCATGATTAACCTGCCCTTCGCGCTCGTGGGCGGGGTTCTGAGCGTCGTGCTGACCGGCGCGAACCTGTCGCTGGGCAGCATGGTGGGATTCGTCACGCTGCTCGGCATCTCGCTGCGCAATTCAATCATGCTGATCAGCCACTACGAGCATCTGGTGCACGTCGACCGGCTGGCCTGGGACATAAATACGGCGGTGCGCGGTGCGTCGGAACGGCTGGTGCCGATCCTGATGACTGCACTGGTGACTGCGCTCGCCCTGCTGCCGCTCGCCGTGACGAGCGGCGCGCCGGGTAACGAAATCGAGGGGCCGATGGCGATTGTCATTCTTGGCGGCCTGCTCACCTCGACCGCACTGAACCTGATCGTACTGCCCACCTTGGCACTGCGTTACGGGCGTTTCGCGCGCGAGGAACTGGTCGAACCCGGACAAGCAGCGGTATCAGGAGAAACGGGCGATGGCCAGTGACGAGGTGTCACGGTAAAGACGAAGCGAACGCGACCCGCATTGCGAACCATTGGAGAGATCCCCGTGATTGGTCTGAACAAGCTGCTTGACGGGAAGAAGCTCCATCTGGTGTTTGAATTGAGCCTGTGGTTCAAGGCGATTTTCGCGCTTTCAGAAATCGCTGCCGGCGTTGTCACATACTTCGTTCCGCAGCGGCTTTTTCTGACTTTTGTGCGTTTGGTCACGCAGGATGAGTTTGCGGAAGATCCCCATGATCTCGTCGCCAACTTTCTCCTTCATACCGTACAGCACCTTTCTGTCGACACCCAGAAATTCGCGGCGATTTATCTGCTCGGACACGGCGTGATCAAGCTGTGGCTGATCATCGGTTTGCTGTGCGAGAGACTTTGGTACTTTCCCATTTCCATGATTGTTTTCGGCCTGTTCATTGGCTACCAGGTCTATCGATTTACATTCACGCACTCAGTCTGGTTGTTGCTCGTCACGGCCTTGGACATCGTCGTTATCGCCCTCACCTGGCACGAATACCGATATCTCCGAAACGGGCAGAAGGCGGTAATGTAGAGCGCCTGGCTGGGATCCCGTGTCGGGCGGAGCTGATACAGTCCGCGGCGCCGCACCGGCCTGATGCCCGGTAGAAAACAGCTTTCTCCCGATTCCAGACAACGAACGATGCTACCTGATACATCTACCATCGACCGCATTCCGATTCCCCGTGCAGTCCGGATGCTGGGGTTTGTCAGCCTCTTCATGGACTTTTCGTCCGAACTGGTTCATGCGTTGCTGCCCATCTTTCTCGTCACCACGATGGGCATGAGCGTGAGCGCGCTGGGTGTGCTCGAAGGGGCAGCCGAAGCGACCGCAATGATCGTCAAGATCTTTTCGGGGCCCGTAAGTGATTGGCTTGGCAAACGCAAGGCGCTGTTGTTGCTCGGCTACGGGCTGGCCGCGCTTTCCAAGCCGCTTTTCCCGCTGGCCGGCACACCCGGGATTGTCGCGGCCGCACGACTTGTCGATCGCGCGGGCAAAGGGATTCGCGGTGCGCCGCGTGACGCCCTCGTCGCAGACGTCTCGCCCCCGGAGATTCGTGGCGCCTGCTTTGGACTGAGGCAGTCGATGGACACGATCGGAGCATTTGCAGGACCCCTTGCCGCAATCGTATTGATGCTCGGGTTTTCCGATCACATTCGCACTGTCCTGTGGTTCGCGGTCGTACCCGCGTTCATCGCGGTCGGCCTGATCCTGTTTGGCATTGAGGAGCCGGTCGGTGAAGGTGCGCCTCGTCGCTTCCGGTCCCCGCTGCACTGGCGGGCATGGCGTGAATTTCCGGAGCGCTACTGGTTCGTGGTCGCGATCGGTGCCACCTTCACGCTTTCGCGCTTCAGCGAGGCCTTCCTTGTCTTGCGCGCGCAGCAGACCGGGTTGAATATCGCGTGGATTCCCGGCGTGATGGTGGTCATGAGTCTCGCCTATTCGCTCTCCGCCTACCCCGCGGGAGCACTTTCGGATCGCATCGATCGCCGGTTTCTACTCGCCTGGGGGCTCGTGCTCCTGATCGCGGCAGATCTTGTGCTGGGCACGAGCGCGTCGATCATCACCGTCCTCCTCGGCGTTGCGCTCTGGGGCCTGCACATGGGTTTCACACAAGGCATTCTCGCGGCGATGGTCGCAGAAACAGCGCCGCAGACACTTCGCGGAAGTTCGTTCGGCCTTTTCAATCTCGCGAGCGGCGTCTGCATGCTGGTCGCGAGCGTCATCGCCGGTTGGCTGTGGGATCGCCATGGCGCGTCGGCGACGTTCTTTGCCGGAGCCGGTCTGGCTGTCGTCCCACTGGTGATGTGCCGTTTCGCGCCACGCCTGGAGAAGCGCAACCGCTGACCGATCCTGATCTTCACGACAAAAGCCTCTTATGGAAACGCTCGAAGCGCTCAATCAAACCATTTTTCTCGTGCTCAACGCCACGCCAGCGACGCCGCATTGGCTCATCGGAATGGGAGTGATCATCGCCAACTATGCTATCTGGGCGGCTCCTGTCATACTTGTCTGCCTGTGGTTGGCGGGCGGCGACGAGAGGCGGGAAATGGCCCTGCGTGCATGTTTTGTTGGCTTCCTGGCACTCGGCATTAACCAGTTGATCGGAATGGTGTGGTACCACCCCCGGCCATTCGCAATCGGAATAGGGCATGCATTCCTCGCGCATGCTCCTGACTCGTCATTTCCGAGCGATCACGCCACATTGCTTTCTGCGATCTCTTTCACACTCTTCTACGCAGGAAAAAGACGACTTGGACTGCTTGCACTGATCGTCGATATCGCCGTTGCGTGGGCCCGCTTGTTTGTTGGCGTGCACTTTCCGTTTGACATGATCGGGGCGGCAATTGTCGCCTGGATCGCCTACATGCTTGGCAGCCCGTTCTGGCGAGTCGGGGGCAGGGTGGTAACCGGGGCTTCGATTGCCTTGTACAGGAAGGTATTGGCTATGCCGATTGGCCGACGATGGCTGCGACCTTAACGGAGCCGTACATGCAGCAAACAGGTCCGCGACATCCCTTGGTTGAAGCAGTCCTATGACGAACTTGCGAGCGGTTTTTGCGGGTGGGCCAGCGCTGCCCTATCACTCAACTCACTTTTCTTGGACGCCATCGACTTCGGCGATCAGATGCTCCGTCTCTCGCGATCGCTATTTCTGTGGGCGCGGACGCCAAGTTGCCGTTGGTACTGTTAGCCATGCCTGAACTCATTGGGGGGCCAGGTTCCTCAAACCCCTGGAGCGAGCGGGCATGTCTTTGCCGAAGGGGGCACAGTCTCCAGAATTCAGTATTGCGAGATACCACGCTCCTTCGACGACAACGAATTTCTTTTACTCACCAATGCGTTAAACCGCTTCTGGCGAAAATTTACGAATCCCGGCCGATCCTCATCACGGCATCAGCCGGGCCGAACTAGAGGGTTGGCCGTGATTCGTTAATACCCGAAGCTTCAGATATTAACGATTACCCGCACCGGGAAATTAGGCGTAGGCGCGTCGCGCACCCTGCGTTCAGGTGCGAGGCCGGGGCATACCCGGCTCGCCACTGCTCAGCCCTGGCTTGCACGTAACGACTCGCCGAGGCAGTACTTCCCGTAAATCAGGCAGTGGGTCGTAACCTGATGCGGTGCAGGCGCTCTCGCACCCGCGCTCGAGGTGTCTCCCAATGTGATATCGCCGGTGTTTCTGGCTGCGAACATGAAAGCCAGGACCACAAACCCGGCCAGAAGCATCGCGATCCACGCTGCATCCCGGTTTTTCAGGTACTTCACGACAATTCCTCCTCAGCAAGATCGGCCACTGCGGTTACCATTTCCTGTCGCGCCCCGCTCAACGGCCATCCGGCCGGCATCTGGCGTCCACCGGGCGTCCCGCTGTATGCTCCGGCGGGATTGAGGTGCGGGTCACAACAAACGCGCCCTGAACTGAGCTGCGTGCAGCTGCACGCGTGAAACGACTGATGCAGCGCGCTATTTCAACAGGGTCATCTGCACGACCTTGAGCACGACGAGCCCCACGGCCAGCAGCAGGTAGCCGCGCAGGACTCCCATCCAGACACGCTTGGCCAGCGTCAGGTTCGGCGCCGGCAGATCGTTCAGCGGCGGCATGCGCCACGTGTCGCGTGCGCCCTCTGGCCATGCCTGGGTTGAGCCCACGGGGTCCCTGCTACCTCTGCGCAGCGCAGCCGTCACGGCATAGCCAGCGATGGCCAGCACGGTTCCGCCCGCGAGTACTACGAGAATCGTCTCACCGCTGATATCCGGGTACATCACCGACGCGGTCAGGATGATCGACAGCATCACCAGCACCCAGATCACCGCCCCTGTGAACAGGTTGAGCTTTCTGGAGTTGACCCATGGTCCGAGCACGGCCTTGTCGTTGCACAGGAGCAGCAGGAACACCGTAGCACTCGGCAGCAACACGCCGGCGAGCGTCTGGACCGCTTCGGTCAGCAGTCCGAGGGGGCTACCGGGAATCAGTACGATTACGGCAGCCAGCGCGACAATGCCGAAGTACACAAGGTAAAAGCCTTTCGCGTCCGTCACGCCCCGATGCAGCGAGTGACGGATCTTGAACACGTCGCCAATCGCATAGGCGGTCGACAGCGAGACTGCCGCTGCGCCGATGATCGCCGCATCGAAGAGCGCAATCGCAAACAGCACGGCCGAGGTACGGCCGGCGTATTTTTCAAGGCCGGTGATGACGCCGCCCGCATCCGTAAAATTGCCAAATTCGGGCTTTCCCGAGAACAGCGCGGCACTGAACGCCATCATGGCCACTGCGCCGATCAGCACCAGTGCGATGCCGATCCACAGGTCGGCTTTCTCGTACTTCATGAAGCGCGGCGTAATGCGCTTGTCGATCACATAGCTCTGCTGGAAGAACAGCTGCCAGGGTGCGATCGTCGTACCAACGATACCAATGACGAGCAGCATCACATCCGAAAGCTTCGAGTGCGCAGGCCAGTTCGGGATGAAGAAGTCGCGCGTCATCTGGCCAACCGGCGGATGTATCGACACCAGCACGGGAACAAGGAGCAGGCTCAGCGCACACAGCACGACGGCGAAGCGCTCGAAGCGCCGGAAATTCCCCGTACTGACAGCGGCCATCGTCAGCGCTGCGGCGATGCAGACGCCCGCGATACGGGAGAGGCCGAAGAAGTCGAGCACAAACGTGATGCCAATGAATTCGGTGACGATCGTGAGCGCGTTGAGCAGGAAGAGATCGATCACGCTGAACGCCCCCCAGAACTTGCCAAAGCGCTCGAAGATCAACCGCGCATGCCCGACGCCGGTGACCGCACCGAGCCGCAGGACCATTTCCTGGTTGACGAAGAGGACGGGCACGAGCAGCAGAAGCGTCCACAGCAGCGTCGTGCCGTAGTTCTGGCCAGCCTGTGTATAGGTGCTGAAGGCGCCCGCGTCGTTGTCGCCGACCATGACGATCAGGCCCGGGCCCAGAATAGCCAGCAACGTTCGAAAGCGCGCCCACCATGTCGTGCGCGGGGCGGTGTCGTGGTGGGCAATGGTGCCGAGCGCTCCCTTGATGTCGCCCAGATGGGCCGAATCGAGGACTGCGGTGCGTTCCCGCCCGAGCGTGGGTGGTGAGAGATCAGTTGGCGTAGACATTTTTATGGTTCCCGGATTGCGCTGGAACAACTCTGTGGCGGTCAAGCATGCGCGAGCGGACCGGTCGCTGGAAAAACGCGTCCGTCGCGCATGCCGAAATGGCTTACGGCCTGTTACGAGATGAGTCGGCTGACGCAGCGCCAGAATGCAGCGAAGCGGTTCGGTGTGCGGGGCTGCAGCGACAGCATGGTGTCGTAGCAGGCACGCGAGTCGTCGATGTGCGGGTTTTGCGACACGAGAAGGCCAAAGTTCATGATGTTCTCCGTGCGTCTGGCAGGACGCGAAACGTGGGGCGCGGGCAGACACGGAGACCGGCGCATCATGGGCGCCGTGAGGTGCGTGCTACCCGTTTGCCCTGATGAAAAGCAGGGATGAGCGGCATATGGGGTAACTGTCACAGTCCGGCATTTCGGCTCCTTTCTGGCGCCAGATGCGCCCGTACAGGTTCACGCGCTGCTCACAGGGAGCAGATGCGCACGCGAGTGGGACTCGCGTCACGATGCCATTGACTTCGCGCAAGCACGCGGGTCGATGGCGCTTTCTGGGGTGCACGGGGCTGCGTTACTGCGGCGCGCACCGTCTGCCTGACGGCAGGACGGCGGCTGATAGGTGAGCGCGGGGACGTCCTGCCAGTCAGGCAGCGAAACGGATCAAAGGTCGACTACTGCAGGTGTCCAAGGCAATTGCCCCGTCCGTGAAGATTGTTGGATTGTAGGGGGTGGGGGTATCCTGAGTCAACCGGATCTAAGCTGGGGGCAAAAAATTCGTGTTGCGTGCCGATCCTGGCCCCATGAATCGCCAATTCAGGCGGTTTTGTGGGTGACGCGGTCATCGCCACGGGTCCAACTCGATCAACGAACGGGCATGATGCCGGAGAATTTCCGGCCAAATAATATACCTATACCCCCTATATCTTTGTAAATGTGCTACAGTCCCGTCCAGTCTTCACGGAGATGCCTTTCATGAGCCACACAATTCGCGAGAAACAGAAGCTGCTCAACCGGGTGCGCCGCATCAAGGGGCAGCTCGAAGCGGTGGAGCGCTCGCTCGAGGAAGAGCGCGGTTGCTCCGAGGTGCTGCAGCAGATTACGAGCTGCCGTGGCGCGATGAATGGTCTTCTGGCAGTGGTGCTGGAGGACCATGTCCGAACTCATCTGGTCGATGCCGATCCGTCGCACGGGCATGTCAGCGGCACAGAGGAGCTGATCGAAGTGATCCACAGCTATTTCAGGTAAGAGGGCAACATGAGCGATTTCCAGAGCGCAGCCTTTGGCGCCGGACACGATCACATCTATCTCGGCGCGGCACACGCGCAGAACGAGCGGCGGACCTGGGCAGTCATTGCGCTTTGCAGTGCGATGATGGTGGCCGAGATTCTTGGCGGCAGTCTGTTCGGCTCACTGGCGCTGGTCGCCGACGGTCTGCACATGTCAACGCACGCGGGTGCCATGCTGATCGCGGCGCTTGCTTACACTTACGCGCGCCGGCACGCGTCGGATCCGCGCTTCGTGTTTGGAACCGGCAAGCTTGGCGATCTGGCGGGGTTCACCAGCGCCATCGTGCTGGCGATGATTGCGCTGCTGATCGCCTATGAGGCGGTATCCCGTTTCTTTTCGCCGGTGCCAATCCATTTCGGGGAAGCGATTCCCATCGCGGTGGTCGGACTGCTGGTCAACCTGGCGAGCGTCTGGCTGCTGAGCGGTGACCATCACGGTCATGGCCACGGGCATGCGCATGGACATGGGCACGGTCACGGTCACGGCCATGGCGACGAAGATCACGGCGACCATGCTCATGACGATGAGGTCCGGCGCATATTCACTCCGTCTGGCGTGTTCGAGGTTTCGGTTTTCGAGGACGGCGTGCCGCCCGTCTTCCGCATAACGCCGGCGACGGAGGATTCGCGCCTGGCCGCAGACGGGGTTTCGGTCACGACGGTACGCCCGGACGGCGCACGTCAAGCGTTCACGTTCGTTGACCGGGGCGGCTACCTGGAGTCAACCGACCAGATTCCGGAGCCGCACGAGTTCAAGGCCGTCGTCCGGTTGAGCGACGGCTTGCACGAACTCGCCTTCGAGGAGCATGAGCACGACCATGACGACGCAGTCACCGCTGCGAACCGGGATCACAATATCCGTTCGGCGTACGTCCACGTGATCGCGGATGCAGCCGTCTCCGTGCTGGCCATCATTGGGCTGGTGCTGGCGCGTACGTTCGGCTGGATGTGGATGGACCCGCTTGCCGGCGTGATTGGCGCACTGGTGATCGCGAACTGGTCGTGGGGTTTGATGCGCGACACGGGCGGGATTTTGCTCGACATGAATCTGGACCGCAAACTGTCTGACAATGTCCGTCGCACGATCGAGGGCCATGGCGACCGGGTAATCGACCTGCACGTATGGCGCCTGGGACCCGGTCACATGGGCGCGGTGGTGTCGGTTGCGACTACCGAGCCGCAACGCAGCCCTGGCTTCTATCACGCAGCACTCAAACGCTTCCGGGGCTTGTCGCACGTGACGGTGGAAGTCAACCCGACGCGTGTCGCAGCCTGAGCGATGGCCGTCAGGTCACCGTGCATCGACGTGTGCGTCATGGATGGTCGGACAGGGTTCTGCACCGGCTGCCTGCGCACACGCGATGAAATCCGCAACTGGAAGACAATGACGGACCATCGGCGGCATCAGGTCATCAACGATCGCGCGCGACAGCAGGCAAAACTTGTACGAGGGCCGGCGCACGGCGATGGCCGGGGCGCCACGGGCTCTGGAACTCCGGAATGACGAAGTGCGGTGTAGCGCCGTGAAACACACTTGCCTGAAGGGCGCCGCAGCCGCCTTGTACGGCCACACTAACACTACCGGCGACGCCCCGTTGCTATAGCAGATGGCGTCAGACCCGGAGCATATCAACCTGACCGGCGACTCCCGGCGGCTTCCGCAGCGCCAGGACTGGCTTGCGCGAATTCAGGCCGTTGCTGCCGCGGCAGCAGGCTTGACGTGCCTTATGTTCTCTGAGGCCGCCGCTGGAGCCAAACCAGCGCGATGGTCACGGCGCAAAAAGCGGCGCCCGCATAGGGGTGCCGTCAAGATTCGGACTTTTTCGTACGTTTAGCGGCGAGATCGTCAGGTTAGGGTCTTCGACACGGAGAAACGTGTGTCCACCAATGAGGAAGTCAACCCTAACGTGACGCGCTTTGGTCGCAGGCCTGACGTCAGGTTGAAGCATGCCTCAGCCTGACACCCGACGCGTGACTGAGCGCACCGATGCGCAGATCACCGGGGCGCCCGGAACGCGCGCAGCGCCCATGTGAGCGACAAGGCAAAAAACGCCAGCAGCACGACCACGGCGATGCCCTGATGCTGGCTGACGAGTGCTCCGGCCGCCGTGCCGGACAGTGCCAGCAGCACGATCGGCAAATGGCATGGGCACGTGAGCGCCGCGAGCGCACCCCAGAGCCAGGCGCGCCAGCGGGCGCTACGAGTTAATCCGGGTGCAGTTGGATCACGCACGGTTTGTGCTCCCCGCGTTTCGCAGGCAGGTGGCCCCCAACAGCCGCTCGGCACACTCGCGGCCCACGGCGAAGGCGTCCCGGACGCTCACAACCTCGATGCCGGGGCGTGTCGCGGCCCACTGCTGACCCGCGGCGGCAGAGGCAAAGAAATGCACATGACAGCAGAACGCAGCGCGGATGTCAGGCGTGTTCTGCGGGAGGATCAGCGACACGGCCGCGCCCGTCGGCTCGATGTCCTCTATCGCGGTGGGCGTGACCGTGAGCGAGACCGGTGTGCCGGTGGCGGCACATCGCGAGACCACGTGGGCCGTCCGGTCGATCAGCGCCGGGAAGAACAGCGTATCGAAGGCACACCACGTGTACAGGCGCCGGCCGTCGACCTCGAAAGTGTGCGGGGTCTCACGCAACGTCAAGCCGTAGCCGACGACGTTGCCATAGTCGTCCCACTCCGTGCTTACCGCCTGTTCGAGTGCCACGCTCACCCGCTCGATGGGCCAGTCCAAGGCCAGGGCCAATGCGGCCGGAGAAACCGGCGCCCCCTTGCTGAGTTCACGCAGCAGCACGACAAAGAGATCTGCAAAGCCTTCCAACTGGTTGGCCATCGCCAGGCGCTCGACCAGTTCGGCCGTATGGCGCGCAAGGTTCATCGTCGTCCCCCCACAGGTTATCCCGCGCAGCATGAGAGCTGCTTCACATCCTTCGAGAAGGTCTGCGCAGCGAGCTTGAGCCCCTCGACCATTGTCAGGTACGGGAACAGCTGGTCGGCGAGGTCCTGCACGGTCATCCTTGCGCGGATCGCGATCGCGGCCGTCTGGATGAGTTCGCCCGCCTCGGGCGCCACCGCCTGCACGCCGATGAGCCGGCCGGTGCCGGCTTCCGCCACCAGCTTGATGAAGCCGTGCGTGTCGAAGTTCACCAGCGCACGTGGGACATTGTCGAGCGTTAGGGTGCGATTGTCGGTCTCGATGCCCGCCCGGTGCGCCTGCGCCTCGCTGTAGCCAACCGTCGCAACCTGTGGCTCAGTGAAGACGACCGTCGGCATCGTATCGAGATTGAGACGTACATCACCTCCGGTCATGTTGATCGCCGCGCGTGTACCGGCAGCCGCCGCGACATAGACGAACTGCGGCTGGTTGGTGCAGTCGCCCGCCGCATAGATATCCGGTGCGCTCGTGCGCATGCCGCCGTCGATCACGATGGCGCCGCGCTCGTCGAGCTGCACGCCGGCGCCCGCCACATTCAGACTACCGGTGTTGGGAGCACGACCTGTTGCCACCAGCAACTGGTCGGCCCGCAGCTCGCCGTGGTTCGTGGTGACGACGAACTTGCCATCGGCGTGCGACACGTGGGTTGCCTGGGTCTGTTCCAGCACCTCGATGCCCTCGGCGCGAAAGGCGGCCGTCACGGCTTCGCCGATCGCCGGGTCCTCCTGGTAGAGCAGCGTGTGACGGGCCAGGACCGTAACATGGCTGCCCAGCCGTGCAAATGCCTGGGCCAGTTCCAGTGCGACTACCGACGAGCCGATCACAGCCAGTCGCTCGGGAATCGCGTCGTTCACCAGCGCTTCGGTCGAGGTCCAGTACGGCGTGTCCTTCAGGCCCGGAATCGGCGGCACTGCGGCAGTTGCACCTGTGGCAATCAGGCAGCGATCGAACGACACCGTACGTTCGCCGCCGGCGGTCAGCGTGATCGTGAGCGAATGGCTTCCCGTGAACCGCGCCTCGCCGTGCAGGACGTTGATGTTCGGGCTCGTGTCGAGAATGTTTTCATATTTGGCGTGGCGCAGCTCGTCCACGCGCGCCTGCTGCTGGGCGAGCATGCGCGGCCGGTCAATGGCCGGTGCCGTCGCGGTAATGCCCGCGTCGAAGGGACTCGTCTGCCGCAGATACGCGATATGGGCGGCACGGATCATGATTTTGGAGGGCACGCAGCCGACGTTCACGCAGGTGCCGCCGATGGTGCCGCGCTCGATCAGCGTCACCTGCGCGCCGTTTTCGGCAGCCTTTAGCGCAGCCGCCATGGCAGCGCCACCACTGCCGATCACGGCGACCCGCAGCGCGCTATCACCGCCGCTACGCTTCCCACCAGTTTCCGCCGAGCCGGGCGTCTTGCCGGGCAGGCCTGCTGAGTGGGGTGGCACGTCAGCCACCCTGGCGTGATAGCCGGCTGTCGTCACCGCGGCAGTCAGCGTGTCGTGACTAACCCCTTCATCGACCGTCAGATCGGCTAGGGCTTTGGAATAGGAGACCGCTGCCGAGCGCACGCCGGGCACCTTTTCCAGCGCCTGCCTGACATGCTCGGCGCAGGAAGCGCAGGTCATCCCGTCAATCTTCAAGGTCATCATCGCCTTGCTCCGTTCTTTCATGGATTTAGTTAGATGCGCCACTACTCAACCCTTGCGCACGCTGCCCGTGCACGAATCACACGTATCGGTGGCACAGACGCGTTGGGCCGGGGAGAACAGGTCCCAGAGCGATGTCGCCACCATAATGGCGAGACCGGGATAGAGCAGCCAGCCGCTGCGCTCGCCATAGGCGCGCATCACAAACACGGCTGCCAGCACCAGCAGCGGCCCGATCAGGCCGGGCACGGTACGGCGCCACTGCCGATGCTTGAGCCAGCCGACCGCATTGGCGAACAGCGCGACGCCGGCGAAGGCCGGTAGCAGGATGCGGATGAACAACCCTTCGTACTGGCTCAGGAAGCCCAGACCAATGGTGGCGCCCAGACTGGCGATCGCGGGAAGCAGCTCGCACAGCCCATCGCCGACACGATGCTGCCAAGCAAACCGGCCTTATCGGCCGCGCGCGTGACGAATGACATTGCAGTACCTCTGTAGTTTCAGGGCTTGACCGACGACGGATAGCCCGCGTCCGCCGTAGCCTTGGTCAGTGCCTGGACGCTCGTCTTGCCATCGTCGAACGTCACGACGGCTTCGCGCTGCTCGAAACGGACATCCGTTTTTTCGACGCCCGTAACTTGGGACAGCGCGTGTTTGACCGTAATGGGGCAGGCGGCACACGTCATGCCGGGCACAGACAGCGTAACCGTCTGCGTCGCGGCCCAGACCGGGACGGCAACAACGGCGAGCGCGAGTGCTGCAAGCAGCTTTTTCATGATGAACTCCAGGTTCAATAGAACAGGGGCAGTACGTAGGGGAAACCAACCGCGATCAGTACCAACGCGACAACGATCCAGAAGATGAGCTTGTACGCGGCGCGCACCTGTGGAATCGCGCACACCTCGCCGGGCCTGCACACCGCAACGGGCCGAAAGATGCGTCGGCCGGCGAAGAACAACGCCACCAGTGCCACGCCGATGAAAGCCGGCCGCCAGGGTTCGAGCAAAGTCAGATTGCCGATCCAGGCGCCGCTCACACCCAGCGCGACGAGCACCAGTGGCCCGAGGCAGCAGGTCGACGCGAGGATAGCGGCCAGTCCGCCGGCGGCAAGTGCGCCGCGCCCATTCTGCTGTTCCGCCATACGCTGCCCTTCCGAATATCCACTGAGTAGCGTAACCTTACTTCCGTACCTATGTACGGAGTCAAGCGGTATGGATAACGGTAGCGAAAGCCTGACCATCGGCGCCTTCGCGAAGGCCGCCGGCGTCAATGTGGAGACGATCCGGTTCTATCAGCGCAAGGGATTGCTGCTGGAACCGGATAAGCCGTATGGCAGCATTCGCCGCTATGGCGAAGGCGATGTGACGAGGGTTCGGTTCGTCAAGTCGGCCCAGCGGCTGGGCTTCAGCCTCGACGAAATAGCGGACCTGTTGAAACTGGAGGATGGGACGCATTGCGACGAGGCGAGCAGCCTCGCGGAGCACAAGCTCCGCGACATTCAGGACAAACTCGCCGATCTCGAACGCATGGAAGCCGTGCTCACCCAGCTCGTGTGCGCGTGCCATTCGCGCAAGGGCAACGTGTCGTGTCCGCTGATTGCCTCATTGCAGCGAGGCGAAGAACCACGTGACGTCGGCGCCGCGTAAGTGCCATTCGCCATTAACGTACGCAAAAGTCCGTTTCTTGAGGGCACCCGTTACCGGGCGCGATCACGGTCGCTGCTGCGATGCTGACCGGGCTTGCCGGCTACGGCGTGAGTCTGGTGTTCTTTGTGATCGCGCTCCGGCACCTCGGTCAGCCCGGGCCGGCGCCTACTTCTCGGTTGCGCCGCTTTTCGGCGTGGCGCTATCGTTGCTTATCTGGCCCGAGTGGCCGTCCGTGTCTTTCTGGATCGCCACCGCCATGATGGCGCTGGGCATTTGGCTGCACGTGCGTGAACGACATGAGCATGAGCATACGCACGAGCCTCTCGAACACACGCATCGCCATCGCCACGACGAACATCACCAGCACGAGCACGATTTCCCATTCGATAGCGATGAACCCCATACCCATCCGCATGTGCACCTGCCCATCACCCATTCGCATGCACACTTCCCGGATGTGCATCACCGGCACAAGCATTAGGTGCGCGAACTGAGCGCGTGCAGAACGGCGAGCAGGCGATATGCCACGGGCAAGACGAAGATTACGAGGTGCCGTTCCCGCTCTGATCAGAGGCTAGAAGCTTCGGCAGTCGGCGCCGGTGTACCCTTGGGGCATTACAACTTGTGTCAAACTCTTTTGTCGCAAAATGCTTCTGCGAATTGTGTTGGATTGCGTTAGTGTCAAGCTCTATTTCATCGGTGCCTAACCCAGTAGATCGCTAAGCATCTGATTTTATTGTGCGCGCTGTGTCAAACTCTATTGTTCGTTCACAGCTGTGCATACGGCTCCTGACAGCCCGATATCAGGACTCCTCTGCACGAAACTCGTCTATGCTCAATACTCGTGTGCACCAAAGCGAGGCGAGCATGGCGACCGATACCGTACCGATTGCCGAGCGCGGCGTAGCCACCCTGTCAGAACAGGCATGGGAGCGTGCTCGCTGCCGCGCGGAGATCATTGGGCCGTTGGCGCAGTCGGAGACGGTCGGGCATGAAGCGGCCGACGCAGCAGCCCAGGCGCTGGGTCTGTCCCGGCGGCAGGTCTACGTCCTGATCCGCCGTGCCCGGCAAGGTTCGGGGCTGGTCACTGATTTGGCTCTTGGACAGTCGAGCGGTGGCAAAGGTAAAGGCCGCTTGCCGGAGTCGGTCGAACGAATCATCCGCGAGCTACTGCAAAAGCGCTTCCTGACCAAGCAGAAGCGCAGCTTGGCGGCGTTCCACCGTGAAGTTGCGCGGGTGTGCAAGCTGCAAAAGCTGCGGATGCCGGCGCGCAACACGGTCGCGTTGCGGATCGCCAGCCTTGATCCACTCAAGACCACTCGACTTCGGGAAGGCCAGGATGCGTCCCGCATCCTGCAAGGTGTTGGCGGTGTTCCTCCGCCAGTCTCCGCACCGCTGGAGCAGGTACAGATCGACCACACAGTCATCGACCTGATCGTGGTGGACGAGCGCGACCGGCAACCGATTGGCCGTCCGTACCTGACCCTCGCCATCGACGTGTTCACCCGCTGCGTGGTTGGCATGGTGGTCACGTTAGAAGCGCCATCTGCCGTCTCGGTCGGCCTGTGCCTCGCACACGCCGGTTGCGACAAGCGCCCTTGGTTGGAAAGGTTGGACGTGGAAATGGACTGGCCGATGAGCGGCAAGCCCGCGCTGCTCTACCTGGACAACGCGGCCGAATTCAAGAGCGAGGCGCTACGCCGTGGCTGCGAGCAGCATGGCATCCGGTTGGACTATCGGCCTCTCGGGCAGCCGCACTATGGCGGCATCGTGGAACGGATCATCGGCACGGCGATGCAAATGATCCACGACGAATTGCCGGGGACGACCTTCTCCAACCCTGACCAGCGCGGGGAATACGCCTCCGAGAAGATGGCCGCCCTGACACTGCGCGAGCTGGAACGCTGGCTCGCATTGGCGGTTGGCACCTATCACGGCTCCGTGCACAACGGCCTGCTCCAACCGCCGGCCGCACGCTGGGCCGAAGCTGTCGCGCGTACCGGCGTTCCAACCGTCATCACTCGCACCACGGCTTTTCTGGTCGATTTCCTGCCCGTCCTCCGCCGCACCCTGACCCGCACTGGCTTCGTCATCGACCACATCCACTACTACGCCGATGCGCTCAAGCCGTGGATAGCTCGGCGCGACCGCCTGCCTGCGTTCCTGATCCGGCGCGACCCACGCGACATCAGCCGCATTTGGGTGCTGGAGCCGGAGGGGCAGCACTATCTGGAAATTCCATACCGTACCTTGTCGCACCCGGCTGTCACCCTCTGGGAACAACGGCAGGCGCTGGCGAAATTGCGGCAGCAAGGGCGCGAACAGGTGGATGAGTCGGCGCTGTTCCGCATGATCGGGCAGATGCGCGAAATCGTGACCACTGCGCAGAAAGCCACGCGCAAGGCGCGGCGCGACGCGGATCGACGCCAGCATCTCAAGTCAACGGAACAACCTGTCAAAACCACGCCACCAGCGGACACGGACATGGCAGACCCGCAGGCGGACAACCAGCCACCTGCCAAACCGTTCGACCAGATTGAGGAGTGGTAGCCGTGGACGAATATCCCATCATCGACCTGTCCCACCTGCTGCCGGCGGCCCAGGGCTTGGCCCGTCTCCCGGCGGACGAGCGCATCCATCGCCTTCGCGCCGACCGCTGGATCGGCTATCCGCGAGCAGTCGAGGCGTTGAACCGGCTGGAAGCCCTGTATACGTGGCCAAACAAACAACGCATGCCCAACCTGCTGTTGGTCGGTCCAACCAACAACGGCAAGTCGATGATCGTCGAGAAGTTCCGCCGCGCCCACCCGGCCAGCTCCGACGCCGACCAGGAGCACATCCCGGTATTGGTCGTGCAGATGCCGTCCGAGCCATCGGTGATCCGCTTCTACGTCGCGCTGCTCGCGGCGATGGGAGCACCATTGCGACCGCGCCCACGGCTGCCGGAAATAGAGCAACTGGCGCTGACACTGCTGCGCAAGCTCGGTGTGCGTTTGCTGGTGATCGACGAGCTGCACAACGTCCTGGCCGGCAACAGCGTCAACCGCCGGGAATTCCTCAACCTGCTGCGCTTCCTCGGCAACGAATTGCGCATCCCGCTGGTCGGTGTGGGCACACGCGACGCCTACCTGGCCATCCGCTCGGATGACCAGTTGGAAAATCGCTTCGAGCCGATGATGCTGCCGGTGTGGGAGGCCAACGACGATTGCTGTTCACTGCTGGCCAGCTTCGCGGCTTCGCTCCCGCTGCGGCGACCTTCGTCGATTGCCACGCTGGACATGGCTCGCTACCTGCTCACGCGCAGCGAGGGCACTATTGGCGAGCTGGCGCACCTATTGATGGCGGCGGCCGTGGCCGCCGTGGAGAGTGGTGAGGAAGCGATCAACCACCGCACGCTCAGCATGGCCGATTACACCGGTCCCAGCGAGCGGCGGCGGCAATTCGAGCGGGAACTGATGTGAAGCCAGCGCCACGCTGGCCACTGCATCCGGCACCCAGGGAAGCCGAAGCCCTGTCTTCGTGGCTCAACCGCGTGGCCCTTTGCTATCACATGGAGGTGTCCGAGCTGCTGGAGCACGATCTTGGTCACGGCCAGGTTGATGACCTGGACACCGCGCCACCACTGGCGCTGCTGGCGATGCTCTCCCAGCGGAGCGGTATCGAGCTGGATCGGCTGCGCTGCATGAGTTTCGCCGGCTGGGTGCCTTGGCTACTGGACAGCCTTGATGATCAGATTCCAGACGCATTGGAAACCTATGCGTTCCAGCTCTCGGTGCTGCTGCCGAAACTCCGCCGTAGGACGCGATCCATCACGAGCTGGCGTGCCTGGCTGCCCAGCCAGCCGATACATCGCGCCTGTCCTCTCTGTCTGAACGACCCGGCAAACCAAGCCGTACTGCTTGCATGGAAGCTGCCCCTGATGCTGAGCTGCCCGCTGCATGGCTGCTGGCTGGAATCCTATTGGGGCGTGCCTGGGCGGTTTCTCGGCTGGGAGAACGCCGACACTGCGTCGCGCACCGCCAGCGACGCGATTGCAGTGATGGACCGGCGTACCTGGCAGGCACTGACGACCGGCCATGTGGAACTGCCGTGCCGACGCATCCACGCTGGATTGTGGTTTCGACTGCTACGCACGCTGCTCGATGAGCTGAACACCCCGCTTTCGGCGTGCGGAACCTACGCGGGGTATCTCCGCCAAGTCTGGCAAGGCTGCGGGCATCCGCTGCGTGCTGGGCAAAGTCTGTGGCGACCGTATGAAACCCTGAACCCGGCAATACGGTTGCAGATGCTGGAGGCGGCGGCAACGGCAATCAGCTTGATCGAGGTGAGGGATATCAGCCCGCCAGGCGAGCATGCAAAGCTGTTCTGGTCCGAGCTCCAAACCGGGTTCACCAGTGGTCTGCCGGCGAAACCGCCGAAGCCCGAACCCGTCAATCATTGGCAACGGGCGGTCCAAGCTATCAGTGAGGCGATCATTGAAGCCCGGCACGACCCCGAGACGGCACGCTCGCTGTTCGCGTTGGCTTCCTATGGTCGGCGCGATCCCGCTTCCCTGGAACAGTTGCGCGCCACCTTTGCAAAGGAAGGCATTCCCCCGGAATTTCTGTCACATTACGAGGCTGATGGACCCTTTGCATGTCTTAGACAGAATGACGGGTTAAGTGACAAATTTTGACGACCAGAACTTTCCGGTTCACACTGTCACATAATCGAACGTATATGTGACAGGTACGACATGCTGATAGGCTACATGCGGGTATCGAAGGCGGACGGCTCCCAGGCTACCGATTTGCAGCGCGACGCGCTGATTGCCGCCGGGGTCGATCCAGTACATCTTTACGAGGACCAGGCATCCGGCATGCGCGAGGATCGGCCCGGCTTGACGAGCTGCCTGAAGGCGTTGCGAACTGGCGACACACTGGTCGTGTGGAAACTGGATCGGCTCGGACGCGACCTGCGACATCTCATCAACACCGTGCACGACCTGACTGGGCGCGGCATCGGCTTGAAGGTATTAACCGGGCACGGCGCGGCCATCGACACCACGACCGCCGCCGGCAAGCTGGTCTTTGGCATCTTCGCCGCCCTGGCCGAGTTCGAGCGCGAGTTGATCGCGGAGCGCACGATTGCCGGCCTAGCCTCGGCCCGCGCGCGCGGGCGGAAAGGCGGCCGGCCGTTCAAGATGACCGCCGCCAAGCTGCGGCTGGCGATGGCGGCAATGGGTCAGCCAGAGACCAAGGTCGGCGACCTGTGCCAGGAACTTGGCGTCACGCGGCAGACCCTGTATCGGCATGTTTCACCCAAGGGTGAGCTACGTCCAGATGGCGAGAAGCTACTCAGCCGAATTTGATGCCGGCATGAGGCAACGTAGCGACAGCGTGGTTTGTCTCAATGGGAAGCGCTCATGATCGATCTTTGAAGGCCCGCAGCAGTCGTGTCACAGACAGGACGAACAAACCGGTCAGCGTGAGGGCTGCAATACCCCAGTGCTCCCCGATGAACGCGCCGGCCGTCGTGCCGGCTAGCACAATGGCGAGAATCGGCAAATGGCAGGGACAGGTGAGCACGGCCAGCGCGCCCCACAAGTAGCCGGTGATCGGTTTGTGCGTCTCAGACGGCAAGTGCTCTGGGCTGTTCATGGCAGACTCTCCGCGTGCTGTGCCGGTTCGGTTGGCATGGCGGCCAGTTGCATTTCGAGGCTGGCCAGGGCCTCGCGCCGACGCTCGACGAGTTGCCGCAACACGGCAAGCTGCGCAGACGCACCGTCGCCGTCCGCCGCATCCAGCGCCCGGCACAGCCGCGCCAGCGCGTCGAGGCCGATGCCCGCCTCGAAGGCCGCCCGCACGAAGCACAGCCGTTGCAAGGCGGCGTCATCGAACAAGCCGTAGCCGCCTGGGGTGCACGCCACCGGCCGCAGCAATCCACGCAGCAGGTAGTCGCGCACGATATGCACACTCACGCCCGCGTCATGTGCTAAGCGGGAAACTGTATAAGCGCTCACTGAACACCTCCTTTTCCTCACCCTGCGCAGCACAGGACAGTTACGTCCCGCTAGGCGATGACAGCTGTCGAGCAAGCTCTTGCCCAAGGCGAAAGGCCTCTTCGACGCCCACAACTTCGGCACCCTCATGCTGCGCGACCCAATCGTCAGCGGCAGCGGCGCTGGCAAAAAAGTGGACGTGGCAGCAGAAGGAGCAGCGAATGTCGGATGACGCATTTGGTCGCACCAGTGACACAACTGCGCTCGCCGGTTCGAGCCGGTGCAGCCCATCTGGCGCCACCGTAAGCGATACCTCTTCACCCGTTGTAGGGCAGCGCGAGGAGACGTACGCGCTCCTGCCGAGCAAAGCCGGGAATATTAATGCGTCTAGGGCGCACCACGTGTAGAGACGTTGGCCGTCAATCTCAAAGGTATGCGGGGTTTCGCGCAGCGTAAGGCCATAGCCGACAATATTGCCGTCGTCGTCATACTCGGTGCTGGGGACCTGATCGAGTGCTGCCGCGACTCTGTCGGCCGGCCAGTCGAGCACGGTCGCGAGCGTTTTCCGCGAGACGGGACTTCCCTTGGCAATCTCGCGAAGAAGCGGAAGCAAGAGTTCAGTGGGATGTAGTCGGTTGATAACCGAGAAACGCTCCGCGATTTCTTTGACGAAGGTTGATGTTTCCATAGTTGTTTGGCTCCTTGGGGTTTGGTGATTTGATTCCGATTACCCGGCGCAGCAGGAAAGCTGCTTCACGTCCTTGCTGAAGGTCTGCGCCGCGAGCTTCAACCCCTCGACCATCGTCAGGTAAGGGAACAACTGGTCGGCCAGTTCCTGCACCGTCATGCGGTTGCGAATGGCGAGAACAGCCGTCTGGATCAGTTCGCCCGCTTCCGGGGCAACCGCCTGCACGCCGATGAGCCGTCCGCTACCTTCCTCAATGACCAGCTTGATGAAGCCGCGTGTGTCGAAGTTGGCAAGCGCACGCGGCACGTTGTCGAGCGTCAGCGTGCGGCTGTCGGTTTCGATGCCATCGTGGTGCGCTTCCGCCTCGCTGTAGCCCACGGTCGCCACTTGCGGGTCGGTGAACACCACGGCCGGCATCGCGGTCAGATTGATGGCGGCGTCGCCGCCGGTCATGTTAATGGCCGCACGAGTGCCGGCCGCTGCCGCCACATAGACGAACTGCGGCTGGTCGGTGCAGTCGCCGGCCGCGTAGATGTTCGGGCTACTGGT
>NZ_SCNZ01000058.1:0-47073 GCF_005502655.1 Burkholderia sp. 4NA327C6 | reverse complement strand
GAGGTGCCGGAGGTGCCCGAGGTACCGGAAGTACCCGAGGTGCCGGAAGTACCCGACGTACCGGAGGTACCCGAGGTGCCGGAGGTGCCGGAGGTGCCCGAGGTACCGGAAGTACCCGAAGTGCCGGAAGTACCCGACGTACCGGAAGTACCTGACGTACCGGAGGTGCCCGAAGTGCCGGAAGTACCCGAAGTAGTACCCGACGTCCCGGACGAACCCGACGTACCAGAAGACCCCGACGTACCAGAAGACCCCGACGTACCAGACGACCCCGACGTACCAGACGACCCCGACGACCCCGAGGTCCCCGAACTGCCGCCCGACCCGGACGTGCTCGGCTTGATCGTCGGCGGCGTTGTCGGTCCATCGACCGAGCCGCAACCATAGAGTGCGAGCAGCGACGAGACGGCCATCGTTACCGTCGTCTTCTTGAAGAGTTTGTGCATGTTGGCCTCGACATTGGAAGTGTGTCCAAGCCACCACTGCAAATTCCGCGCCACGGCAGTTTTCCCGAAACGGTGTCGCGCTTTATTTCAGAAATCGGGAATATACGTGCGATTTAAACGGAGTACCGGGGCTTTCGCGCGACGGGCACGCAGGGTGCGCAGGCGCGGCGGTTGCGATGTTCCCGCGCGCCGCCGTAACGTGCGGAGTGATGTTACGTAGCGTTCGATATGCGCGGCACGGGCGCGTCGAACCGAGGGCCGCATCTTTGACGAAACGCGCCGGCCCGATGAACATGGCGCGACATCCCCGGCTGCCGGCGACGCCGCAACGACCACGACTCCACACAGGACACGGACATGAGCGAACAGGACAGGGAATACGGCAAGGCGCGACGCATCGACGTGATGGGCGAGGCGTTCGTCGAGCGTGCGATGCGTGACCTCGACGGTTTTTCGCGGCCGCTGCAGAACTGGCTGAACGAGCACGCGTGGGGCAGCACGTGGCAGCGGGGCGGGATCGACCTGAAGACGCGCAGTTTGTGCACTTGCGCGATGCTGGCGGCGCTTGGCCGCAGCACGGAACTGAAGGGTCACGTTCGCGGTGCGCTCAACAACGGCGCGAGCCTCGTCGAGATCCGCGAGGTGTTGCTGCACAGCGCGCTGTACGCGGGCGCGCCGGCCGCGGTCGAGGCGTTCCGCAGCGCGCGGGAGGTGATCTCGGATCTCGGGCTGTCGCTGCCCGACGACGAAACCTGATTCCGCGCCTGTGCCTGCGGCACGGAATCAGGCCCTGCCACACGGTCCCGGCTTACGCGATGCGTGCCGACGGCGCGGCCACGTCGGCCGGCGCAGCGGCGACTTCGAGCACCCAGTCGGCGGTGGCCTCCGGAATCGTGACCGGCAGCATGTGCCCGCCCTCGACGACCTTCAGCCGCACGCGCGCCGATTTCTTCGCGAGCGCTTCGCCGTGCTCGCGCCAGTTCAGGATCGGATCGGCACGGCCGTACAGCACGTCGACCGGCAGCGCGAGGTCAGGGTAGCGGCGTTCCATCGCGGGCAGGTCGACCGGTGCCGACAGCAGGTCGGTCGCCGTTGCGTAAAACACGTGCGGGCGCATCCCGAGCAGTCCACCCCCCTTGACCGGGAAGTCGCGCGGCACGTCTTCCGGCGCGAACACCTGGCGCACGGCCTTGCGGCCGGTCAGGATCGTCAGCGGTATCGCGAAGGTCCACGACACGAAGCGGCGCACCAGCGGCGACGGCAGCATCAGCGGCTTGAACGGCGCCGGCGGCTCGCTCTGCTCGTGCGACAGCGGCGCGATCAGCGCGAGGCGGCTCACGCGGTCCGCATGATTGAGGCCGACCGCGAGCGCGATCGCGCCGCCGAGCGAGTGGCCGACCAGCACCGGCTTGTCGAGCTGCAGCGCGTCGATGAACGCGGCGACCGTGCGGGCCTGCGCGAACACGTTCGCCTGCGAACCCGCGCCGCGCAGCGAGCGGCCGGCACCCGGCCGGTCGATCAGGATCACGCGATGCTGCTGCGCGAGCCGCGCGAGCGGCAGGTACGCGAAATTGCGCAGTTGCCCCGCGAGCCCGTGGACGAACACGATCGGCGGCCCGTTGCCGTATTCGACGTAGTGGATGCGGTCGCTGCCGATGTCGACGAAGCGCCCTTCGGGCGGAAACGCGCGCGTCACGCGGCGGGCCACGTAGCCGGTAAACAGCGCGAGCGCGGCGAGCACCGCGACGACGCCGAGCAGCACGTTCTGGATCAGATGGAGCGTATGGGTCATGTCGGCCTCAACGGGTTTCGAGTGCGGGTTCGGCAACCGGCGACGTCGCGGCCGGCCCGGTTTTCGCGCGGCGTTCGAACTGCATCGCCGAATCGGCGAGTCCGCTGAATTTCAGCGATGCGAGATCGAGCACGTAGTTCTGATGGAACTTCCACGGCTTGCTGTGCCCCTGCTTCGGCAGGATGCCGGCCGCGCGCTGGATGTAGCCCGAGCTCAGGTTGACGGCCGGCACGTTGCCGAGGTCGCCGGTGCCGAGCCGCGGCACGCACGTGTCGTAGCCGTTCGCGCGCATGTGGTTGAGCAGCCGGCACACGTAGCGCGCGATCAGCTCGGCCTTCAGCGTCCACGACGCATTCGTGTAGCCGAACGACGACGCGAGGTTCGGCACGTCGCTGTACATCATGCCCTTGTACGACACGGTGTCCGGCAGGTTGACCGCGCGGCCGTCGACGGTGACGCGCGCACCGCCGAGCATCTTCACCTTCAGGCCGGTCGCGGTGACGATCACGTCCGCGTCGAGCTGCTGGCCGCTTTTCAGCTTGAGGCCGGTCGGCGTGAAGCGCTCGATCTCGTCGGTGACGATCGACGCGCGGCCCGAGCGGATCGCCTTGAACAGGTCGCCGTTCGGCACGAGGCACACGCGCTGGTCCCACGGCATGTAGCGCGGCGTCAGGTGCTTCGCGACGTCGAAGCCGGGGCCGACCTGCTTGCTGGCCGCGCGGATGATGAACTGCTTCGTCCGGTCGGGCTTGCGGCGCGACACGTTGTACAGGTACATCGTCAGCAGTACGTTCTTCACGCGCACGAGCCGGTGCGCGAGCCGCGACGGCAGCACGCGGCGCAACGCGTTCGCGATCCTGTCGCGCGCGGGCAGCGACACGATGTAGGTCGGCGAGCGCTGCAGCATCGTCACGTGCTGCGCATCGGCCGCCATCGACGGCACGAGCGTGACGGCCGTCGCGCCGCTGCCGATCACGACCACGCGCCGGTTCGCGTACGACAGGTCCTTCGGCCAGTGCTGCGGATGCACGAGCTTGCCTTCGAACGTGTCCATCCCGGCCCAGTCGGGCAGGTAGCCGGCGTCGTAGTCGTAATAGCCGCTGCACATGAACAGGAAGCGGCAGGTGTAGACGAGCGAGTCGGTCGCACCGTTTCGCGTGCGCTCGATGCGTACCGTCCAGCGCGCGCGGTTCGAGTCCCAGTCGGCTGCCACCACCTTCTGGCCGTAGCGGATCGTCTTGTCGATGCCGTATGCGCGCGCGGTGTCGCGGATGTAGTCGAGGATCGTCTGGCCGTCCGAGATCGCCTTGTCGCTGTGCCACGGGCGGAAGCTGTAGCCGAGCGTGAACATGTCGGAATCCGAACGGACGCCCGGATAGCGGAACAGGTCCCACGTGCCGCCGATCGCGTCGCGCGCCTCGACGATCGCCACGCTGGCATACGGGCAGCGCTGCTTCAGGTGATACGCCGCGCCGATGCCGGACAGGCCGGCGCCGACGATCAGCACGTCGAGGTCGTTGCTTTCCTGGCGGGCGTCGGGGGCGGGCGGCGCGTCGCGCCGGTCGGTCGTCGTCGAGGTCATGCGGGGTCCTTGGTCGGCGTGGTCGGGAGTGCGGCCGGGGCGTGCGCGCGTTCTCCCACAGGGACTTCCTTCGGTCGAAGGTTACGGGCACGGGCGCGGCGCACGTGGCGCAGCATCAGCCACTGGTAGCCGGCGCCGAGCAGGCGCGCGATCCGGTCGAGCCGGCGCGCGTCGGCGCCGACGAGCACGCGGCGCGCATTGCGCTCGACCCCCGCGAGGATCTGCCGCGCGGCGTCGTCGGCCGTCGTCGCGTTGATCAGGCGGTTGGCCTGGCGGCGATGGGTCGCTTCGTCCTGGCCGGTGAGCGCATGGATGCTGGTATCGACGCGGCCTGCGTCGACGATATTCGTCGCGACGCCGCCCGGATGCACGCAGGTCGCGCTCACCGGCGCACCGTCGAGTTCGAGCTCCATCCGCAGCGCCTCGGTAAAGCCGCGCACCGCGAACTTGGTCGCGTTGTACGCGCTTTGGGTGGGCATCGCGACGAGGCCGAACAGGCTCGACGTGTTGACGATGTGCCCGTCGCCCGACGCGCGCAGATGCGGCAGGAACGCCTGCGTGCCGTGCACGACGCCCCAGAAATTGATGCCGACGATCCATTCGAGATCGGCGATGCGCGCGGTCTCGGCGCTGGCGGCCAGCGACACGCCCGCGTTGTTGAAGACCAGGTTGACCTTGCCGTGCTCGGCCCGCACGAAATCGGCCCACGCGAACACCGCATCGCGGTCGGCGACGTCGAGCCGCCGCGTGCTCACGCGCACGCCGTGCTGCGCGCAGGCGGCCGCCGTGCCGGCGAGCCCGACGTCGTTGACGTCGGCGAGTGCGACCTCGCAGCCGCGCCGCGCGAGCTCGACCGCGAGGCTGCGGCCCATGCCCGAACCGGCGCCCGTGATCGCGGCAACCTTGCCGGAAAACCCCTTCATCCGTCGTTCCTCCCGTTCCGCTTGCGCTGTACCGGCGGCGCATCTATTGTGGTGTTGTTCGTCACCACTTTAGTTTTCGGGTGTCCTGATGTCAAATAGCGGAATGGAGAAAGCACTCGAAACGGAAAAAACGGAAAAAAGGGGCCGGTCGTATGGTGGCGTGGCGCCCGAGGTGCGGGCCGCGGAGCGGCGCGACGCGCTGATTCGCGCGGCGACGCGCGTGTTCGGCACGGTCGGGTTCCGCAAGGCGACCGTGCGGTCGATCTGCCAGGAAGCGAAGCTGAACGATCGCTATTTTTATGCGGCGTTCGACAGCACCGAGGATTTGCTGCGCTGCACCTACCTGCATCATGCGCAGCAGCTGCACGACGCGGTCGGGCGGGCGGTGGCCGAGCGCGGCGGCGACCTGCGCGAGAGCGTCGACGCGGGGCTCGCCGCATTCTTCGCGTTCCTGCGCGATCCGTGCGCGGCGCGCGTGCTGCTGCTCGAGGTGATGGGCGTGAGCGCGGACACCGACATGACCTACCAGCGCATGCTGATCGACTTCGGCAAGCTGATCATGGCGATCGGCGCGCCGCGCGAAGCGGCGACGCCTGCGGAGCGCACCGAGCAGCGGCTGATCGGGCTCGCGCTCG
Organism: Burkholderia sp. 4NA327C6; assembly: GCF_005502655.1. NCBI lineage: Bacteria > Pseudomonadati > Pseudomonadota > Betaproteobacteria > Burkholderiales > Burkholderiaceae > Burkholderia > Burkholderia sp. 4NA327C6. The sequence continues at coordinate 41,695 of NZ_SCNZ01000058.1, read as the reverse complement.
TCGGCGCGATGACGAACGTCGGCGCGGCGTGGCTGCTCACCGACTATCGCGATCCGGAGGCGCAGATGGTCGCGAGTTGCAGGAAGGTGCTGCTGGGGACGTTGCGGGAGGCGGGGTAGATCAGCGGGAGCGGGGCCGGTTACCCGCGACCATGTATGGCCGACAATCAATAACAAGGAACCTATGCAAGCACGAAACCGATGGTTGCGCCGCATGACGTCGGCGGGGATGGCTGTGTCTGTCCTGGGGCTGACGGGCTGCGGCTGCTGGCCGTTCAGCGAGTCCACGACTTCTGAAACCGTGTGGAAGTCGCAGACTTTCGCGGCGAAATTCAAGAACCTGGATCAGGAAGGAGATCGATGCCGCGACGCGGTCTACACGCGACACCTCAAGGAAGCCATTGCGGCTTGCAAGGGCGGGGAATTTGAAAAGATCCGCAACGTCATCACTGGGGAACCCGTGAAGCTCAGCCTGGCCAAGGCGACCTGCGAAGAGGCGCAGGTCGAACTGGATCATGGCCTGCCCACCGCGATCGACCAGCGGATCTTCAATCTGAAGCCGCTGCCCGACGAGTACGAGGCATGCATGGCCGAGAGCGGATTCAAGCGCGAAGAGGTCGAGAAGAAGTCGTGCTACGTCAAGTTCATGTGATGGGCTGGCTGCCTGGCGAGACTGGCGTCGGACCATGGCAGCGGCGACGCGGAACTTGCCTTCATGGCGGTCGGATCATGCGACGCGCATGACGAGATGCTTCCTCGTCCCGCCGCGCCGTATTCTTCGGCTGAGCCGGGCTTGAGCACTTCGTCACCCACGCCCCGCCGTCTCCCCGATCCTCGCCTTCATCGCCTCGACGAACGCCCGCACTTTCAGCGAAGGCAACCGCGTCGACGGATACACCGCGTGAATCCCGGCCGGCGCCGAGCGCCACGCGGGCAGCAGCCGCACGAGCCGGCCGGCTGCGACATCGTCGGCGGTCGAGAAATCCGTCAGCAGCCCGAAGCCGCCGCCCGCGAGCACGATCGCGCGGCACGCGGTGGCGGTGTTCGACACGACCTGCGCGACACAGCGCACGGAAGCGGTGTCGCCTTTCTCGTCTTCGAGTTCGACCGTATGCGGGCGCGGCAGTGTCGACAGCATCACGAACGGCAGCGCGGCGAGCGCATCCGGATCTTGCGGCCGCCCGTGGCGCGCGACGAACGCGGGGCTCGCCACCAGCCATTTCTCGTACGTGCCGAGCTGCACCGCCCGATAGTTCGAATCGGCGAGGCGGCCGATGCGGATCGCGACGTCGAGGTTGTCCGCGACGAGATCGACCACGCGGTCGTTCGCGACGAGTTCGACGTCGAGCCCCGGATGCCGGTCGCGCAACGCGACCACGGCAGGCGCGACCACCAGCGCACCGTAGTCGATCGGCACGCTCACGCGCAGCGTGCCCCGCAGCGGCCCCGCATCGGACGACACCGCGTCGAGCGCGCTTTCGGCGGCGCGCACGATGTCGCGGCACGCGTCGTAGAACGCCCGCCCCGCATCGGTCACGCTCAGCCGCCGCGTGGTGCGCACCAGCAGGTTCGCGCCGACCTCGGATTCGAGGCGCTGCATGTGCGTGCTGACGACCGTCTTCGCCAGGCCGAGCCGCTCGGCCGCGGCTGTCAGCGAGCCGGCGTCGACCACCGCGACGAAGATCGCCAGCCGGTTCAGGTTCACGTCGCGCAGATCGGCCATCGTCGATTGTCCTATGGGAAAGGATAATGTTTCCGCGATTATCCGTCTTCTGGTGACGAACGGCGAGCGTTACGCTGCAGTCGTTCGTCGCCGATCCCCGGCGGCGCGAGAGTCAGGAGCGTTTCCATGTCTGCCGCCAACAAGCCTGCTTCACCGATTCGTGTCTATTCATTCCTGCTCTCGGGGCACGCCCATCGCGTCCGGTTGTTCGTGTCGCTGCTCGGCCTGCCGTCCGAGACCGTCGATGTCGATCTGGCGGCCGGCGCGCAGCACGAACCGGCGTTCCTCGCGCTCAATCCGCTCGGGCAGGTGCCCGTGATCGACGACGGCGGCACGGTGATCGCCGATTCGAACGCAATCCTCGTGTATCTCGCGAAGCGCTACGGCGACGCGCACTGGCTGCCCGACGATCCGGCTGGCGCGGCGCTCGTGCAGCGCTGGCTGTCGTATGCGGCGGGGCCGATCGCATCGGGGCCGGCTGCCGCGCGGCTCGTGACCGTATTCGGCGCGAAGCTCGACCAGGAGACCGCCAAGCGCACCGCCGCGAAGGTGCTCGACGTGATCGACCGCGAGCTGGCCGGCAAGCCGTTTGCGGCCGGCGCGCAGCCGACGATCGCCGATATCGCCGCTTACTCGTACATCGCGCATGCGCCGGAGGGCGGCGTGTCGCTCGAACCGTATCCGCACGTGCGTGCGTGGCTGGCGCGCATCGAGGCGCTGCCGGGCTTCGTCGCGATGCCGACGACGCGCGCGGGCCTGCTCGCCGCGTAACGCCCACCGAAGCCGGGCCTGCCCAGGGAGAACGTGATGAACACCCCGACCGCCGTCGTACCGGGCTGGGAACTCGACGCTACGCCGTTTCACGCGGGCGAGCTCGCCGTGCAGCAGCGCGCGGGCGTGACGGAGGCCGCGGGTTCGGCTGGCCGGCGCGGGATCCGGCGCTTCATGCCGGACCAGCACCGGACGTTTTTCGCGCAACTGCCGTTCTTCGTGCTCGGCGGCGTCGATGCGCACGGCCAGCCGTGGGCGACGCTGCGGGCCGGCGCGCCGGGGTTCGTGACGTCGTCCGACGCGCGCACGCTGCGCATCGCGGCGCGCGCGCTGCCGGGCGATCCGCTGGCCGGCGCGTGGCAGCCGGGTGCGCCGCTCGGCGGGCTCGGGATTGAATTCGATACGCGGCGGCGCAATCGCGTCAACGGCGTCGTGCGCGCGGTGGACGGCGATGCGCTGACGATCGCGGTCGAGCAGAGCTTCGGCAACTGTGCGAAGTACATCCAGGGGCGCACGCCGACGTTCGTCGCGCGGGAAGCCGATGCGTATGCCGAGCCGGACGTGTCGGATGCGTTGAACGACGCCGATCGCGCGCTGCTGGCGCAGGCCGATACGTTCTTCGTCGCGAGCGCGAACACGTCGGCGGATGCGGGCGCCGCGCGCGGCGCGGACGTGTCGCATCGCGGCGGGATGCCGGGCTTCGTGCGTGTCGACGATGCACGCACGCTGACGACGCCGGATTTCAGCGGCAACCGCTTCTTCAACACGCTCGGCAATCTGCAGCACGATCCGCGCGCGGGGCTGCTGTTCGTCGATTTCGACAACGGCGACCTGCTGTACGTGGCCGCGCGCGCCGAGATCGTGTGGGACGGGCCGCTCGTCGCGTCGTTCGACGGCGCGCAGCGCGTCGTGCGGTTCCATGTGCGGGAGGTGCGGCGCATGCGCGCGGTGCTGCCGTTCCGGTGGTCGACGGTCGAACGTGCGCCGCAGTTCGCGGCGATGGCGGCAGGTGCGGGCTCAAATGCAGCCGCAGGGGCAGGCGTGGTGGTATCGTCCGCATCCGCATCCGCATCCGCATCCGCATCCGCATCCGCATCCGCATCCGCATCCGCATCCGCATCCGCATCCGCATCCGCATCGACGTCGGCACCCGCATGGCGCTCACTGCGCGTTGTGAAGATCGTCGATGAAGCGCGCGCGATCCGCTCGTTCCATTTCGAACTGGCGGACGGCGGCGCACTGCCTGCCTACGAAGCAGGGCAGCACCTGACGCTGCGCATCCCGCTGCCGGGCAGCGATGCGCCGGCGATCCGCAGCTACACGCTCTCCGATGCGCCGGGCGGCGCGCACTATCGAATCACCGTGAAGCGCGAAGGGCGCGTCTCGGCGTGGCTGCACGAGCACGCGCACGCGGGCATGACGCTCGACGCGCAGATGCCGCGCGGCCGCTTCTCGTTCGATCTCGCGAGCCCGCGCCCGGCCGTGCTCGTGTCGGCCGGTATCGGCATCACGCCGATGATCGCGATGCTGCGCCGTGCGCTGGCCGACGCGCCATCTTCGCGCCGCGTGGTGTTCGTACACGGTGCGCGTGAAGCAGCCGATCGTCCGTTCGCCGAGGAACTGGCACGCGCCGCGGCGACCGACGCGCGCTTGTCGCTTCACTGGTTCGACAGTCATCCTCACGAAGGCTCGGCAGCGAATGCGGGCCGCATCGACGTCGCGCAGCTGAAGCGGATCCTTTCGTTCGACGATTACGATTTCTACCTCTGCGGGCCGTCGGCGTTCATGCGCGACTTGTACGACGGATTGCGCGCGCTGAACGTGCCGGACGAACGCATCCGTTTCGAGGCGTTCGGGCCGTCGAGCGTGGCACGCAGCGCGACCCGCACGTCTGCCACGCCGGCGGCGGCGAGCGTGCCGGTCGTCTTCCGGCGCACCGGCCGCGAAGCCGCGTGGACGCCAGCCGACGGCTCTTTGCTCGAATTCGCGGAAGGGCAGCGCGTGGACGTGCCGTCCGAATGCCGTTCCGGGTCGTGCGGCACGTGCGCGACGCGCGTGCTGTCCGGCGCGGTCGACTACGAGCAGGCGCCCGATGCACAGGTCGAACCCGGTTGCGCGCTGCTGTGCGTCGCGCGGCCCGCGAAAGGGACGGAACCGCTCGTGCTCGACTGCTGACGCACGCATGCGACATGCCGCCGCAGACGGCCTGCTGCGCGAAATGCGCGCACAACTGCTTCTTTTTTCGGATGCCGGTTGGATCGACGATAGCGTCAACCGATAGATGAAAGGAGCGCAATCATGAAACTGCTCGGCATGATCAAACTGGTCCTGTGGAGTTTCTTCGGCGTACGCAACAGCAAGGCGCACGCGGCCGATCTCGCCAACGTCAACTTCACGCTGCTGCCGTTCGTGGCGATCATCCTCGCGGTGCTCGTCGGCGCGGTCATCTACGGCGTCGTGCACCTGGTCGTCGATCCGACCGTGACGATGCAGGGGTTCTGAGCAGACGGCCGATGAATCGCGAGCGGGCGAACGTTCCCGCTCCGGTTGCCGGCCGTATGACCGGCGCGTAACGGCGCGTAGCGGCGCCGCTCATCGAAGCGGGCGCGCACGACGCAAGTCACGCGCCCATCGGCACCGTCGTCGTGCCGCGCGAATCGCGCTGTCCCCATTCCCGCCTTCCCCGCCTCCCGTTTCGCCCGATTCCCGGGCGGTCAGCCCCGCCCGGGGTAAAATGCGCGCCGCGCCGCGATGTCGCGCGCGACGGGCACGCCGCCGTTCCAGCGAACGGTGCGCGCCAATGCGTCGCGTCCGCACCGAGGCGTTCGAAGCGTCCCCCCGCATGACAAGACTGCGCGATGCAGCCGGCCGCCCGACACGCCCCCGACGAACCCGTCGACGGCCGCGTCGGTGCCCGGTGCGTCACCTGAATCCGATGTCCCATCCTGCGCCTTCCCGACCGAGCGGCCCGCGTGCGTGCCGCATCGTCCGGTTCGTCTGATGAATGTCGCGCGCGGGCACGCTTCGCAGCTTCGTAACGGGTTTCGACAGGGTCGAGTGGCGAGTTTTCCATCCAGAACAATGACGGTGAATAGAACAACAGCGTCGCCCGCACGGCGGCGGCGCGCGAAGGTCGGGCTTGGCGTCGGTCTCGGCATCACGCTTTTCGCGGCCCAGGCCGCCGCGGCGCAGGGCGACACGCCGGCGCCGGACACGGAGGCGGCCGGCAGCGCGACGCTGCCGACGATCACGGTGAGCGGCGAGCGCGGCAATGCGCTGCGCGTACGCAACGCGTCGGTCGCGGGGCTCGACGACACGCCGCTGCGCGACACGCCGGCGTCGGTGAGCGTCGTCACGCGCGCGCAACTCGACGACCAGCAGGCGAAGCGGTTGAGCGACGTCGTGCGCAATGACGCGTCGGTCGTCAACGACTATGCGCCGGTCGGTTATTTCGAGGGCTTCGCGATTCGCGGTTTCCCGGTCGATCTCGCGAGCGCGATCCGGATCGACGGGCTGACCGTGTCCGGCGAGCAGAACGTGCCGCTCGAGAACAAGGAGCGCGTCGAGATCCTGAAGGGGCTTGCCGGCATCGACAGCGGCGTCGTCGCGCCGGGCGGCGTGATCAACTTCGTGACGAAGCGCTCGGCGAACGTCGCGAGCGTGACGGGTGGCGTCGACAGCCGCGGCTCGACGTCGGCGGCCGTCGATCTCGGCCGCCGCTTCGGTCCCGACAATCAGTTCGGGTTCCGGATCAATGCCGCGAAGGAGAACATGCACTCGTACATCGACGGCACGAACGGACGGCGCACGTTCGGCTCGATCGCCGCCGACTGGGACATCAGCCCGCGTGCGAGCCTGCAGCTCAACGCCGAATTCCAGCAGTGGATCCAGCGCTCCGCCCCCGGCTATCAGCTGCTCGGCGGCACCGTCGTGCCGTCGGTCAAGACGACGTCGAAGGCGCTCGGCGCGCAGCCGTGGGCGAAACCGGTGACGACCGACGCGCTGAACCTGAACGCGCGCTTCGACTACCAGTTCAACGACGACTGGAAGGCCTACATCGCTGCCGGCCGCAGCCGCACGATGATCGACGACAACAGCGCGTTCGCGTACGGCTGCTCGTATGCGGCGAGCTGCACGGCCGGTGCGACGTCGCCGTTCTTCTTCGGCGCGAACGGCGACTACGACGTGTACGACTTCCGCAGCCCCGGCGAATATCGTCGCAACGACGACCTGCGCGCGGTCACGACCGGCAAGTTCGCCACGGGCCCGCTGCGGCACGAGCTGACGCTCGGCGTGAGCGCGCAGCGCCGCGTCGTGAGCATGGCCGACGCCGTGTACGACTACGTGGGCAGCGAGAACATCTACGGGCCCGACACGACGTTCTCGCCGTCGCCGAATTCGCCCGGCCCGTCGTATCCGCGCCTCGATGCGTGGCAGTACGGCGTGTTCGGGCTCGACCGCATCAGTATCGGCGAACACTGGCAGGTGCTCGCGGGCGGCAAGGAAGTGCTGCTGCGCCAGCGCAGCTGGAGCAGCCTCGACGGCGACGCGACGCATACCGACCGCTCGGTGTTCCTGCCGCAGGTGGCGCTCGTCTACAAGCCGGTGAACGTGCTGTCGCTGTACGCGTCGTACAGCAAGGCGCTGTCGCTCGGCGACCAGGCGCCCGTGCGTGCAACCAACGCGTATGCGTTCCTGCCGCCGGTCGAATCGCACCAGTTCGAGGTCGGCGCAAAATACGACTGGCTCGACCGGCTGAGCCTCACGGCCGCCGTGTTCTCGATCAGCAAGCCGTTCCAGTTCGCCGACCCGGACGCATCGGGCACGAGTTACACGTTCGTGCAGCGCGGCACGCAGCGGCACCAGGGGATCGAGCTCGGCGCGGCCGGGCGCGTGACCGAGCGCCTGGGGCTGACGGCCAGCGTCGCGGCGATTCGTGCGCGTGCGTACGATTCAGGTTCGCCGGCGTACGAAGGGCACCAGATCATCAACGTGCCGGCGCTGCGCGCGACGGTGTATGCGGATTACGCGGTGCCGGGCGTCGCGGGGCTGAACGTGCTGGGCGGCGTCGAGTACAGCGCGGCCCGCAATGCGAACGAGGAGGGCACCGCGCGCGTGCCGTCGTGGTTCGTGTTCAATCTCGGCGCGCGCTATACGACGAAGATCGGCGGCCATCGCGCGGTGCTGCGCGTGTCGGTGGACAACCTGTTCAACAAGTTCTACTGGCGCGACGCGGGCGAGCAGCAGGGCGATGCGTACCTGTTCCCGGGTGCGCCGCGCACTGCGCGCGTGTCGTTGACCTATGATTTCTGATCGTCCGGAACCGGCCGCGTGATGTGCGGCCCCGGCGGCTAACCTGGAGAGCACAGACGATGTCCCCACTCGAAATCGCCGGCGTGATCGTCAGCGCGCTCGCGATCTGGCTGACCGCGAAGCGGCGCATGCTGTGCTGGCCGGTCGGGCTCGTGTCGGTCGCGCTGTACGGCTGGATCTTCTTCGACGCGAAGCTGTATTCGGACATGCTGCTGCAGGGTGCGTTCGCGGTGCTGCAGGTGTACGGCTGGCAGCGCTGGCTCGCGCAGCGTGCGAGCGAGGCCAATGGCGGCGCGGCACCGGCGGGGGATGTCGCACCCGTCACGGGCGTTCGGCCGATGCAGATGCTGCCCGACCTGATCGCGGCCGTCGTCGGCAGCGCGCTGCTCGGCGGCATGATGGCGCGCTGGACCGATGCCGCACTGCCGTTCGTCGATGCGTCGCTGACCGCGTTCAGCCTCGTCGCGCAATACTGGACCGCGCGGCGCTACATCGCGTCGTGGGGGCTGTGGATCGTCGTGAACGTCGTGTACGTCGGGATGTTCGTGTTCAAGGAACTGTATCTGACGGCCGGACTCTATGCGCTGTTCATCGGGCTGGCCGTCGTCGGCTGGCGCGACTGGAGCCGCACGGCCGCGGCGCTGCGCGCGGCGGCCGGCGGTGCGCTGGCAACAGGCGGCGGCGCGCGCTGATTCACGCGCCGATTCGGATTCAACCACGGAGCAACGTCGTTCATGTCATTCCCACTCGAGCCGGACGGATCCCTGTCGCGTGACGTCGCGCCGCCGCAATTCGGTGTCGACGGCGAACAGGCCGAGCGCGACTGGCCGCTGATGACACACGACGAGGTGGCGGCGGTGATCGCACGGATCGACGGCGCCGGCGAGCCGGCGCGGCTCACATGGCACAGCCCGCGGCAGTTCGCGGCGGCCGTCCTGGTCCAGATGACGGACGGGCGAGGGCTGTTCGTCAAGCGTCATCACGTGAGCCTGCGCGATGTGGAAGGGCTCGAGGAAGAGCATCGCTTCATCGCGCATCTTCGCGAACGCGGGATGCCCGTGGTGGATATTCTTGCCGACCGCGACGGCGCGACCGCATTCGCGTCCGGCGACTGGACCTACGAAGTGCACGTGCGCGCGCCCGGCGTCGACCCGTATCGCGGCGTGATGTCGTGGCAGCCGTTTACGCATGCTTCGCACGCGTACGCGGCCGGCCGCGCGCTGGCGGAGCTGCATCGCGCGTCGGCCGGCTACGATGCGCCGGCGCGGCCCGTGCGGACCCTACTGTCGAGCTTTCGCGTGCTGTCGTCCGCCGATCTGGCGGGCGCGCTCGAACGCTGGGTCGACGCGCAGCCGCTGCTCGTGCGCGCGCTCGGTGCGCGCGACTGGCGCGGCGACGTGGCCGACGCGATCGGCCCGTATCACGCACGCCTCGTTCCGTTGCTGCCCGCGCTTACGCCGTTGTGGACACACGGCGACTGGCATGCGTCGAACCTGTTGTGGACCGAGGCAGGACCTGGCGCGCAGGTGCGGACCGTGCTGGATTTCGGGCTGTCGGATCGCACCTGTGCGGTGATGGATCTCGCACTCGCGATCGAGCGCAATACGGTCGACTGGATGGCGCCGGCCGATGCACGGCGCGTCGAGTACGCACAGATCGACGCACTGCTCGACGGCTACGAATCGCTCGAACCGCTGAGCGACGAAGCCTACGCGGCGCTGGTCGCACTGCTGCCGATCGTGCATACGGAGTTCGCGCTGTCGGAAGTCGCTTATTTCGGCTGCATCATCGATGCGCCGGCCATTGTCGACATAGCGTACGACGGTTACCTGTTCGGTCACGCTCGCTGGTTCGGCGAGCGCGACGGGCGGCAATTGCTCGACTGGCTCTTGCAGCGACGGCGCGCGAAGCAAGGGGCTGTCTGATCCTCGAGAACCCCCTGATAGCTTCGATTTCGCTCGAATCATTATCGATTTGAAAATCGGAATCTTGCCGGATAGATTCGATGGGTCCCCGCACGAAAGCGCTGGATATGTGGGGTTAAACGCAAGCGCGGCGGCGTTCGTGTCAATGGCCCGTACAGCAATTGTCGAGGCAGCCGGGGCTCACTTGAACGGTGACCTCACGGGTTTCCGACGTTGATACGGTTGTGCTGTTGACTGGATAAATTTGCGTTTTTATCTGAAGTGGCGCGTTGATCAAGCCATCGTCTATGATCAACTTCGCCGTCGCGGCAGCACGTTTCGTTGCGAGTCGATCGGGGGAGGTTTCATTTCTTGACGCGCTGCCAATGATGTCTATCCAGTTTTGTATTGGATATTTTGTGTTCATTGCCAAGACCCATCGTGCAATTCGCATTCGTTCGGATTCGGAGACTTCGTGACTGTTGGGTGGGAATGCAACGAAAAATTGCTGTGACGGCAGATTTTGTGATTCCTGGCATTTTGCTGCAGCATCTGTGAAGAAAAAGAACGACGTTGCGATGGGGGCGATTAGTGCCGTGAAAATTATTCTGAGCATGGTTGCGTTCGTGTTCCCGGAATCTTGAAAAATCATATTTTCGAGTGACTATGTCTATAGAACTCGTTCGAAATTTTCGAATGCAGAATATTTCTATGATTTTGACGTGACCGAATCGAATGATCGGGAACGATGCGACGAATCCGATGAACTTTGACGGCATAGTCGGATCGCTCGCGTGAGCGTGGACGTCGCGTACGGTTGGCTATCAGGGCAGATATGCCCATCGATTCGGCGAGTACCGCGCGCCGAATATGACGGAAATATCATCTTCGCCTCATGTTCGCACTGCGGCCGGACCGTAGCATCGGTCGCGAACCGTTACCGCAGAACCGAACATGCTCAAGCTCAACCTCGCCGTGGCCATCGTCTTCGCGATGGCCGCGACGGCTCATGCGCAGCCGTCGCTGTCGCCGGGGCCGGCCCCGGCTGCCTCCGGCAGCGCCGCGCCGATCGGCGCACCGCCCCCCGACACGCTCCCTTCCCGCTCGTTGACGCTTGCCGATGCGCTATCGGTCGCGGCCCGGAACAATCCGGCGCTGCGCGGCGCCCGCGCGGACGTCGATGCGTCGGCCGGCGCACTGATGCAGGCCGGTGCGCGTCCCAATCCCGAAGTGTCGTTCCTGCAGGAAGGATTTCGTCGCGCCGAGCGCACGTCGACCGCGCTGATCAACCAGACGATCGAACTCGGCGGCAAGCGCAGCGCGCGGCTCGATGTCGCGTCGTACGGCAGGGAAGCGGCGAATGCATCGCTCGACGAGCAGGGCGCCGTCGTGCGCGCCGACGTGATCGCCGCGTTCTACGGGCTGCTCGCCGCGCAGCGCCAGCTTCAGGTGACCGAGGAATCGGCCGCGATCGCCGCGCGCTCCGCGGATCTCGCGAGCCGCCGCGCACAGGCCGGCAAGGTGTCGCCGGTCGAGGCGACCAAGGCGCACGTGGCGGCGGCCGGCGTGCAGATCGAAGTCGTGACCGCGCGCGGCCGTGTCGAGGTTGCGCGCGAGAAGCTGAACGCGGTGATGGGCGAAGCAGGCGACGGCCGGCTTGCGGTGCAGGGCGACCTCGAAGCCGTGCCGCCGGTCGAGCCGCTGTCCGCGCTGACCGCGCAGCTCGACGATTCTCCGCTTGCCCGGATCGCGCGCGCCGAAATGCTGCGCTCGAACGCGGCCGTGTCGCTCGAACGTGCGCGGCGCATTCCGGACGTGACGATCAGTGCCGGCGTGAAACGCGTGACCACGGGCGGCGTGCCGGACAACCAGGCGGTGGTCGGCGTGTCGATCCCGATTCCGCTGTTCAACACGAACAAGGGCGCGCTGCTCGAGGCGACGCACAAGGCCGCGCGCGCGAATGCCGATCTCGATCGCGAACGCACGCGCCTGCGGCTGGACCTCACGCAGGCGTACGCGAATTTCGAAGCCGCCGCGCAGGAAGCGCAGCGGCTGAAGTCCGACATCCTGCCGGCCGCGCGTCTCGCGCTCGACGCGATGTCGCGCGGCTACGAGCTCGGGAAGTTCAGCTTCCTCGACGTGCTCGACGCGCAGCGCACGCTGTTCCAGGGCCAGTCGCAATACGTGCGCGCGCTCGCCGATGCCCATACGGCCCGCGCCGACATCGGCCGGCTCGTCGGCACGCCGCTCGCACCGGTCGCGCAATAGCGCAACGGACGCCACTTTTACCTGAAGGATCACCATGTCACGCAGCAGAATCATGATCATCGCGGCGGTCGTGCTCGGCAGTGCCGGGATCGTCATCGGCGCACTCGGCGTCACGCGCAACAGCGGCGGCAACGGCTCGGCCGCGGCCGAAGCCGCTTCATCCGCCGAAGCCGTCGGCGAGCGCGGCGGTGTCGTGCTCAAGCGCGGCAAGCTGTCCGTCGAAATCGTGATGACGGAGAAGCCCGGCGACGCGCGCCTCATCGTCTATCCGTTCGTCGACGGCAAGCCGGCCGACAAGGGCGTCACCGTGTCCGGCACGCTGGTTCGCTACGACCGCACGCACGAGCCGTTGCGTTTCGACGCGGCTGGCCAGAAGTTCGTGTCCGCGCAGTCGATCGGCAAGCCGCACGTGTTCGACGCGACGATCGATGTGAAGGCGGGCAACGAATCGGCGTCGTTCCCGTTCGCCCGCGCCGACGGCGCGATCGCGCTGACCGACGCGCAGCTCGCGGCTTCGAAGATCGCGCTGGCGAAGGTCGGCCCCGCGCGGATCGCGACGCCGTTCCAGTTGCCGGGCGAGATCAAGTTCAACGAGGATCGCACCGCGCACGTGGTGCCGCGCGTGGCCGGCATCGTCGAGCAGGTGTCGGTGTCGCTCGGGCAGAACGTCGCGAAGGGGCAGGTGCTGGCCGTGATCGCGAGCACCGATCTCGCCGACCGGCGCAGCGAGCTGCTGACGGCCGAGCGCCGTCTGTCGGGCGCTCGCGCGACCTACGAGCGCGAACGCACGCTGTGGAAGGAGCGCATCTCGGCCGAGCAGGACTACCAGCAGGCTCAGGTGCAGTTGCGTGAAGCCGAAATCGCCGTGCAGAACGCGCGGCAGAAGCTCGCTGCACTGAACGCACCGGTCGGCGCGGGCGCGCTGAACCGCTACGAACTGCGCGCGCCGTTCGCGGGCACGATCGTCGAGAAGCACGCGACGCCCGGCGAAGCGATCGCCGCCGATGCCAGCATGTTCGTGATCTCCGACCTGTCGACGGTATGGGCCGAGATGGCCGTGCCGGCGCAGCGATTGAACGACGTGCGGGTCGGCCGCGACGCGACGGTTATCGCAACCGCGTTCGAATCGCGTTCGAGCGGCCCGATCGCGTACGTGGGGTCGCTGCTCGGTGAACAGACGCGCACCGCGCCGGCGCGCGTCGTGCTGCCGAACCCGGACGGCGTGTGGCGGCCCGGGATGTTCGTGAACGTGTCGGTCGATGCGGGCAAGCAGGGCGTGCCGCTCGCGGTCGCGAGCGACGCGCTGCAGGACGTCGACGGCGCACCGTCAGTCTTCGTGCGCTCGTCGAAGGGTTTCGTCGCGCAAGCCGTCGAAACGGGCCGGCGCGACGAACGTGCGACCGAAGTGCTGAAGGGGCTCAAGCCGGGCCAGGAATACGCGGCGTCGAACAGCTTCGTGCTGAAGGCCGAACTCGGCAAGGGGAGCGCGGAACATGAATGAGCATTACGTGTGTGCCGTGGCACGCCTCGCGGCCCGATATGCGACCCGCTTTCCGGCCCGCCGGGTGACCGGCCGGGCGGCCCGTCCGTCGAGGGTGACCGTGCCCCGTTTCAAGGAATCCCGTCATGTTTGAGCGCCTGATCCGCTTTGCGATTGCGCACCGCTGGCTCGTGATGCTGGCGATCGCGGCCGTGGCCGCGCTGGGCGTGTTCAGCTACCAGAAGCTGCCGATCGACGCGGTGCCCGACATCACCAACGTGCAGGTCCAGATCAATACGGCCGCGCCCGGCTATTCGCCGCTGGAGGCCGAGCAGCGCATCACCTATCCGGTCGAGGCCGTGATGGCCGGCTTGCCAGGCCTCGAGCAGACGCGCTCGATCTCGCGCTACGGGCTGTCGCAGGTCACGGTGATCTTCAAGGACGGCACCGACATCTATTTCGCGCGGCAGCTCGTCAACGAGCGCATCCAGGAAGCGAAGGACAAGCTGCCGGCCGGTATCGCGCCCGCGATGGGGCCGACGTCGACGGGCCTCGGCGAGATCTACCTGTGGACCGTCGAGGCCGACGCCAACGCGCGCAAGCCCGACGGCACGCGCTATACGGCGGCCGACCTGCGCGAGCTGCAGGACTGGGTCGTCCGGCCGCAGCTGCGCAACGTGCGCGGCGTGACCGAGGTCAACTCGATCGGCGGCTACGTGAAGGAATACCGCGTCGCGCCGAATCCGGCCAAGCTGATGTCGTACGGGCTGACGCTCGCCGACGTCGTGCGCGCGCTGGAACGCAACAACGACAACGTCGGCGCTGGCTACATCGAGAAGCGCGGCGAGCAGTATCTGGTGCGCGTGCCGGGCCAGGCGCGCACCGTCGACGATATCGCCAGCATCGTGCTGACCAACGTCGGCGGCGTGCCGGTGCGGATGAAGGACGTGGGGCTGGTCGACATCGGCCGCGAGCTGCGCACCGGCGCGGCGACGTCGGACGGCGAAGAGGTCGTGCTCGGCACGGTCTTCATGCTGATGGGCGAGAACAGCCGCACGGTCGCGAAAGCCGTCGCCGCGAAGATGGAGGACGTGAACCGCACGCTGCCGGCGGGCGTGAAGGCGATTCCCGTGTACGACCGCACGGTGCTCGTCGAGAAGGCCGTCGCGACGGTGAAGAAGAACCTGCTCGAAGGCGCGATCCTCGTGATCGCCGTGCTGTTCCTGTTCCTCGGCAACATGCGCGCGGCGCTGATCACGGCGCTCGTGATCCCGCTGTCGATGCTGATGACCTTCACCGGGATGGTGAACGCGAAGGTGAGCGCGAACCTGATGAGCCTCGGCGCGCTCGACTTCGGAATCATCGTCGACGGCGCGGTGGTGATCGTGGAGAACTGCGTGAGGCGGCTCGCGCACGCGCAGGCCGCCGCGGGCCGGCCGCTCACACGCGACGAGCGCTTCGCGGAGGTGTTCGGTGCGTCGCAGGAAGCGCGTCGCGCGCTGATCTTCGGGCAACTGATCATCATGGTCGTGTACCTGCCGATCTTTGCGCTCACAGGTGTCGAAGGCAAGATGTTCCACCCGATGGCCATTACCGTCGTGATGGCGCTCGCGGCCGCGATGGTGCTGACCGTCACGTTCATTCCGGCGGCTGTCGCGCTGTTCATCGGCGAGCGTGTCGAGGAGAAGGAGAACCGGCTGATGAGCTGGGCGCGGCGCGCGTACGAGCCGGCGCTCGCCGCATTCATGACGCGCCCGGCGCGCGTGATGGTCGGTGCGGGCGTGATCGTGCTGGCCACGCTCGGGCTGGCCACGCGGCTCGGCAGCGAGTTCATCCCGAGCCTGAACGAAGGGGACCTGGCCGTTGCCGCATTGCGGATTCCCGGCACGAGCCTGTCGCAGTCGGTCGAGATGCAGAAGTCGATCGAGAAGACGCTGAAGGCGCGCTTCCCCGAGATCGAGCGCGTGTTCGCGCGCACCGGCACGGCCGAGATCGCGGCCGACCCGATGCCGCCGAACCTGTCGGACGGCTACATCATGCTGAAGCCCGCCGACAAGTGGCCCGACCCGAAGAAGCCGCGCGACCAGCTCGTGCGCGAGATCGAGGAAGCGCTCGCCGAGCTGCCGGGCAACGCGTACGAGTTCTCGCAGCCGATCCAGCTGCGCTTCAACGAACTGATCTCGGGCGTGCGCAGCGACGTCGCCGTGAAGATCTTCGGCGACGACATGGCCGTGCTGAACCAGACCGGCGAGCAGATCGCGGCCGCGCTGCAGAAGGTGCCGGGCGCGTCGGAGGTGAAGGTCGAGCAGACCACCGGCCTGCCCGTGCTGACCGTCAACCTCGATCGCGACAAGCTCGCGCGCTACGGCGTGAGCGTTGCGGACCTGCAGGATTCGGTGGCCGCGGCCGTCGGCGGGCAGAAGGCCGGCACGCTGTTCCAGGGCGACCGTCGCTTCGACATCGTCGTGCGGCTGCCCGACGAGCTGCGCTCGGACATCGAGGCGATCAAGCGGCTGCCGATCGCGCTGCCCGCACCGGCGGCCGGCGCCAGCGCGCCGCTCGCGGCAGCGCCGTACGTGCCGCTCGCGGAACTGGCGACGATCGACGTCGCGCCGGGCCCGAACCAGATCAGCCGTGAGGACGGCAAGCGGCGGGTGGTCGTCAGCGCGAACGTGCGCGGCCGCGACGTCGGGTCGTTCGTCGCCGATGCGCGCGAGCAGCTGCAGCAGGACGTGCGCGTGCCGGCCGGCTACTGGGTGTCGTGGGGCGGGCAGTTCGAGCAGCTGCAGAGCGCAAGCGAGCGCCTGAAGCTCGTCGTGCCGCTCGCGCTGTTCATGGTGTTCGTGCTGCTGTTCGTGATGTTCAACAATGTGAAGGACGGGCTGCTCGTGTTTACCGGCATTCCGTTCGCGCTGAGCGGCGGCGTCGTGTCGCTGTGGTTGCGCGGGATTCCGCTGTCGATCACGGCGGCGGTCGGCTTCATCGCGCTATCGGGCGTGGCCGTGCTCAACGGGCTCGTGATGATCTCGTTCATCCGCAACCTGCGCGACGAAGGCATGCCGCTCGAGGCCGCCGTGCGCGAAGGCGCGCTCACGCGGCTGCGGCCGGTGCTGATGACGGCACTCGTCGCGTCGCTGGGCTTCCTGCCGATGGCGTTCGCGACCGGCACCGGCGCCGAGGTGCAGCGCCCGCTCGCGACGGTCGTGATCGGCGGTATCCTGTCGTCCACGGCGCTGACGCTGCTGGTGCTGCCGGTGCTGTACCGTGTCAGCCATGCGGTGTCGTGGCGCGCGGCGTTGCGCGGCGGCTTCGGCTCGGGCGTGCTGCGCCGGCTGGGTTTCTTCAAGGGTAATGCGTGATGCGAATTCTGATTGTCGAGGATGAACCGAAGACGGGCGCGTACCTGCGCAAGGGGCTGACCGAGGCCGGCTATGTCGTCGACTGGGTCGAGGACGGCATCACGGGCCAGCATCAGGCCGAGACCGAGGAATACGACCTGCTCGTGCTCGACGTGATGCTGCCCGGCCAGGACGGCTGGACGCTGCTGCAGAACCTGCGGCGCAGCAAGTCGACGCCCGTGCTGTTCCTCACCGCGCGCGACGATGTCGGCGATCGCGTGAAGGGGCTCGAGCTCGGCGCCGACGACTATCTCGCGAAACCGTTCGACTTCGTCGAGCTGACCGCGCGCATCAAGTCGATCCTGCGGCGCGGCCAGCCGCGCGATTCGAACACGCTGCGTGTGGCCGATCTCGAACTCGACCTCACCCGCCGCAAGGCCACCCGGCAGGGCGACACGATCCTGCTGACCGCGAAGGAGTTCGCGCTGCTGTGGCTGCTGATGCGCCGCGAGGGCGAGATCCTGCCGCGCGCGACGATCGCGTCGCAGGTGTGGGACATGAATTTCAACAGCGACACGAACGTCGTCGATTCGGCGATCCGGCGCCTGCGCTCGAAGATCGACGACGCGTACGACCCGAAGCTGATCCACACCGTGCGCGGCATGGGCTACGTGCTCGAGGCGCGCGGCGGCAACGCGGCATGATCGCGCGCCTGCTGCCGCGCACGCTGCGCGGACGCCTGACCGCGCTGATCATCCTGTCGACGTCGGTGATCCTCGCGTCGAGCGGCGTCGCGCTGTACGAGGCGCTGAGCAATCGCGTCGACACGACGGCGGCCGAGCAGATGGCCGGCATATCCGCCGCGTTGGGCGCGCATCTGGCCGAAGCACGCTCGACGGCCGACGTCGCGCGCAACATCGACATCTGGATCGACCAGTTGCATGGTCATCCGAACATGGATCTCGCAATCTTCGATGCCACGGGGGCGCGTCTGGTCGGCACGCCCGGCTTCCGCCCGTATGGGCCGCTGATGTCGCTGGATGCGGGCCGCGTGCCGGTCGGCGTCGCGCCACCCGGCACGCGGCACCAGTATCTGGTGACGAATGTGCCGCTTGCCGGTGCGGGCACGGGTGTTCCCGTGGTGCGTGTCGTGGTGCAGTACGACCGCAGCGCCGACGTGCTGCTGCTGCGCACGCATGCTTATACGATCGTCGTGATCGAGGTGTTCGGCGTGGTGCTCGCGGCCGTGATCGCATACGGCATCGCGGCGCTCGGCTTGAGCCCGCTGCGGCGGTTCGCGGCGCGCGCCGAACAGATGTCGACGAGCCGGCTCGCCCATCCGCTGCCGGCGCTCGATACGGCCGGCGAACTGAAGGAGCTCGAGCACGCGTTCAACGGCATGCTCGAGCGGTTGAACGAATCGTTCACGCGGCTGAGCCAGTTCTCGTCGAATCTCGCGCACGACATGCGCACGCCGCTCACGAACCTGCAGGCGGCCGCGCAGGTCGTGCTGTCGCAGCCGCGCAGCGCGGACGAATACCGGAACGTGATCGAGTCGAGCATCGACGAATACCAGCGGTTGTCGCGGATGATCGAGGACATGCTGTTCCTCGCGCGATCGGAGCAGGCCGGCACGTCGATCAGCGTGCGGCGCCTGGATGCGTCGGAAGAGGCGGGGCGCGTCGCGGGCTATTACGAGCCGCTGGCGGAGGATGCCGGCGTGACGGTGAAGGTCGACGGCCATGCGTGGGTCGACGCGGACCTGACGCTGTACCAGCGCGCGCTGAGCAACCTGCTGTCGAATGCGCTGGCCTACGCGCCGCGCGGCAGCATCGTGACGATCGATTGCATGGAGCAGGGCGGGGCGACGACGATCGCCGTGTCGGATACGGGGCCCGGCATCGAGGCCCGGCACGTCGGAAGGATCTTCGAGCGCTTTTATCGCATCGATCCGTCCCGGCACAACTCGGCGCAGGGGACGGGGTTGGGGCTCGCGATCGTCCGGTCGATCATGGACAATCACGGCGGCGAATGCGGCGTCGACAGCGACCCCGGCCGGCGCACGACGTTCTGGCTGCGCTTTCCGCGCCGGCCGGCCGAGCCGATACGGCCGGCGGCCATCCATACCTGACACCGCCGGTGGGCACGCCCGCGCGTTCGCCATGAGGCGGCCGTGCGCGGCGCGCCGCTTGCGGTCGTATGACCGGGCATCATCTCTGCGCGGTCAGGTTGTCGTGGTTGTCGGTCTGCGGCTTCTTCTCGCCGCCATGCACCGAAATTCCATGCAGCTCCTTGTTGCGCGCGACGAGCTCGCCGGTCGGCGGGTACTGCGTCTTGCTCACCGGCACGACGCCGTCGTGCTGCGCCTGCTTCAGTTCATTGACGACCTGCGTGCGGGTCTTGCCCTGCGTTTGCGTCTGCGCGAATGCGCCCTGCGTGGCCATGCCGAGCGACAGCGTGGCGGTGACGAACAGTGCTGCGAGCTTTGCGGTTTTCATCGAGTGCTCTCCTTGATCACGGCCGCCGGGTGGCGAACCATGGACCCAGTATGCGAAAGCAGCCGTGCGTGATCGTGATCGCGAGATGAAAAATGCGTCAGATTGCGTGATGAGGGGCGGTGCCGTTCGGACGCGACCGACATGACGCAATCGTCATGTTCGGGTCACGGGCGCGATGAGCGGGAAGCGGAACATGAAGTCCGCCGATGGTCGATGTGGCCGGCGGCATTCATGCCGTTCGCGATCGCTGTATGGAACGCGTGCGGTGTCGTTCAGACTTTCCTTCCGGACCGAAAAGTGCATCGTCCCGCCATTCGCCTAGCCTTGATCGCAGTCCTGATCGTCCCGCTGTTCTCGGGCTGCGCATCGACACGTTCCGGCACCCAGCCTACTGCGCAGGCCGCGCCCGCCGCTGCGAAAAAGCCGGTGCCGGCCGATCTCATGCCCGGCGAGCAGATCGACTACGCCGGGCATCGTTGCGGCAATCCGAACCTGTACGTAAAGACGCACAACTGCCTGTTTCCGCAACGCACTTCAACGCGCTGATCGTCGGCGCGCGATCAAAAAAAGGCCCGGCACTCGACGTGTCCGGGCCTAACGCGTGACGTGCCGTGCGGCAGCGACTCGCTTGCGTGGTCTGGAACGGGCGCTGCCCGTCACGTTTCCGATCGTAGCGATACGACGCTTCGCGAACCTGATCGGAACATGAAATTTTCGTCACGCGGCGCGCGTCATGCCGCTGCGGTCAGAACCGGTGGCGCAACCCGAGATTGACGATACCCTGCGTGCGCGTTCCGCCGTAGCCATACGAGCCGATCGACGCCTGCGCCGTTTGCGTGCCGCCGTCGAGCGTGCGCTGCTCCCCGTTCGCGCGTTGCCATGCGCCGACTGCATAGAGATCGGTGCGCTTCGACAGCACGTAGTCGGCGCCGGCGGACACCTGATGGTAGGTTGCGCCCGTATCGCCACGGGCGCGCGTGTAGCTGTAGCCGACGCCGACGAGCAGGCTGGGCGTCGCCTGGTAGTTGAAGAAGCCGCGTGCGGTGTCGTACTTCTGCGTGCTGCGGAACGCGGACATCGCATCGGCCTTGTACAGCGCGTTGCTGTAGTCGATGCCGATCGCGAACGGCGCGAAGTTGTAGCGCAATGCGCCGCGCGCGATGCCGATCGATTTCGCGGAGATGTAGCCGCCGTTGACCAGCGACCCGTCGAACGTGCCGTCGGACGTGCCGTTCCAGCCGGTCCGGTTGCCGTTGGCGAGCGACGAACGATTGGCCGCGTAGTAGTAGCCGCCGGCCACGTCGACCGGGCCGTTGCTGTACGACAGGCCAGCCGACCAGGTTTGCCCGGCGCCGCTCTTGCCGGCCACGCCGCCGAGCGCATACATGCCGACGAACTGGAGTCCGTTGATCACGGGCGACGTGTATTTCACCGCGTTGTCGGTGCGCGACGACGTGTCGTAGTTGTCGACGTCGCCGGGCGTCGCGTAGACGCTGCCGAAGTAGAAGTCGCCTGTGACCGGCCACGCGACATCCGCGAGTGCATCGTACTGGCGACCGAGCGTCAGCGTGCCCCAGCGTGCGCTTTCGAGGCCGACGAATGCCTGGCGGCCGAACATCCGGTTGCCCTGCCCGAGCGCGCCGGTGTTCGGATTGAAGCCGTTTTCCAGCGTGAAGATCGCTTTCAGCCCGCCGCCGAGATCTTCCGAGCCTTTCACCCCGAAGCGGTTGCCGAGCAGATTGCCGTTGCCGAGGCCGACGAGATTCCTGCCGTCCGCGTTGGCGTTCCATACGTACGTCAACGACGTATCGAACAGGCCGTATAACGTGACTTCCGATGCGTGGGCCGCGTGAGCGGTCGCGAGCAGCGCACCCGACATCATGGCGAGCCGAACTGGAGTTTTCATGGTGTGCCCCTGAAGGTCAAGATGATCGTTTCGTGCATCGATCGATTTCGTGCCGCGCGGGGTGCCGGCGGGCGCGGAATGTCGCGATGGCGCTGCCGATTCTGGAAACCGTTCGGATCGTGAAGGTGAGGGACAAATGAGAAAAATGTCATCGCCGCGTCATGCGTGCGGAAATGCGCGACGAATTGTCGTTCGTAGTGCGACGCATACGGTGTCGAGGTGGTGACGAAACCGTCATGCTGCGATCACGATTCCGCACCGCTGCCGGCTCAAAGTGAACGCTCCTGTCACGGATTTCCAGCAAACGCGAAGAGGAGAGTGCCATGCGCCATTTAGCGAAAGGAATCGTGCTCGCGGCGTGCCTGATGTCGACGGCCGCGATGGCGGCCGGCTGGCCGGAGCGAGCGTTGTCGCACGCGTCGGCGCATGACGTCGGCCGGCGCGCGAGCGAGCGGATGCGCTGCGAGTTCGCGGCCGTGCCGGCCGGCGAGTGGAGCGCGACGTTCACGCGCGGGCAATGCGAGGTCGGCAACGGCCGGCTGACGTTCGTGCCGGCCGATGCAGGCGGCGGATCGAATGGCGCGGAGAAACGGATCCTGCTCGGCGATATCCGCACCGCGTCGCATCAGTCGCGCAAGCTGAAGGAGCAACTGCAACTGACGTCCGGCGACGAAGTGATCGCGCTGAACGTGCTGACCGACGACGGCAGCCGCAAGTCGCGCGAACATGCGATCGACCTGTGGGCCGCGCTGCGCAACGAGGGCGTGACGCCCGTCAACGGCACGCGCATCGTCGATACGTATCCGACGGGCGCGACCACGTGGTAGCCGGCGTGTGGTCGTGCGCGGCTTATCCTGCCTTCACCGATCCTTCGATCAGGAAGAACACGATGAAGCCGATGAAGAACGCTGCCGTTGCGAACGGTGTTTCAGGTACCTCATGCGCTTCGACCAGCAGTTCTTCGGTGACGAGGTACAGCAGCGCGACGGTACCCAGCCCGAGCAGCGCTGCGTAGAGGTTGGGAGGAAGGCCGGCGAACGCGGCGTTACCGGCCACGGCCGCGATGCTCAGCAGCGCCGCGAGCCCGACCGGTACGACGATCGACAGCAGGCGGCCGATGCCGGCGGCCGCGAGCGCCGCGCTGACCGACAGCGCGAGGAACAGCACCTCGAGCGTCAGCGCGACGGTCAGGATGATCCCGCTTTCGTCGCTCGCGGAGAACGCGATCCCGAGTACGAGACCATCGATGACGAGGTCGATCGCGGTGACGACGATGAGGCTCACGGGCAGCCGCGCCGCTTCGAAGCGCGTCTCGATCGCGCCCGACAGCGCGCGGACCGCGAGCATCAGTGCGATGCCGAGCACGAAGCCGACGACGACCGGAAACAGCGCGTGCGCGCGGTCCTGCGGCAGCAGCTCGAGCGCGGCGGCTGCGAACACGATGCCGCCGGTGAAATGCTGGATGACGCTGGAAGTCTTTGGGCCGGGTGAGCGCCACGCGGCCGCGAGGGCACCGAAACAGGCCGCCAGCAAGGGCGGTAACGTGAGCAGCGCGAGCTTCGCGGTCGGTGTCATGAGGCCTCTCGGACGGTTGGCGTACCGCAGCGGGCTCAGCATCATGCTGCCCGCTGCATTGTACGGTTCGTGTACGCCGGGCGTAGCCCCGGCACCAACCGGCGATTGAACACCTTGAAGCCGCTTCAAGGTCAACCCGTTCGATGCAGGGCGCACCGGCAAGCCGGTGCGCCCGTGGCGGTCAAAGCTGCGCGAGCGCCTGGTCGAGATCGGCGAGCAGGTCGTCGATATGCTCGATGCCGATCGACAGCCGCACCGTTTCTTCCTTCACGCCGGCCTTCGCGAGTTCGGCCGGCGACAGTTGCCGGTGCGTCGTCGATGCCGGGTGCGTGGCGAGCGACTTCGTGTCGCCGATATTGACGAGCCGTGTGAACAGCTTCAGCGCGTCCTGGAATTTCGCGCCGCCGTCGCGGCCGCCCTTCACGCCGAACGTCAGGATGCCCGGCGCGCGGCCCGACAGGTAGCGCGCGACGAGCGGATGGTCCGGGTGATTGGGCAGGCCCGCGTAGTTCACCCATTCGACGTTTTCGTGGCGTGCGAGATGCTGCGCGATCTTCAGCGCGTTGTCGCTGATCCGCTCGATGCGCAGCGCCAGCGTCTCGATGCCCTGCAGGATCTGGAACGCATTGAACGGTGAAATGGCCGCGCCCATGTTGCGCAGCGGCACCACGCGTGCGCGGCCGATATACGCGGCCGGCCCGAACGCTTCCGTGTAGACGACACCGTGATAGCTGACGTCGGGTTCGTTCAGCCGCTTGAAGCGGTGCGCATGCTCGGCCCACGGGAACTTGCCCGAATCGACGATCGCGCCGCCGAGGCTCGTGCCGTGCCCGCCGAGATACTTCGTCAGCGAGTGCACGACGATATCCGCGCCGTGCTCGAACGGGCGCAGCAGGTACGGCGACGGCACCGTGTTGTCGACGATCAGCGGGATGCCGTGGCGATGCGCGACTTCCGCGAGCGCGGCGATGTCGGTGACGTTGCCGAGCGGGTTACCGACCGATTCCGCGAAGATCGCCTTCGTGCGTGCGTCGATCAGCGGCTCGAACGACGCGGGGTCGCGCGGATCGGCGAAGCGCGTCGTGATCCCGTATTGCGGCAGCGTATGCGCGAACAGGTTGTAGGTGCCGCCGTACAGCGAACTCGCGGACACGATGTTGTCGCCGGCTTCGGCGATCGTCTGGATCGCGTACGTGACGGCCGATTGCCCCGATGCGAGCGCCAGCGCGCCGATGCCGCCCTCGAGCGCGGCGATGCGCTGCTCGAGCACGTCCGTCGTCGGGTTCATGATCCGCGTGTAGATGTTGCCCTGGACCTTCAGGTCGAACAGGTCGGCGCCGTGCTGCGTGTCGTCGAATGCGTACGCAACGGTCTGGTAGATCGGTACGGCGACCGCGCGCGTGGTCGGGTCGGGACGATAACCGCCGTGCACGGCGATGGTTTCGAGGCGCCAGTTCGATGCGGCCTGATCGGTCATGGGTGCTCCGTCTGTTGTTGTGGTGGTCGAGCGATTATAGGAGCACGTGCGCACCTGCCCTTAGAACGAATGGTTTGTTGCTTATGGCGGGGCGGCGCATAAAATGCCTGTTCCGCAAACAAGGGGGGCGTGATGAATCAGGACCAGTGGAACCAGGTGGATGCGTATTTCTCCGCGACGCTCGTGCCATCCGACGACGCGCTCGACGCCGCGCTCGCGGCGAGCGACGCGGCGGGGCTGCCCGCGATCAACGTCGCGCCGAACCAGGGCAAGCTGCTGCAACTGCTCGCGACGATCCGCGGCGCACGGAGGATTCTCGAGGTCGGCACGCTCGGCGGCTACAGCACGATCTGGCTCGCGCGCGCGTTGCCGCCGGGCGGCACGCTCGTGACGCTCGAACTGAACCCGGAGCATGCAAAGGTCGCGACGCGGAACATCGCGCGTGCCGGGTTCGCGGAAGTCGTGACGGTGGTGGTCGGCAGTGCCAAGGATAGCCTCGCGCGGCTCGTCGACGCGGGTGAAGCACCGTTCGATTTCATCTTCATCGATGCCGACAAGGACAACAACCCGGTCTATCTCGACGCGGCGCTGAAGCTGTCGCGGCCCGGCACGGTGATCGTCGTCGACAACGTCGTGCGCGGCGGGCGCGTGGCCGATCCGGGCAATCGCGAACCCGACGTGGTCGGCGTGCGCGACGGGTTCGCGCGTCTCGCGGCTGCACCGAACCTCACGACGACCGCCGTGCAGACGGTCGGCCAGAAGGGCTGGGACGGGTTCTCGATCTCGATCGTCGGCGCGTGAGGTGATGCGTCAGCGGCTTCCTGCCGCATCGGCCCGTCGATACAGGCGTGGCCACTGATCGTCGAACAGGCCGTTGCAGGTGCCGTGCGTCGCGATGTCGCCGAGCACGAAGCGCCGGCCGTCGAAGATCCATGACGCGGTCGAGCCGCAATCACCGGCACTGCGCAGCCTCACCTTGCTCGACAACGTCGCGTTGGCGGAATCGTAGCCGGCCTCGGTCAGTTCGTTCGCGAACGACGCCGAATCGAGCCCCGCGTTCGCGTTCTCGCCGAAATTCATCGCCGTCGGCGTGAAGGGCGCCGTCCGTCGCACGCGATACCACAGGTCGGTGTGGTTATACATGCTGCTGGTCTGGCACGGTATCGCAACCAGTGCCTCGTCGGCGGAGATCGCCACGGCGCGCGATGCCTTCCGGCGATCGCTCGCCGACATTTCGTCTTCGACGTCGGCCGCACATTGCTTCACGTCACCGCCGAACTTCGCAAGCACCGCGTCGACGAGCGGGCGTTGCTCGGCGGCCGACAGGTCCGCGACGGCCGGTGCCGGCGTGACGGCGGGCGGCAGTGCCGGTGCGGCCGGTACCGACGACGCGGGCCGGGTACCGGGGCGCAGCAGCGCGGTGACGGTGCCGACCCGGCCCTGCGTGTCGTCGATCAACAGCAGCGCGGCATTCAATCCCGTCAACGGCGTGCGGGCGGTTTGCGCCGACGCCGGATCGCCGAAGCTCAGCAACTGTGCATTGCGCGAGGCGGTGAGCCATGCCGCAACCGTTGCCGGATCGTTGGTGCGGATCCGGAATGGATGCGCGTCGTCATCGTCCGGTTTGCCGCCGAATGCATGCCATTGGGCCGCCATGGCATCGAACGGGCGGCCATCCACGCGTGCGGTGCGCAGGTCCAGCGGCGCCGACGCGTAGAGGTCGAGCGAGGCCTGTGCGTCCGGGCCCGCATCGCGCGTCACGCGCAGGATCAGCCGGGTGCGTGCGTCGTCGATATCGTCGGCGTGGCTTTCGGCAATGCAACGGTTGCCGTTGTCGCAGACGACCGACCAGTTCTTGAAATCGCGCTCGACCGGCGGCCGCGCAAGCGGACGAGCCTGGGCGACGAGCGGGGAAACGGCGAGGAGGGTGGCGATGGCGAGCGAAAGGCGGTGCGACATGACGGTTCGTATCGACTGTGGAAGGGCGGGCGGAAGACGTCGGACTGCAAGCGCGTCGTCAGCAAGCGGCGCGGGTCGAAGGCTGCGGCGCATGCGGCGGCGCGCGTTACGGAACAGCGTCGAGTATACCGCCGCAATGTGTTGCGATCGCGACGACGACGCGTAGTGTGCGGGCACGGCGGTTGCTGGCCGGCATGGGGCGGACAAGCGCGGGTGAAAAAAAAGGCGCGACGCCCTCAGGCATCGCGCCGTTCACCTTTCATCGTCCGTCGACCACGTCGCGCAGGAACGCATCGAGCATCGCCACGTCGCCCCACGGCCGCTTGTATTCGCGATCGTGCTCGGCATCGGCGAGCATCGTCTCGACGAGCGCGTGGATCGCCGGCCGGCGCGGCCCGTACTCGCTTTCGTTCGCGCTCATCTTCAGCGCGAGCAACGCGTCGAGTTCCGCGCGCGCCGCCGGCTCGTGCACGGTGCCGTCGACGAGATCCACGAAGCGCATCGGCGGCATCCCGAGCCCCGCGTCGATCCAGCGCACCGCGAGCAGCGGCCGCAGCACGTACAGGTACTTCTTGTAACGCACCGTGTCGCCGTGCAGATAGCCGCGAAAGTTCTTCTTCGCCATCGCGAGGTAGTGGTGACGCCCGCGCACCGGCGAGAAGAACGCCGACGCGAGCGACCTGAGCCGCGGCGCCCAGCGCGCGTCTTCGCGATACACGACGGGCGAGTCGAGCCATTCGAGCAGCGTCGGGTTCGAGCGGCGCAGCAGTTGCAGCGCCTTGCGCAGTTCCCAGCCGCTGACGTCGAGTTCGTCGTCGAGCGGCCGCTCGATCACGTCGCGTTGCGACTCGACGCTCAGGTACCAGTCGCGCTTGTGTGCATACACGAAGCGCACGTCGTAATCGCTGTCCGGCGATGCGAACCCCCAGCCGCGGCTGCCCGATTCGCACGCGAAAAGCACGCTCACGTCGTGGCGGCGCTCTACTTCTTCAAGCTCCGCCATCACGCGCGCCCGCACGGCCGGGTCGACCGGATGTGCGCTGCGCACGGTCGTCAATTTTTCCGTTTTCATTGTTGTTGCTTCCTTTTCGTTGTGCGCGGCCGCCGGCCCTCGGCCGCGCACCGCGCTATCCTTTCACGCACACCACCTGGCGCAGCGTATGCACCACTTCGACGAGGCTGCGCTGGGCCGCCATCACCGCGTCGATGTCCTTGTAGGCCATCGGGATTTCGTCGACGACGCCCGAGTCCTTCCGGCATTCGACGCCCTGGGTTGCCTTCACCTGGTCGTCAACGGTGAAGCGGCGCTTCGCTTCGGTGCGGCTCATCGTCCGGCCCGCGCCGTGGCTGCACGAGCAGAAGCTGTCCGGGTTGCCGAGCCCGCGCACGATGAAGCTCTTCGCCCCCATCGATCCCGGAATGATCCCGAGCTGCCCCTTCTGCGCCGACACCGCACCCTTGCGCGTCACGAGCACGTCTTCGCCGAAGTGGCGTTCGCGCTGCACGTAGTTGTGGTGGCAGTTCACCGCGTGTTCGTCGACCGAGAACGGCTTGGCGATCACGCCGCGTGCCGCCCCGATCACCGCGTCCATCATCGCCTGCCGGTTGCGGCGCGCGTAGTCCTGCGCCCAGCCCACCGCTTCGACGTAGTCGTCGAAGTGCCGGCTGCCCTCGGTGAAATACGCGAGGTTGCGATCCGGCAGGTTCGCGATGTGCTGCCGCATGTCGGCCTGCGCGAGCTCGATGAACAGGCTGCCGATCGCGTTGCCGACGCCGCGCGAGCCGCTGTGCAGCATGAACCACACGTGGTCCGCTTCGTCGACGCACACTTCGATGAAGTGGTTGCCGGTGCCGAGCGTGCCGAGATGCGCGTAGTGGTTCGTCTTTTCCAGCTTCGGATACTTGTCGACGATCCGCTGGAAGCCCGGCTGCAGCGACTTCCACGATTCGGTCACGGCGGCCGGTGCGCGGTCGCCCCACGCGCCCGGATCGCGGCGGCCCGGCGCGCGGCCGTGCGGCACCGCGCGTTCGATCGCGCTGCGCAGGCCCGCGAGCGAATCCGGCAGGTCGGACGCCGTCAGCGTCGTGCGCGCGGCCATCATCCCGCAGCCGATGTCGACGCCGACCGCGGCCGGAATGATCGCGCCCTTCGTCGGGATCACGCTGCCGATCGTCGAGCCCTTGCCGAGGTGGACGTCCGGCATCACCGCGACGTGACTGAAGATGAACGGCATCTGCGCGGTGTTGCGCAATTGCGCGCGCGCTTCGTCTTCAACGGCCACGCCTTGCGTCCACATCTTCACCGGCTTGCCGTTCGCCAGTTCCATCACCTGGTAATCCATTTCACTCATGTTCATCACCTTGCTACCTTGTTCATGAGGCACGGCGCCCGTGCGCCGTGCCTGATCGTTCATTGCGCGCCCTTGATGCTGACGAGTCCGTTCAGCACCTGGTCGAGACCGCCGAACACCGAGATGCGGTCGATCCGTTCCGCGACGCGCTCGAGCGTTTCCAGCTCCTTGAGCCGCAGCGCGGTCGGGTTCTCTTCCATCACCTTCGCGGTGTTCAACAGCGAACGCGTGGCCGCCGTTTCCTCGCGGCGGCGAATCACGTTCGCCTGCGCGGATTTCTCCGCTTCGACCACCTGCGCGAGGATCGTCTTCATGTCGCCCGGCAGCACGATATCCTTCACGCCGACGCTGCGCACGTCCACGCCGGAATGGCCGAGGCGGGCACGCACCTGCGCGATCACGACGTCGTCGATCGACTGCTTGTCCTCCAGCAGTTCGTCGAGCGAGCGCGTGCCGACGGCCGATCGCAGTGCGAACTGCAGCTCGCGATACAGGTGTTCGACCGGCTTCTGCAGCTGGCCGAACGCATGCAGCACGTCCGCATAGCACCACGTCGCCGACAGGTTCAGCCGCAGCGCGACCTTGTCGCGCGTCAGGATTTCCTGTCCGCCGACCTCGATCGCCTGCAAACGCAGGTCGACGAGCTCGACCGCGACGTCGCGGTTGAAGCGCCAGAACGCTGCCACGCCCGCGTCCAGCAACCGCTCGATCTTGCCGTCGATCTTCAGCACGCCGACGTGGTACGCCGGCACCTGCGCCAGCAGCACGCCCGTCAGGCCCGCCACGCCGCGCGCACGCAGCGCCGGTTGCGCGATGCGCTTCACGAGCGCGGCCGGCAGCATGCTGTCCTGCGCGAGATCGACGCGTTCCAGACGGTGCGTGGTCAGGCCGCGCCAGTACAGCCGGCGCGTGCCCGGCGCCAGGATCTCGACGAGCACGTCGTCTTCGTAGCGCAGGCCCGCTTCATCGTCGGCGAGATCCATCGCGACGAAGTGCTGCGCGAGCACGTCCGGCGCGTCGTGACGCAGGTAGTCGGCCAGTGCCGCGTCGGCGAGCGGCGCGTCGAGACGCGCGGTCTGCACCGACAAACGCTTGAACGGATCGAAGGCCTTGAACACGCCCGGTTCCAGCACCTTCACGAAATCGCCCTCATTCATCAGCAGCGCGCGTTCGTTCTTCTTCACTACATGTCGCATCCACATATTCTTGTCCTTTTCTTCAATGACCGCCGGGTGACGCGCATCGTGCGGATCGCGGGGCGACGCAATCGGGCGGGCGGCGCGCTGGCCCGGCGTCGAAGTGCACGGCGGCGCATCCTGCATCGCGTCGTCGTGCGCCTTCGCGCGGGCCTTGCGGCCGTCCGGCCGATCGCGCGGAACCGCAACCGGTCCGACGCGCGGCGGGCCTTGCGGCCCGCGCCGGCGGGTACTGCTTCTATCAAGAGACTGTCCTTGCGGACAGTGTTCGAGCGGGATTCGAACCCGCCACCGGCCGGCTTTCGCCGGCTGCTCGACCTGATGAGCTTCCGAACAATGGGCGCCCCGGGATTCGAACCCGGACGAGGCATGCCTGGCGCGCCCGTGTGCCTTCGTCTGCCCATGGCGACATGCGCTGCCGCGACGAACGAGGTTCGGCGGCGGCGCACCAGCAGGGCTTGTTGAACCCTGGCTCGTGGGCCAGCGGGACATCCGGCGCTTTCTATTTAGCGAGGAGCGTGCCAGTGGGTGACCTGATGCTCGATAAAAATCTCAAGCCGTTGAAGTGAAAGGGGAAATTATTTTGAATCGCGGGTGGTGTCGAATATCCGCTGGTGGCTCGACCAGGAAAATTCGATACAATCAGATCGCTTCTTATCCTATGAGATAAACATGCGAAAGACTGTCGCGATCGGCTTTCTCGGTACCGTGCTCGACCAGGGCGGCGGCTCGCAGCGCCGCTGGCGCAACTGGCGGCCGACGATTTCGCTGTGCGAGCAGCGCGACACGCCGATCGACCGGCTCGAACTGTTGCACTCGCCGAACTACGCGCGTCTCGCGAACCGCGTGAAGCAGGATCTCGAGCGTGTGTCGCCGCATACCGACGTGCGGCTGATCCCGATGGAGATTCGCGATCCGTGGGATTTCGAGGAGGTCTACGCCACGCTGCACGATTTCGCGCGTGCCTACCTGTTCGATCTCGATCGCGAGGACTACCTGATCCACATCACGACCGGCACGCACGTCGCGCAGATCTGCTGGTTCCTGCTGGCAGAGGCGCGCTACCTGCCCGCGCGTCTCGCGCAGACGGCGCCGCCGCAAAAGACCGACGAAGGGCCGAGCGGGCCAGGCACGATGTCAGTGATCGATCTCGACCTGTCGCGCTACAACCGGATCGCGCAGCGCTTCACGCGCGAGCGCGACGAAACCGTGTCGTTCCTGAAGGCCGGCATTGCGACGCGCAATGCGCGCTTCAACGCGCTGATCGAGCAACTGGAGCGCGTGGCCGTGCGTTCGCGCGCGCCGATGCTGCTGGTCGGGCCGACGGGCGCCGGCAAGTCGTTTCTCGCGAAGCGCGTGTACGAGCTGAAGCGCGGCCGCCATCGGCTCGCGGGTCCGTTCATCGAGATCAACTGCGCGACGCTGCGCGGCGACGCGGCCATGTCGACGCTGTTCGGCCACGTGAAGGGCGCGTTCACCGGCGCGCAGTCCGCGCGTGCCGGGCTGCTGCGCGCGGCGGACGGCGGCCTGCTGTTTCTCGACGAGATCGGCGAACTCGGGCTCGACGAGCAGGCGATGCTGCTGAAGGCGATCGAGGAGAAGCGTTTCCTGCCGGTCGGCGCGGACGTCGAGGCGACCAGCGATTTCGAGCTGATCGCGGGCACGCACCGCGACCTGCGGCAAATGGTGGCGGCCGGCACGTTCCGCGAGGATCTCTACGCGCGGATCAACCTGTGGACGTACGAGTTGCCGGGGCTGGCCGAGCGCCGTGAGGACATCGAACCGAACCTCGAATTCGAGCTCGACCGTTTCGGCCGCGAGCAGGGCGAGCAGGTGCGGTTCAACGTCGAGGCGAAGCGGCGCTATCTCGCGTTCGCCGCGTCGCCACGTGCGGCGTGGGCCGGCAACTTCCGCGAGCTGTCCGCGTCGGTCACGCGGATGGCGACGTTGGCCGATGCCGGGCGGATCACCGAAGCGCTTGCCGAACAGGAAGTCGAGCGGCTGACGCGCACGTGGTCGTCGCCGGGCGGAGCGGGTGCGTCCGAAGCGTGTGTCGACGCGGTGTTCGGTGCGCGTGCGGCGGAACTCGACCTGTTCGACAGTGCGCAGCTCGAACGCGTGCTCGACGTGTGCCGCGTGTCGGCAAGCTTGTCGGAAGCCGGGCGCACGCTGTTCGCGGTATCGCGGCGGAGCAAGAAGCAGCCGAACGATGCGGACCGGCTGCGCAAGTATCTCGCGCGGTTCGGGCTGGATTGGGAGGGCGTGCGGCAGGTGCTCGACGGCGGGTGATGATGAGAGGGGCGCGTGATGTCTGCACCGCGTCTCTCACGCGCGGCAGATCGCGATGATCTCCGCGCTGGCCGCCTCATCGAACGGTGCATGCTCCCAGTCGCCACACCAGTCGGCCGACGCGAAACCGGCCGCCGTCACGCGCGCCTGCAATTCGGATTGCGCGATGAAACGCAGCCGGCTCGTGTTCGTCAGCACCGTGTCGTCGCGGCGGAAGCGGTAGTGCGTGTCGAACGTCACGATCGCACCGTCCACCGAGCGCACCGCATGATGAAGATCGACGATGCCTGCCTCGCGCGACTCGACGCTGCGTGCCGAATGCTCAGGCGTCCATGCAAGCCACGGCTGGATGCGCGGATTGCGGGTGTCGAACAGGAAGCGGCCGCCGTCGGCGAGTACGCGCCGCACGGCGCGCAGCGTCGCGTCGATTTCGGTGTCGGTCAGCAGGCACTGGAACGCATGCCCGGTCATCACGACCGCATCGAACGGTGGTGCATCGGGCGGCAAGCTGTCGAGCCCGCATGCAAGCCAGCGCACGGTGTCGGCACCGGGCTGGCGTTGGGCGTATTCGATCATCGCCGGCGCGGGATCGATCGCGACGACGTCGTGCCCGGCTGCCGCGAGCCGGCGCGCGAACGTGCCGGTGCCGCAGCCGAGATCGAGGATGCGTTGCCGCGCGGCACCGATCACGGACGCGTAGAACGCGAAATCCTGGTCGCCCGCGTTGAACAGGTCGTAGATCGCGACGAGGCGCGGGTCGGTGTAGAGGGCTTCGCCGGCGGGCGCGGGAGCAGACGTCATGTGGGCGCGCATCAGCGCTGCTGCACCGCCACGCGCAGCCCGAGCGCGATGAAGATCGAGCCGATGATCTTCCCCTGCCAGCGCGTGAGCCACGTGAGCCGCTTCACGATGCGGCCGAGCGGGCGGATCGAGCACGCGATCAGCGTCGTGTAGAGCGAGCTGAGCACGACGAAGATCAGCCCGAGCACCGCGAACTGCACGAACGTCGAGCCGCGTTCCGGATGCACGAACTGCGGCATGAACGCGAGGAAGAACAGCGCGGTCTTCGGGTTCAGCACTTCGGCGGGAATCGCCTGCAGGTACGCCTTGAGCGGCGTGACGGGCGACACGCTGGGCAGCGACGGATCGGACGGCTTCTCGATCAGCGCGCGCACGCCGAGGTAGATCAGGTACGCGGCGCCGACCACCTTCACGACGTTGAACGCGAGCGCCGACGTCATCAGCAGCGCCGACAGGCCGACCGCCGCGAACAGCGTATGCACGAAATCGCCGCTGGCGACGCCGAGTCCGGTCAGGATGCCGGTCCTGCGGCCGCCCTGCACGGTGCGGCTCAGCACGAGCAGCACGGCGGGGCCGGGAATCAGGAACAGGCCCAGGACGACGGCCGTGAAGGTGGTCAGCGTGGTCAGGTCGAACATGGCGGCTCCGGAAAGTGGGCGCAGCGGCGGGGGATCGGGGCATTGTATTCGCTTCGCCGCGCGGTTGCAGACGCGGCCCGGTCACCCGGCCGGCGGCAGGGCCGCACCGGTGCCTTTCTGGTATAAGCACGAAAGGGCGCGCAGGCAGCGCGTCCGGCTTTCTCCATCGTCCACCGTTTCATGCGCAAGCTTCCATCGACCACCGATCCCGCAGCGGATGATGAAATCTTCCACGTGCCGCGTCCGCTCGTCGTGTTCGGCGGCTCGGTCGTCGAGCCCGAATGGCGGCTGGAGCGGCACAGTCATCCGCAGGCGCAACTGCTCTATACGCTGAGCGGCGTCATCTACTGCGAGATCGACGGCGGCGTGTGGAGCGCGCCGCCGCAATGCATGGTGTGGATTCCGTGCGACGTCCCGCACGCGGCACGCGGCTCGGCCGGCGCGACCTTCTACGCGGTGCTGGTCGAACCCGACGCCGCGCTCGACCTGCCGGCGCGTTGCTGCACGCTGTCGGTGTTGCCGCTGCTGCGCGAGCTGCTGCTGAAGGCGGCGAGCTTCCCGAACCTGTACGACGTCGACGGGCCGCAAGGGCGATTGATCGCGACGCTCCTCGACGAACTCGTCGCGGCGCCGGTCGAGGATCTGTACCTGCCGATGCCGGCCGACCGGCGGCTGCGCAAGCTGATCGACCATCTGCTCGACGATCCGGCCGACAAGTCGCCGCTGCCCGAACTCGCGCGGCGTGTGGGCATCAGCGAGCGCAGCCTGACGCGGCTCGCGGCGAAGGAACTCGGGATGAGCCTCGGCGACTGGCGCCGGCGGCTGCACGTCGCGCTGTCGCTGCGGATGCTGACGACCGGCCGCCGCGTGCACCAGATCGCGATCGATCTCGGCTACGAGAGCGCGAGCAGCTTCGTGACGATGTTCCGCAAGGCAACCGGCAAGTCGCCGACGCAATTCCTGACCGACCGGCAACGCTGAACGATGAAGGCCGTGCCGCCCCATGCGTGCGCGATTGGCCGGATTGAGCAAGCGGTTGGCCGGGACGATAAATGACGCCGCAGGCCTCGATCCATAAAATGAGAATCGTTCTCATCTGGGGGCCGACATGCAAATCGTCACGACTGACTTCCCGTTTGTCTGGTTGCGTTACACCGGTTCGACGCACACCGACCCCGCCCGCCTGATCGCCGAGCTCGACACGTTGCTGGCGCGTCGCGAACCGTTCGTTCTTCTGACCGACGATGCGCCGTCCGGCGACGATCGCGGCGGGGACGATCACGAACTGCGCAAGCAGCTCGCGAAGTGGAGCAAGGCCAACCGCGCGCAGTCGCGCGAATGGATCCCCGCGATGATCGCGATCGAGCCCGACGCGGCGCGGCGTGTGGCGCTCAACGCATTCTCGGGTGCGTTCGAGAAGGTGTGGGGCTATCCGCTGAATGCGGCTGCCACGCGCGACGACGCGCTCGCGCTGGCGCAGCGGCTCCTCGACGAACCGGCGCGGCGCGCCGTGGCGGCGAACGGCTGAGCCCACTCTGCCGCGCCGGCGGCGCGGCGTTCCTCGATACGCATGCACGGTGCGCGAACGCGCGCGGCGGCATGCGGCCAACATGCAGGGGTGTCCGGTGGACAATCCGATCCGCGCGATGCGCATCTTCACGCGCATCGTCGAAATGAACAGCTTTACGCGTGCAGCGCAGGCGCTCGGCATTTCGCGCGCCACCGCGACGCGGACCGTGCAGGAGCTCGAAACGGCGCTCGGCATGCCGTTGCTGGTGCGTACGACGCGCGCGCTGCGGGCGACGCCCGAAGGCGACGCGTATTACCGGCGCTGCGTGCGCATCACGGCGGACGTCGACGAACTCGAAGCCAGCATCCGCGGCGCCGCGCTGCATCCGAGCGGGCCGCTGCGCGTCGAGTTGCCGGCGGCGGTCGCGGACGCGATCGTGCTGCCGGCGCTCGGCGCGTTTCATGCGCGGCATCCCGATCTGGTGCTGACGCTGGGTGTATCCGGGCGCGCGGCCGATCGCGTCGGCGATGCGATCGACTGCAGTGTCCGGCTCGGCGAACTGCCCGATTCGTCGCTCGTCGCGCGCCGGCTCGGCATGCTCGAGCGCGTGACCTGCGCGAGCCCCGCGTATCTCGACCGCCACGGCGTGCCGCGCGCGCTCGACGATCTGGCCTCGCATCGCGCGGTCAGCCTGTCGTCGGTGCCGGGCCAGCGCACGGCCGAGCTCGATTTCCTCGTCGATGGCACGGTGCGCAAGATGCGGATGGACGGGATCGTCAGCGTGGACGACGAGCCTGCGTATCTGGCGTGCGGCATGCACGGTCTCGGGCTGATCCAGCCGCCGCGTGTCGCCGCGCAGCCGCTGATCGATGCGGGGCGGTTGCGCGAAGTGCTGCCGCGCTGGCGGCCCGACGCGATCGCGGTGTCGGCCGTGTATGTGAAGCGGCCGCACGTGTCGCCCGGCGTGCGCGCGTTCGTCGAATGGATCGGCGAGCGTTTCGAGGCGGCGGTGAGCGGCCATGCAGGCATGATCACCGCACGGGTGTGGCGGCAGACGGTGGGTGCCGCGGACAGGGCTGATCAGGTGGACGCCCAGATGGCCGCAGCTTGATCAGCAAGTGTCGGGTCAGGCGCGGTCAATGGTTCGCAATCGTCGTGGGTGCGCTCGCTTGACCGACGAGATAACGGAAGCGCATCGATGATCCCGCCGGGTTGCCGCGGCGGAGCGGAGGGCGGCGGCCCGGCGCGAATCCGGCGGCTGCCGGCTCATATGAAAGTGTCAATATTCTGGCGATTATTTGACGAAACAGCTGAAATATTGGCTCTTTTGACCGAGCCGCACGTTTGTCTCTCATGAATCGGCGTGCGTCGTTTCCTGCGTTCCGATCACTGTCCCAGCTCGTCCGCCAGAAAATCGACGAACGCCCGAATCCGGGTGGACATCTGGTGACGCTGCGCATACACCGCATAGATGTCGGCGCTCGGCGTCTCGTGGTCGGGCAGCACGACGACCAGGCGGCCGTCGGCGAGATAGTCGCGCAGATCCCATTCCGCGCGCATCAGGATCCCGTGCCCGTCGAGCGCCCATTTCACGGCGATCTCGCCATCGTTCGTCGTCAGGTTGCCGTTGATCCGCACGGCCTCCGTGTGGCGTGCCGTGCCGCGCCCGCTCGACAGGCGCCAGATTCCGTAACCTTCGTCCCCTTGCCGGATGCCGATGCAATTGTGGCGCGTCAGGTCGTGCGGCGTCGTTGGTGTGCCGTGCTGCGCGAGATACGCGGGCGCCGCGCACAGCAGCCGGCGGTTCGGCGCGAGCCGCCGCGCGACGACCCGCGTATCGGGCGGCTCGCCGAAGCGGATGCATACGTCGAACGCGTCGTCGGTGAGTGGCGGCGGCATCACCGACAACTGCAGCTGCACCGATACCTCCGGATAACGCGCGACGAAGCGCGAGATAGCGGGGCCGACCTGGTTACGCCCGAAGCCGAGCGTCGCGTTCACGCGCAGCAGCCCCTTCGGGCGCTGCTTCGCGCTGCCGAGCAGTTCGCCGAGTTCGTCCATCTGGTCGAGGATCCGGCGCGCGTAGTCAAGATACACGTCGCCTTCGGGCGTCAGCATCATGCGCCGCGTCGTGCGGTTCACGAGCGTCACGCCCGCGCGCCGCTCCATCTGCGTGAGCCGCTTGCTGACGGCTGCCGCGGTGAGCCCGAGTTCGCGCGCGGCCGCGCTCAGGCTGCCCGACGCGGCCAGCGTCGAGAAGAAGCCGAGATCGGCCGGCTGGACGGTATCCGCCATGTCGCGATTCATGAATTCAAGTTAAAGATGCTTTGAGTCTAGCACCGGTTCCCGCACTGCCGGTTCGGTAAAGTGCATCCACGCTGACGATCAATCGAGGATGCGCGCATGAAGACCTACCGTATCGCAACGATTCCCGGCGACGGGATCGGCAAGGAAGTGGTGCCTGCGGCCAAGCAGGTGCTGGAAGCGCTGGCCCGCGGCAGCGACCGCTTTGCGTTCGAGTTCGAGGATTTCGACTGGGGTGCCGACTACTACCGCCAGCACGGCGCGATGATGCCGGCCGATGGCCTCGACGCCTTGCGCGGCAAGGACGCGATCCTGTTCGGCTCGGCGGGCGACCCCGACGTGCCGGATCACGTGACGCTGTGGGGGCTGCGCCTGAAGATCTGCCAGGGCTTCGACCAGTACGCGAACGTGCGCCCGACGCGCATCCTGCCCGGTATCGACGCGCCGCTGAAGCGCTGCGGGCCCGACGACCTGAACTGGGTGATCGTCCGCGAGAACTCCGAAGGCGAATACGCGGGCGTTGGCGGCCGCGTGCACCAGGGTCACCCGATCGAGGCCGCGACCGACGTGTCGATCCTCACGCGCGCCGGCGTCGAACGCATCATGCGCTTCGCGTTCCGGCTCGCGCAGTCGCGCCCGCGCAAGCTGCTGACCGTGATCACGAAGAGCAACGCGCAGCGGCACGCGATGGTGATGTGGGACGAGATCGCGAAGCAGATTGCGCAGGAATTCCCCGACGTCACGTGGGACAAGGAGCTCGTCGATGCGGCGACCGCGCGCATGGTCAACCGGCCGGCGTCGCTCGACACGATCGTCGCGACCAACCTGCACGCGGACATCCTCAGCGATCTCGCCGCCGCGCTCGCGGGCAGCCTCGGCATCGCGCCGACCGGCAACATCGATCCCGAGCGCCGCTATCCGTCGATGTTCGAGCCGATCCACGGCTCCGCGTTCGACATCATGGGCAAGGGGCTCGCGAATCCGGTCGGCACGTTCTGGTCGGTCGTGATGCTGCTCGAACATCTCGGCGAAACGGCAGCCGCCGCGCGCGTGATGCAGGCGATCGAGGCCGTGACGGCCGACCCGTCACTGCATACGCGCGACCTCGGCGGCAGCGCGACGACCGCGCAGGTGACGGCGGCTGTGTGCGAGCGCGTCGCGAACGCGGTGGTCGCAGCCTGATGACAAGGGTGGCGATGGGCAGGCGGCGCGCGTGCGTGTGCTCCCAGTAACCGTTCGTCGCCCGTTCATCGCCCCCCCGGGATTTTCCTGCCCCGAGACTCGCGCGCCCGACGCGAGCCGGGCGCGCCGGTCCACGCGCTTCGCCGCGGCGCCGGCGAGCATTCATACACCGAGCCCGGCTCGACGGCTCGACCTCGAAGGAGGAGACACATGCAAGCGGATCTGGAAACCCGCGTCGCGCGGAAGCTGATGTGGCGCATCATTCCGTTCGTGATGCTGCTTTACTTCGTCAGCTTTCTCGATCGCGTCAACGTCGGCTTCGCCGCGATGACGATGAACAAGGCGATCGGCCTGTCGCCGACCGCATTCGGGTTCGGCGGCGGCCTGTTCTTGATCGGCTACTTTCTGTTCGAAGTGCCGAGCAACCTGATCCTCCATCGCGTCGGCGCGCGCATCTGGATCGCGCGCGTGATGATCACGTGGGGGATCGTGTCGGCTGTATCTGCCTTCGCGGCCGGGCCGACGAGCTTCTACGTGCTGCGTTTCCTGCTCGGCATGGCCGAAGCCGGGTTCTTCCCCGGCATCATCCTGTACCTGAGCCTGTGGTTTCCCGCGAAGCAGCGCGCGGTGGCCGCCGCGTGGTTCATGGCGGCCGCGCCGATCTCGACCGCGATCGGATCGCCGCTGTCGGGCGCGATCATGCAGATGCCGCCGATGTTCGGGCTCGCCGACTGGCAGATGCTGTACATCATCGAAGCGCTGCCGGCGGTCGTGCTCGGCTTCGTCGTGCTCAGGTGCCTGACCGATGCGCCGTCGAAGGCCGCGTGGCTGCGCGCGGACGAGCGCGACTGGCTGGTCGCGAGGTTGAAAGCCGAAGCCGATGCGCGCCACACGCATGCCGGGCATACGGCCGGCGCGTGGCAGGCGCTGCGCGACCCGCGCGTGCTGGCGCTCGCGCTGATCTACTTCGGCACGTCGGCGGGGCTGTACACGCTCGGCCTCTGGGCGCCGCTGATGGTCAAGCAGTTCGGCTTCACCGCGCTGCAAACGGGGTTGCTCACCGGGATTCCAAGCATCGCCGCCGTCGTCGCGATGATCGTGTGGGCGCGGCACTCGGATCGCACCGGCGAGCGCACGTGGCACGTCGTGGTTCCGTGCGTGCTCGCGTGCATCGGCTTCGTGTTCGCGGGGCAGGCGAGCACGGCGCTGCTGACCGTGCTCGCGCTGGTGGTCGTCAACATCGGGATCAGCGCCGCGAAGGCGCCGTTGTGGGCGATGCCGAGTGCGTTCCTGTCCGGCGCCGGCGCGGCGGCGGGCATCGCGATGATCAATTCGATCGGCAATCTCGGCGGATTCGTCGGGCCGTTCGCGATCGGCTGGTTGAAGCACGTGACGGGCGGGTATGCGGCGGGGTTGTATGTGGTGGCGGGCACGCTCGCGGTGTCGGCGGTGGTGACGCTGATGTTGCGCCGCAAGGGTGCGAAGGAAGCCGTCGTGCCGGGTGTGCGGCATCACTCGTAAGCGCGACGCGTGCATCGAAACGCCGGACGGCCGCGCATGATGTGCGCCCGTCCGGCTTCATGCGTCTTGCCGAGCGATCAGCCATGCGTGAGCGTCAGCGCATAGAACTTCACGACGGTGCCGGGCGTCGTCAGCGGTGTGCCGGACACGGCCGTCTGGTCGTAGTCGCCCGCCTTGAAGTAGAAGCTTTCGCCGTCGAAGCTCGAATCCATCGTGAAGGTCTTCGTCGTGCCGTTCGCTGTGACGGTGATCGTCGTGCCGCTCAGGCTCAGCGCGTAGCTGAACTGCTTGCCGACGCCGACCGTGGTGATCGGCGTGGTGGTCGACTTGCCGCCCTGGTTGGTGCTTTCGAGCAGCAACTGCACGACGCCGCCGGATGTGAACTGCAGCTCGCACAGCGGCTTGCTCGGGCCGGTGCCCTGGAAGATCTGGCCGATCGTCGTGTGATCGGGCACTTGCGTGACGGCCACCGTCGCATTCAGCCGGTTCGTGCCGGAGGTCGGCCAGATCGCGTTCTCGCGCAGTTCGGTGCGCGGATGCAGCGAGCCGGACGTCGTCCAGCCCTGCGTCGGGTCCATCATCACCATCGATCCGTCGTTGGCGTCCGTATAGAAATACGTCGGGTTCACGTAGCCGCCCGCGAGCGACGAACCGCTCACGGTGTCGACCTTGCCGGACGAGCCGGTAGGCAACTGCAGCGTGAACGGCGCGAGGTTGAAGTTCGAGCCGGGCGGGTTCGACGGGCTGAGCGCCATCGCGGTGGCCTGCTGGCGGGCGGCGGCGGCCGGGCTGGCCGGATCGTCGCCGCCGCACGCGGACAGGCACGCAACGGACAGAACGGCGACGACGCACGGGATGATCCTGTTCTTCATGGTGTCTCTCTCTGATGGTCCGTGGCTGGGCGCCACGTTGTTGGATAACGTTTTCCTTTTAAGGCGCGCGATCGTCGGAGCGAGATCGGTTGCCCGTAGAAAGCACTCCAAAATACAGAAAGCAGGTGAGGCTCGGAAGTTGGAACAGAGATGCCGGGAATTGCGGAAATTTCAAGGCTTTCAATCGGCTTTCCGTGAATCTGGCCAGGCCGATCGAGGACGATGCTAGCAAGAAGTGTCGGGAGAGTAAACGTTTTCCAATCCAGGCCGGAGAAATGGCATTTTGCTGGCTGCTGCGAGGTATCTGCGTGCCGGTGTGCCGTTCAAGACTCCGTCGCCGCGACGTGCTGCGCAATCCTCGCCGCACAAGCGTCGGGCGTCGCATCGGACGTTTCGAGCACCATCTGGCTGAACGGCCGCGACGCATAGCCTTCGCGATACATCTCGGCGATCCGGTTGCGCTCCCAGTCCGTCAACGCACGTGAGCCGCGATTCGACGACGCGATCGCTTCGGGCGGCGCGAGCGTCACGACGTACAACCGCGCACCGCATGCATCGCAGGCGGCGCGCAGCCGCTCGAATTCCGGCTCGCCGATCGGATAGGCGATGACCAGATGACGCTCGCGTGCGTGGGTGATCTGCGTGACGAGACGTTCGAGCGCGATCGCCCACTGCACGTCGAACGGCGCATCTTCGGGCGCATCGTGATCGTCGCCGTCGATGAAGCGCGCGTCGGGCAGCACGCGTGCGAGCGCGACACCGATCGTCGTCTTGCCGCTGTTGATCGGGCCGTTCAGGTGGATGACGGTAAGGGGTGGCG
>NZ_SCNZ01000057.1:0-47801 GCF_005502655.1 Burkholderia sp. 4NA327C6 | reverse complement strand
GCTCGGTCAGAATTTCGATGCTTTCCACGTAATGACTAGGCTTACTGATAGGCACAAGACTATCCCTTATTTTAAGAGAGTCCTCGTGTCCTCAGATACGTGGGGCCGCTCCAACAGGCATGTGCACCTTCTAGCGCGACGTGGGACGGCATCAACTGGGCCAAGGTCCAACGACACGTAAGAAGGCTGCAGACGCGTATGGTGAAGGCGTTACAGGCTGGCCGCCATAACAAGGTGAAAGCCTTGCAATGGTTGCTGACCCACTCGTTCAGCGGCAAGGCTGAACCGCACCGAATTTTGTGGAGGCTCGGATTCTTGAGAGAATCGAGCCATGAACAAGAAGGCAACCAAGTTTTCCCCGGAAGTCCGGGAGCGCGCAGTGCGTCTGGTACGTGAGCAGCGTAGCGAACATCCGTCGATGTGGGCGGCGGTCGAATCGATTGCGCCGATGATCGGCTGTACGCCGCAGACGCTGCTGGATTGGGTCAAGCGCGAGGAGATCGATCGTGGGGAACGTGATGGCGTGAGCACGGCCGAGCGTGAACGCATCAAGGCCCTGGAGCGTGAGGTCAAGGAACTGCGCCGTACCAACGAGATTCTCAAGCTGGCGAGCGCGTTTTTCGCCCAGGCGGAGCTCGACCGCCGATTCAAGTCCTGAAGGCCTTCGTTGATCAGCATCGCGACACCTTCGGGGTCGAGCCGATCTGCAAGGTATTGCGGATCGCCCCGTCGGGCTACCGACGCCATGCTGCGCAGCTTCGTGATCCGTCCAAACGCTGCGCTCGTGCCAAACGCGATGAGGTCCTGCAACCCGAGATCAAGCGTGTCTGGCGGGCCAACATGCAGGTCTACGGTGTGCCGAAGGTCTGGAAGCAGATGAACCGGGAGGGCATTGTGGTCGCACGCTGCACGGTCGGGCGGCTGATGAAGCTGCAGGGCTTGCGAGGCACAGTTCGCGGCAAGCGAGTTCGCACGACGAATCCCGATACGAGCGCCCCGCGCCCGCTGGACCGGGTCAACCGGCAGTTCAAGGCTGAGCGCCCAAATCAGCTCTGGGTGTCTGACTTCACCTATGTCTCGACATGGCAGGGTTGGCTGTACGTGGCGTTCGTGATCGACGTGTTTGCCCGTCGCATCGTCGGTTGGCGCGTCAGTTCGTCGATGAGCACGGACTTCGTTCTGGATGCGCTCGAACAGGCGCTGTACGCGCGCCAACCGGGCGACGATGGGACCTTGATACACCACTCCGATAGGGGGGCTCAATACGTCAGCATTCGGTATAGCGAACGTTTGGCCGAGGCGGGTATCGAGCCGTCCGTCGGCAGCCGTGGCGACAGCTACGATAACGCGCTGGCTGAAACGATCAACGGTCTCTACAAGACGGAACTGATTCATCGGCGCGCTCCTTGGAAAACGAGGGAATCCGTCGAACTGGCAACGCTGGAATGGGTCGCCTGGTACAACCATCATCGGCTGATGGAACCGCTCGGCTATATCCCGCCCGCCGAGGCTGAGGCAAACTACTACAGGCAACTCAGAAATGCTGCTGAAGTGCCTGCATTAACTTAAACCAACCGGCCTCCACGATTCCCGGTGCGGTTCAAGGCATTAGCTGTGAAGCGGGTGACTGAAAATCAAGGCAGGAACACCCCCGGGGTGGACAAGGTAACGTGGAAAACACCGGGGGCAAAGACCAACGCGATCGCGTCGTTGAAGCGGCGGGACTATTCGCCCCTTCCACTTCGGAGAGTATTGATTCCGAAGAAAAACGGCAAGACGAGGCCGCTCGGCATACCCGTCATGAAGTGCAGAGCCATGCAAGCATTACATTTGCTGGCACTGGAACCGATTGCGGAAACCACCGCCGATCTGAACTCCTATGGGTTCAGGCCGGAGCGCTCAACCGCTGATGCAGGAGAACAATGCTTCACCTCTCTTGCGCAAAAGACGAGTGCGCAATGGGTGCTAGAGGCCGACATTCAAGGCTGTTTCGACAAAATCAGTCACGACTGGATGCTCGCCCATATCCCCACGGATAAGGCGATCCTCAAGAAGTGGCTCACGGCGGGATTCGTATACCAGAACGAACTCTTCCCGACCGAGGCAGGTGCCCCGCAGGGGGGAATTATCAGCCCTGTCTTGGCTAACATGACGTTGGACGGTCTCGAAGCCAGGTTGGCGGAGAAGTTTCCGCAGGCACGGCGGGCAGGTCTGAAAATGAACATGGTGCGTTACGCGGACGACTTCATTATTACAGGCAGTTCGAAGGAATGGCTGGAACAGGAGGTTAAGCCCGCAGTGGTTGAATTTCTGGCGGAACGCGGGTTAGTGCTATCGCCAGAAAAGACCCGAATAACGCATATCAGGGAGGGGTTTGACTTCCTCGGATGGAACATTCGCAAGTACAACGGCAAGCTGCTCATGAAGCCGTCCAAAGCGAACGTCAAAGCGCATCTTGACAAAATCCGTGAAGTCATCAAGGCCAACAAGACGGCTAAACAGGCAAACCTGATAAGGCTGCTCAATCCGGTATTACGTGGATGGGCGAATTACCACCGCCATGTAGTCGCCAAGGAAACCTTCGCTCGGGTTGATGACGATGTCTGGTCAATGCTATGGCGATGGGCGGTAAGAAGGCACCCGAACAAGGGAGCCTCCTGGGTGAAGGAAAAATACTTCAGAACTCGGGGTGCCCGGAACTGGGTATTCGCCGTCACAGAAAAACAAGAGGATGGAACGCAACGCGAGCTTACCCTGCTACGAGAATTGGATACGCCAATCCAGCGGCATGTCAAGATCAGAGCCAACGCCAATCCACACGACCCAAAATGGGAACCGTACTTCGAGTCCCGATGGGGCACGAAAATGCGCAACTCGTCAAAAGGCCGTGCGAAGCTGTACCGCGTCTGGCTCCGGCAGGA
This sequence comes from Burkholderia sp. 4NA327C6, assembly GCF_005502655.1. Classification (NCBI taxonomy): domain Bacteria; kingdom Pseudomonadati; phylum Pseudomonadota; class Betaproteobacteria; order Burkholderiales; family Burkholderiaceae; genus Burkholderia; species Burkholderia sp. 4NA327C6. Next base: position 44,880 of record NZ_SCNZ01000057.1, on the reverse strand, counting down.
CGGCCTGTGTCCTGACTGTCAGGAACCCATAACGACGGGCATCACTTGGGGTGTTCGCTGTATCGTGAAACGAACCGAAGGCGGATCGGACGCAGCAAGCAATCTTCAAGTACACCATCTCGATTGCCGTAGAGATCATTAGTCTGCCGAAAATACCGTTGTGAAGCCGGGTGTCGAGAGATGCCTTTGCAGAGGCTTGAGCCGTGTGGATCGAAAGACCCATGCACGGTTCTGAGGGGGCTGGACGCGGGTAACCGCGCCCAGCTACCCGACAGAACCCTCCTCCAGGGCGCTACCGACGATGCGAGCTGCACCCGCTCCACCGTCCGGTATCGGTCGCGCCCCGCCGATAATTGCACGCTACTATGCTCCGTCCCTTGTTCCATGCTCGTTCTAGCGCGCGGTGCCTGAAAAGCGGTCAGCTATGCCACCAGATATCCGCCATCAACCGGTATGACGGCACCTGTCATGAACGCTGCCGCCGGCGAGCATAGGAATGCGACGACTTGCGCGATATCGTTGGGCTGGCCCCAGCGCTTCATCGGCGTGCGGTCAAGGATCGCTTGCGAACGGCTCTCATCGTTCTGCAGCGCCTCAGTCAATGGAGTCGCAATCCAGCCGGGAGCCACCGCATTCACGCGGATACCGTCGCCCGCATAGGCGATCGCAAGCGACTTCGTCAGTTGCACGACACCGCCCTTGCTGGCGCTGTACGCGGGTACCAGTCCGCCGCCAAAATAACTCAGCATGGAAGCTGTGTTAACGACCGCTCCGCCGCTCGCTTTGAGTCGCTCGCGCGCCGCGGCGCACACGCGCATCGTGCCACTAAGGTTCACGGCGATCACGCCCTCGAAGACATCAATGCGAAGCTCGTCACCGCGCCGGATCATGCCGGCGCAATTGACGAGCATGTCGATCGATCCGGCTGTCTCGACGAGCGAAGCGACGCTTGCGTCATCACTGACGTCCAGTGCGACGACCTCGATACCGGGGCCGAGCGCCTGGCGCTGGGCTTCGGTCGGAGCGACGCCCCCGGAGATGACACGCGCGCCGAGCCGCGCGAGGCATTGCGCAATGCCGGCGCCGATGCCCTGCGTACCGCCCGTCACGACGGCGGTCTTGCCTTTGAAAAGGTCCGTTTGGAAGGTCATATTGGTCAGGAGAAGTCGGAAACAGGGACGGTGGAGACAGCGGGTTCGCTATCCTCAATCCTGGCTCTTACAACAAACATATAAACCAGCGCCGCGGCGAAAGAGACCATCGCACTAATGAGGAAAGCGTTGACGAAAGAGTGTGTCCGGTCCACTACAATGCCGGTCACGAACGGCGCAAACGATCCGCCAAAATAGCCGCCGAAATTCTGGATACTGGCGAGTGAGGCCACCATGTGACGTGGCACCGCGAATGTCGCCAGCGTCCAGCACGCGCCGCTTGCCAGATTGACGAAGTACATCGCGGCGCACAGGTAGATCATCGCGAGCGTCAGATTCGGCGTGAAAGCGGCGGGCACAGTGAACGCCGCCGCGCCGACGAGACCCACACAGATCGGCCACTTGCTACTGGTCATGGGTGGCACTCCGCGGGCCATCAGACCGTCGGACACGAAGCCGCTTGAAAGCATGCCAAGCGTGCCAAACAGGTAGGGAATGGCGACGAGCCAGCCCGTGTTCGCGATGGAAATATGCCGTTCATGCTCAAGATACGCGGGCAGCCAGGTGAGATACAGCCACACCATATAGATCACGCCCATGTTGCCGAAGATCATGCCCCACGTGGTTGTCTTGGTAAACAGGTTGCGCCACTCGCGAATCGTCATGCGGCGTTCGGCGCGCTGCTCCGGCTCGCCGGCGCCAAGAAAAGCCACTTCTTCCTGCTCCAGTGGGACCTTTCGCCGATCCCGATAGACGAGGTACCAGCCGATCGATACGGCGATGCCCAGCAGGCCCATCACGACGAACATCGTCCGCCAGCCGAAGACCAGCATGATGACCGTGAGCATGGGTGGGGCGACGGCCGGTGCAATGGTCGAGGAGGTGATGAAGATGCCCGTTGGCCGCCCGCGTTCGTGTACCGCGAACCATTCGCTGACGACTTTTGCGCCCGCAGGGAAGTTCGGCGCCTCGCCCAACCCCAGCGCCACCCGAGCCACGAGGAATTGCGGCAGACTCGAAACAAGACCGCCGCACAACTGCGCGCTCGACCAGACAAACATGCCGAGGCCGAGCATCACGCGCGCGCCGAAGCGATCTAGCAGCATGCCAATGGGCAGTTGCGAGAACGCATAGGCGAACGAGAACGCCGACAGCAGCAAACCCATCTGCGACGCAGAAAGGCCGAGCTCGTGACTCACGGAGTGGTTCGCGATCGAGAGGGTGCTTCTATCCAGATAGTTGACGGTGCCGGCCAGTGTCAGAAACGTGATTGCGACCACCTGAATATGTTTGAGGCGAGATGTTTTCTTAAGCATGGTTGTCTCCTCCGATGCTTTATTTGTGCCTTGGGTTCGGTCGATGTTGTCGAGTGTTATTGACTGTTATCGGATGAACTGATCGACGTAATCTTCGCCCAGACCCACCGCTGTGAAGTGTTTGCGGCACATGTCAACCTTGGTGAAGACGTCTTCATAGCCGGTGTAGTTGCCATACGGGTCGCAGTAAAACATCACGCCGTTGACCTGGAAGTAGGTGATCATTTCTTCCACATCCTCCGGGACGTAGAGCGTATGGGTCTCGCCGGGCGGCTCGAATACATAGCTGCCCTCGGTCGCTTCCCATTCATGTTCGAGGTAGCGCCAGCGCCCCTTAAGGACCATGCCGTGGACGGCTTGCGGGTGCCTGTGGCGGCTCAATACGCCCGACTTGCGTACGCGCAGCAGATTCATCCAGTAACCGGTCGATACGTTCAGGCAGAGCGGCCGGAACCAGACGTTCTCCGCCTGAGGAACCCAGAGGCGCTCGTCCTGAGGAATCGCCGAGCCAACGACGATCTCCTTCGCCGCTTCCTTGGGAAAGGGCAGTTGATACGGCGTCATTGCATCCGCCGAAGGTTTGGCTACAGCCATTCGCTGGCTCCTTGTCACTCTTGAGTGATGTTGGTGCCGGCGCATGCATGGGTTAGGAACCCGCTGCGCCGGCCGAAGGAAATCGGTAATGGTCGTCGTCGCATGCAGCACGAGTACTCATGCAGGCGGCGCGGGCCACGCGTCATCACTGCGCGCGCGACGCTTCGAAGCGGTTACGTCGCTACACGCTTGTTACCGACCACGGCCCGCGAATAGGGCCCAAGGACCGGACCGTCGCCCGCGACGGTGGTGCGGCGAAACACGCGACGATACTTGCTCATGTCATAGGCTTCCGCTTTATGCAGCATCGTCCGGTTATCCCACACGACCAGATCGCCTTTCCTCCACTCATGGAAGTAGGTGAACTGCGGCTGCGAAACGTGTTCGACGAGTTTCCTGTGCAGCGCTTGCCCTTCTTCCAGCGTCAAGCCACTGATCTCGTTTCCGGCGTTCGCCGTGAAATACAGTGAGCGCTGGTTGCCGCGCTCTGGATGGACGCGCACCAGCGGCTGGCTTACCGGGGGCACGCTCTCCTTCTCGTGTTTCGAAACCGGCGGCAGCTCCGGGAATAGGCGCCGGCCGAATTCGTATGTGTGAACCATGTGAAGCGGTTCGATCTCGTCCTTGAGCGCCTGGGGCAGTGCAGCATAGGCGGCGATCATGTTGGAGAAGCCGGTGCGCCCGCCCGGCGCGCCTTTCGGCATTACTTCAATGCCATAAAGCAGCGATACGTATGCCGGGACATACCGGTAGGAACTGTCGGTATGCCACCGAGCGTTAACCTTCTGGTAGATCACGCGAAAATCGGTTTCGGGCAGGTTCTGGCCATCCGCCGAGACGTTCGCAACATGGTAGACGGTGGGGGCGGCCACGGTCTTGTCTTCCTCGGGAAAGTCTTCCAATGGGCCCCATAGCTTCGAGAATTCGATTTGCTCTGCCTCGGTGAGCATCTGGTCGCGAAAGCAAAGCACACCGTACTTCGCGATTGCGCGCTTCATTTCATCGATGACTTCCTGGTTCACCGGCTTCGAGACATCCAGTCCCGTTACTTCAGCGCCGAGCGCGTCTGCCAGTGGCGAAATTACATAGTGCTTGGTTGCTGCCTCCATCGTCTCCTCCAGGTGGTTATCACCTGGCATGCCACTGGCATGCCAGAACACGAGGCATAGTAAGACGACAATCTCCCGGACGGCAACCGGTGGCTAACCCTTAGTTGCGGCGCGGCATAAGTTCTCGAAGCGGCATTGAATCAGTCGGGGCTGGGGTGATGCGGCAGCGTCGCATGTGCAAACTCGACCAAATAGTCGATCAGCCGGTTTGATGCCGTACTGGCGAGGGCAGGGTCGCCGGATGCGATCGCTTCGACAAGATTCGCGTGCAGTGGTCCGATCTGGACGAGAGCGGTTCGTGGGTCGTGGTGATAAAACCAGAAACGACGCGATACCGTATGCAACGTCGACGCCAAGGCTGCCGCGGTACCGTTTCGAGCCGCCTTCGAGAGCAACTGGTTGAGCTCGGCATCAAGGCGCAGGAATTCGCGCACGTCATTCGCGGCGATCGCCTTTTTGGTGTATTCGAGATTCTCCGCAAACGATTCGCGCTCTGTTGCACTGGAGCGGCGCGCCGCGGCGGAGCCCAACAGCCTGTCGAGTTCGCGCCGCGTTTCCAGGACCTCAAACTGGCGGCGAACGTCAATGGTGGTTACGACAACGCCGCGCCGTGGGATGATGTCCACCAGGTATTCCCGCGCGAGCCGCTGGAGGGCTTCCCGAATCGGCGTAGTGCCGATACCGAGTTGACGACTCAGGATCGACTCGGATACGAGGGAGCCGGGCGCGAGTTCCAGGGTGACGATCATTTCCTCCAGTCGCCGGTACGCCTCCTGGTTGAGCGTGGTGCTCGATCGCAGCGCCGGTTCGGCGACGGCGGCGGTTTCATTCATGTCCGTAATATGCACCACGGCACAATGCTCCTAAAGCAAGCGGTAAAGTTGTTTCGCAAGATGCGAGAACGTCATAGCTTACCTTAGCGCGGACCTCGATATGGGTTGCGCAACCTTGTCGCCCAGAAGGGATAAGTCCGCACCAATCGATCAACCGCGTTCCGCGAATCCGCCTCAACCAGCCACAGGCCGCCAGCGCCTGAGCCTTCGTTGTCGCGAAGCGGCCCGGCCGCCTTGAGGGGGTCTGGCCAAGATAAGCGAATCCGCTATCATAAGCCCGTAGGTTATGTGACTCTGCGCGGGTCATGCCCATTGGTTATAAGCCGCCCTGGATTTCCTCTTTCCTCCTCGGCTAGACTGGCCGGCCCTTCAGCGATTCCCGAGATCCCTGTATGGCCACCGTCGAGCGTACCGCCTACCCGCGTTTCCCGAAGGTCTTCTCCGCCAAGGAACTGCAGGCGTGCTACACGCCGAGCGCGGAGGAATTGGACTTGGCTGGCCGTGCCACACGAGGCCGGAGTTCCAGGCTCGGCCTGCTCGTGCTGCTGAAGGTGTTCCAACAGTTGCACTATTTCCCCTATCTCGACACGATTCCCGCTGCCGTGGTGGACCACGTGCGCGTTTGCGCGGGGCTGGACCCTGACACGCCATTCGGTTACGACCGCACGGTTTCCCCCATGCTGTACCGCCATTACGCGTTGATACGCGAGTATCTTGGCATCCAACCCTATATCGGCACGGACGCCAATGAGGTCACAATCCGCGCCGCCCGCGAAGCCGCCGAGACGATGGACCAGCCGGTGGACATCATCAACGCCACCATCGACGCGCTGCTCCTACAACAGATCGAGCTGCCGGCGTTCTCGACGCTGGACACCATCGCCGGGCAGATTCACGCGCGCACGCAGGCCGCGCTATTCCGTCGCGTCGTCCGCCGGCTCTCCGAAGGCGACCGGCAGTGCCTGGACCGGCTCCTTGTACGCGAATTCACGAACCGGCAGACCGCCTACAACAACATCAAGCGGCATGCCCGGCGTCCCTCGCGCAAGCATCTGAATCTGCTGATCGAACATCTGGAATGGCTGGACTCCTTTGGCGATCTGTCCGTGGCGCTGGATGGCGTGCCCGCCACCAAGCTGCGTTCGTTGGCCAACCAGGCGATGAGCTTGGATGCGGCCAACCTCAAGGAGATTCCGCCCGAGAAGCGCTACACCCTGATCGTGGCGTTGCTCAACCACATGCGGGTGCGCAGCCGCGACGATCTGGCGGAAATGTTCATCCGTCGCATGGGCGCGATCCACAAACGGGCCCGCGATGAACTCGAATACATCCAGTCCCGCCAGCGTGCCAAGCTCGAAGGCCTCGTCACCGTGCTGGATGGCGTGGTCGACATCGTTGCCGACGGCGGCGAAGATGCCCGGATTGGGGAGCAAGTCCGCAAGCTGCTCGCCCCCAACAGGGATCTGGAGCCGCTGCGCGAGCGCTGCGCCGAAGTGCGGGCCTTCAGCGGCAACAACTACCTGCCGCTGTTGTGGCGCCACTTCCGTGCTCACCGCTCCGTCATGCTGCGCCTGGCGCGGGTGCTCGAATGGGAGTCGACCAGCCAATCGCGCACGCTGCTGGCCGCGCTCGATGTCGTTCTGGAAAACGAATCCCTGCACCGCGAGTGGATCGCCGCCGAGGTCGATGTCAGCTTCGCCTCGGAGCGCTGGCGCAAGCTGGTGCGCCGGCCGCACCATCAAGGCCCTCCCACCAACCGGCGCTACCTGGAACTGTGCGTGCTGTCCCACATGGTCAACGAACTGCGCTCGGGCGACCTGTGTGTGATGGGATCGGACGCCTTTGCCGACTATCGGGACCACCTGCTGCCGTGGCGCGAGTGCGAGCGCCGCTTGCCCGAATACTGCGCCAAGCTGGATCTGCCGGCCAACGCACAGGAGTTCGTCGCGCACCTCAAGCAGTGGCTGGCCGACACCGCGCAGACGATGGACAAGAGTTTCCCCGACAAGCGCCAGCACGTCACCATCAGCGCCGACGGCGAACCGATGCTCAAGCGTACGGTCGCCCGCGACATCCCGCCCTCGGCCGTCGCGCTGCAGCAGGCACTGATCCGCCGCATGCCGACCCGCAACCTGCTCGACGTGCTGGCCAACATCGAGCACTGGACCCAGTTCACGCGGCATTTCGGGCCGCTATCGGGCAGCGATCCCAAGATCCGCAACGCTGCCGAGCGCTATCTGCTGACGATCTTCGCGATGGGTTGCAACTTGGGGCCGACCCAGGCCGCGCGCCACATGGGCGATCGCGTCACGCCGCATATGATGTCGTTCGTGAACCGCCGGCACATGAGCCTGGAGCGACTGGAAACCGCGCAGCGCGAGCTGATCGAGCTGTACCTGCGCCTGGATTTGCCCAAGCACTGGGGCGATGGCAAGACGGTGGCCGCCGACGGCACCCAGTACGACTTCTACGACAACGATCTGCTGGCCGGCTACCACTTCCGCTATCGCAAGATGGGCGCGGTGGCCTACCGGCATGTGGCCGACAACTACATTGCCGTCTTCCGGCACTTCATCCCGCCCGGCGTGTGGGAGGCAATCTATGTCATCGAGGGCCTGCTCAAGGCCAACTTGAGCGTCGAAGCCGACACCGTGCACGCCGACACCCAGGGCCAGTCGGCCGCGGTGTTCGCTTTCACCCACCTGCTCGGCATCCACCTGATGCCCCGCATCCGCAACTGGAAGGCGCTGGATCTGTACAAGGCCGATGAGAACCTCAAGTACAAGCATATCGAACCGCTGTTCTCGGAGGTCGTCGACTGGGATCTGATTGCCTTTCACTGGCAGGACCTGATGCAGGTCGCGCTGTCGATCCAGGCCGGCACCATCTCTTCGCCTCTGCTGCTGCGCCGTTTGGGTTCGGAGAGCCGCAAGAACCGGCTGTACCTGGCCGCGCAGGAACTGGGCAGGGTCGTGCGTACCGTGTACCTACTCGAATGGATCGGCAGCCGCGAGATGCGTCAGGAAGTCACCGCCACCACCAACAAGATCGAGTCGTACAACGGTTTCGCGAAGTGGTTCTCGTTCGGCGGCGATGCGCTGCCCGAGAACGACCCGGACGAGCAGCAGAAGCGCCTGCGCTACAACGACCTGATTGCCTCGGCGGTGATCCTGCAAAATACCGCCGACATGATGCAGGCCCTGCGCACCATGGTGGCCGAAGGCATGCAGGTCAAGGTGACCGACATCGAATTCCTGAGCCCGTATCAGACCAGCAACATCAAGCGCTTCGGCGACTACAAGCTGCACCTGGAGCGCATGCCAGAGGCCTGGATTCGGGATGGCTTATTCGCTGAGCCAGCCCGGGCTGTTCGGAGAGCACGCCATGCCTGAGACCAACACCCCCTACGGCGACGTCGACAGTGATGCGTTGCAGTCGCTGCAGCAGACCTTCGACACCCGCGCCATCTTGCACGCAGTGGAGTTGCTCGATGGCATCCGTGCACGCTGCGCGCCGGACGGGTTGCGCGACGATCTGCTGCGTGTGCACGGCATGGCGCATACGGTGATCAACGGCGCGAGCCTGTCCTACAGCACCGATGGACCGACGCTGGTCGAGCAAGCCGATGCGGTGCTTGTGGAACTCGAAGATTGGATCGTGGCGCTTGAGCAGATGCGAACGTCCTTGGAACCGCTGGAGCGGCTGCGTCCGGATAGCGAATAGGGGTAAGCGCCTCGCCAAGGTAGAGGGGGCAAGGTTCGCATCACGATGCTCTCACGAAACAGATGCAATGAACTGTCCCAACCAAACCAGTCCTTGCGGCCAAAGACCAAGTTGCGCCGCTGACCCGATATGGCCAAGTGCGCCAACGTCGACAAAACTCGATCCCCATGCCGAGGCGAAGGCCCGCGCCCGTTCAAAGGTTACGCGGTCGTCGTTACGGCTTGCGAGGACCATCGTGGGGAATGGAAGCCGCTTCGTAATCGCCGGAGCAAAGCCGCGCATTCGATACCCCGGCGTTGCGGCAAGCCGATCGACATCTGACGTCGCGACCAGGAATGCACCAGCCACTGTTCGAGAGTTAGCTTCTTGCGCCCAGCGAGCAACAAGCGCAGTACCGAGACTGTGAGCGACAAGCAGGACTGGCCGTCGACATCGGTCCACCGCCTCGGTCAGTCGACGAGACCAATCGTCATAGACAGGAACGTCCCAATCCTCCTGTTCCACCCGGCGCATGTTTGGGAATACTGCTTCCCAATGCGTCTGCCAGTGGTCAGGACCGGAGCTGTGTGTGCCGGGAAGGCTTAGGATGTCGAAGTCGCTGAGATCACGCACTTGAAATCTCCTGCACTGCCCGGGAGAAGCGTAGTCTCACCCTGATCGGCATTCGAAATCAATCGTTTCTATGGTCACTTGGCTTCTGCGCGGTCGCATATGATTTGCCGTCCGGAACGAGGGATGAATGACCGCTGTACCTTGGAAGCTGGCGATGTGGTCGCGGTGAGTCCAAGATCCGTTCGGGGTCGAAGGACTAAACCGCTCGCGCGGTAGGGGCTCCGGTCCGACGCTGGAGGCCAGGGAGAGGCCGGTCACGTGGCTTTATGTTGGCGAGTGAGGCAATCCGCCTCGTTCCTCAACAGGAGCCGAATCATGACCTCCTTACCGGCAAACGCCAGCCCATTACGCCAGCGCATGATCGACGACATGCGCATGCGCCAGCTTGCCCCCAAGACGCAGGACATCTATCTGCACATCGTGCGTGAGTTCGCGCGGTTTCTCGGGCGCTCACCTGACACGGCCACCGTCGAGGACCTGCGGCGCTACCAGCTCTATCTGGTCGACCACGGCACGTCGGCCGTGTCGCTGAACCACGCGATCACTGGCCTGAAGTTCTTCTTCACGGTCACGCTCGACCGGCCCGAGCTGATGGTCAGGATGCAACCGGTGCGTGTGCCCCGCATATTGCCCGTCGTGCTCAGTCCCGATGAAGTGCGGCGGCTCATCGAGGCGGCCGGCAACCTCAAGCACCAGACCGCGCTGTCGGTCGCGTACGGCGCGGGGCTACGCGCCAGCGAAGTGGTCGCGCTGAAGGTCACCGACGTCGACAGCGAACGCATGACCCTGCGTATCGAGCAGGGCAAGGGCCGCCGCGACCGCTACGCGATGCTCTCGCCGGTGCTGCTCGAGCGTCTGCGTGCGTGGTGGCGCGTGGCCCGTGCGCAGGGCAAGATGCTCGATGGCGGGTGGCTGTTTCCCGGGCTCGATCCGCTCGATCAGCTGAGCACGCGACAGCTGAACCGCGCCATTCATGCCGCCGCCGAGGCGGCGCACATCGACAAGCGCGTGTCCATGCACACGCTGCGGCATAGCTTCGCGACACACCTGCTCGAACAGAAGGTGGATATCCGCGTGATCCAGGTGCTGCTTGGCCATGCGAAGCTCGAGAACACCGCGCTCTATGTCCAGGTGGCCACCGACCTGCTGCACGAGGTCACCAGTCCGCTGGACCGTCTGCCCGCCGAGTAGGCCCGCGCGCTGTAGCGCCTCATGCTGGAGGTCGCGGACATCTTCCGCAGCCACGGGCCAGCGTGGCGGACCACGGCACACCTGAGCCTGGGGCAGCTGAAGGTCATGTCAGCCATCGAACGGTGCCGCACCGCGGCGCTGGGCGGACATGTGCTGCGCTGTTCAGGCTGCGCAAGGACAGAGGTGTCCTTCAACTCGTGCCGGGACCGGCATTGCCCGAAGTGCCAGGCCAGCGCCGCACACCGCTGGCTGGAGGCACGCCAGGCCGATCTGCTGCCCGTCGAATACTTCCACGTCGTCTTCACGCTGCCCGCGCCCGTCAGTGCGATCGCCTGGTACAACAAACGGATCATCTACGGCCTGCTGCTCGACATCGCCGCCGACACGCTGCGCACGATCGCCGCCGATCCCAGGCATCTCGGCGCGCAGATCGGGGCCACACTCGTGCTGCACACGTGGGGCTCGGCGCTCACGCATCATCCCCACGTGCACGGCATCGTCCCCGGCGGCGGACTCTCGCCCGACGGCGAGCGCTGGATCGCCTGCCGGCCCGGCTTCTTTCTGCCCGTGCGCGTGCTCTCACGCCTGTTTCGCCGGCGCTTCCTCGACGCGCTCGAAGTGGCCCACCGGCATCGCCAGCTGCAGTTCTTCGGCGAGTACACCGGGCTCGCTGATCCCGCCACCTTTGCCCGGTGGCTTGCGCCGCTGCGTAGCTGCGAATGGGTGGTCTACGCCAAGCGCCCGTTCGCCGGACCGAACGCGGTGCTCGAGTACCTCTCACGCTACACGCACCGCGTTGCCATCTCCAACCAGCGCCTCGTCGCCTTCGATGAGCGCGGTGTGACGTTCCGCTGGAAGGACTACCGCGCGAAGGGACGCACCCGCTACAAGACCATGACCCTGGAAGCCGGCGAATTCATACGCCGCTTCCTGCTCCATGTGCTACCCGGCGGTTTCCATCGCATCCGTCACTACGGGCTGCTCGCCAACCCGGTGCGCCGCGCCAGGCTCGCCAGGGTGCGCGATCTGCTGCACGTCGCCCCCGGGATCAGCCCGTCACCGGACAACGCCACCATCGAAACCCGGCCCGTCTTCATCTGCCGGCACTGCGGCGCACCGATGATCGTCGTCGACATCCTCGCGCGCAGCGCCCCGATCCGCGCACCGCCAATGCGCCGGGAGCAGACATGAACTCCACGGTTCCCCGATATCCGAACCGAGCGTCGGCTTTGCGGCAACGCGGCCCACGAGCGGACGTTTGCGCGTGTCGCTTCGCGAAGCGCTTCGCCCGCCCGCTTCATCCTCGTGAATGCACGACTCTACCGCTTCGCTCTGGCGTTAGCGACCGTCCGGCACCCCGCCTGACCCTGCCGAATCCGACACCACTGACCATCCCGGCCTATCAATCGCCATAGCCGCAAAGCCTTCAACCGCATTGGGGCACTCCGCGGTTTCCTCCATCGGGCTTATTCGACGCCTGCCGACACGCGCGGAGGCATGCACATTCCTGCGGCCGATGGCAGGCATCGAATAAACCTTAACGACTCGAATAAACCTTAACGACTACCGCCCGATGCGATTGCCGGAAATCGACGGCCCGGACGGTGAGCCGTACCGGATCACGCCGTCAATTCGGGCATCGAGCGGCGAGCCGCTCAGGCAACTCGCGCTCGACGGCGCGGGGATCGTGTGCCTGTCCGATTTCATGACGAGGCCGCGCGGACCACGGAATTCGGGCGCCGAGCGGGCGGTTGCGATGCCCGGCGGTCAGCGGTTGTTGTTCAGGCGGTCGTTCAATGCGATTGCGCGTCGTCGCCGGCAGGCTTGCCGCTATCGCCGTTATCCCCGGCCGACGTCGCCAGAAGCCGCTCGATCAGCAGCTTTGCGCCGGGCGAAATTGGCGCACCTTTGCGCGTGACGAGCTCGTACGGCTCGCTTCGCGACGCGAGCGGCACCGGCAGGATGCGTGTGATGCCGTGACACGAGAAAAACTCGGCGACGTCGATCGACACCAGCGCGACGAAGCTCGGGTTGTTCTGCAGCAGGGTGAGCGTGGCGAACGCCGAGGTCGTCTCGAGCAGATGCAGCGGGAAGCGAATCCCGGCTTCGAGGAATTCCCGTTCGAGCAGCATGCGCATCGGCATGTTGGCGCGATACACGACCCAGCGAAAATCCGCGAGATCCTTCAGCGTGAGTTGCGTCGCGTTGCACAGCGGGTGATGGATGTTCGCGATCACCGCCAGCGTTTCGTCCTGAACCTTGATGCTCTCGTAAAGCTGTGGTGTCTGGCTGATCGTGGTCCGGCACACGGCGAGATCGAGCCGGCCGGCATCGATCAGGCTGAGCAGCGTCGCGCTGGTGTCCTCGACGATCTCCACCGACATTTCAGGATGCTGAGCAATCAGCGCCGACACCGCGTCGGTGAGTTGAGGCACGGCGCCCATGATCACGCCGACCGACACCCGTCCGCCGTGCCCGCGCATGATGCCGACGATTTCCTCCCGAAGATGCGCGAGATCGGTGTGAATCAGCCGCGCATAGCGGATCACGCAATGACCGACCTCGTTCGGCTCGAGCCCGCGATTCGTGCGATTGAACAGCGGCGTACCGAAGGTCGTTTCGATTTCCTGCAGCGCCTTGCTGGCGCCCGGCTGCGTCAGCGACACCTGTTTCGCCGCGCTCAGCAGCGACCCGTGATCGCCGAGCGCGATGAGCAGGCGCAACTGCTTCAGGTGCAGCCGCGAGACGATCGAGTTGAGTGACGGAGTCATGCGGATTTGGCGGTGGGTTATACCGATAGCGGGCGCGCTCGGTTTTTTGGGCGGGCTCAATATAACACTCGTTCATCTACCAGGCTTGATAAAAAGTTATATCAGTATCAAATACTCTCAATTACCGAGCATTGGCGTGCTCCCTATACTGGCACCTGCCTAGCAAGAGAATGTCCTGTTATTCACGCACTGAGAGGGTTTTCACCCATTGCTCAGGCGCGCCGACATTCGCACTCACTATAACTGACGCTCATTGCCATGTCCCTCATCAACTACATCACGCAGATCCAGTTCGATTTCGGCGCCATCCGTTTGCTTAACGAGGAATGCGCGCGCATCGGCATCCAGCGTCCGCTCATCGTGACCGACAAGGGCGTGCGGGCCGCGGGCATCATCGACACCGTGCTCGACGCGCTCGCGAGCGCGACGCCGGTGGCGATCTATGACGGCACGCCGTCGAATCCGAACGAGGCCGCGGTGCGCGACGCGGTGGCCGCGTACCGTGACGGCAATTGCGACGGCATCGTCGCGGTGGGCGGCGGCTCGGCGATCGATCTCGCGAAAGGCGTGGCCGTCTGCGCGACGCATGAAGGCCCGCTGCAAAGCTTCGCCGTGATCGAAGGCGGCCTCGCGCGCATCACGTCGCGGACGGCGCCGGTCATCGCCGTGCCGACGACCGCAGGCACTGGCAGCGAAGTGGGTCGCGGCGCAATCCTGATTCTCGACGATGGCCGCAAGGTCGGCGTAATCTCGCCGTTCGTCGTGCCGAAGGTCGCGATCTGCGATCCGGCGCTGACGCTCGGTCTGCCGTCGATGCTGACCGCGGCGACCGGCATGGACGCCATCGCGCACTGCATCGAAACCTTCCTCGCGCCCGCGTTCAATCCGCCGGCGGACGGCATCGCGCTCGACGGCCTGTGGCGCGCATGGCGTCACATCGAGCGCGTCACGCATCAGCCCGACAATCGCACGGCCCGCCTGAACATGATGAGCGCATCGATGCAGGGCGCGCTGGCGTTCCAGAAGGGGCTCGGGTGCGTGCACAGCCTCAGCCATTCGCTCGGCGGGATCAATCCGCGCCTGCATCACGGCACGCTGAATGCGATCTTCCTGCCGGCCGTGATCGAGTTCAACCAGGACGCGCCGACGGTGCGCGACGAGGACAAGCTGAACCGTCTCGCGAAGGCGATGGGGCTCGGCAGCGGCGCGGAAGTTGCGCCGTCGTTGCGCGCGATGACCGAACGGCTCGGCTTGCCGACCGGCCTCGCGCAACTGGGCGTCACGCGCGAGATGTTCCCGGACATCGTCAAGGGCGCGCTGAAGGATCACAGCCACAAGACCAATCCGCGCGTGGCATCGGAAAGCGATTACGTCGCGATGCTCGAAGCATCGATGTAAGACGCCGCGCTCGGGCGGGTAACCGAGGCACAAGCAGCCGCACAGACGGCACATTCCAAAAAGCAAACCGGAGACATTCACCATGCAGGCAAGCAAGAAGCTGCGCCGCATCCAGCGGATCTCGATCTTTTTTCTGACGCTGGCAGGCTGCATCAACTATCTGGATCGCAGTGCGCTGTCCATCGCGAACAGCACGATTCGCGGTGAAATGGGGCTGTCTGCCGCGCAGATGGGGCTGCTGCTGTCGGCCTTCTCGATGGCGTATGCGTTCGCGCAGCTGCCGGTCGGCGTGCTGCTCGACCGGCTCGGCTCCCGCTTCATGCTGGGCGTCGGCATGCTGCTCTGGTCGATCGCGCAGTTGTCGGCAGGCTTCGTGCATACGATCCAGCAATTCTTTATCGCGCGCGTTTGCCTGGGCATCGGTGAAGCGCCGCAGTTCCCGGCAGGCGCGAAGGTGATCAGCGAATGGTTCGCACTGCGCGACAGAGGGGCGCCGACCGGCATCTTCGTCGCGTCGAGCACGATCGGCCCGGCGATTGCGCCGCCGATTCTCACGGCGCTGATGCTGACGCTCGGCTGGCGCGAGATGTTCATCGCGACCGGCGTGTTCGGCGTGCTGACCTCGCTCGGCTGGTATGTGGCTTACCGCAACCGCTCGGAAGTCGCGCTGACGCAGGAGGAAGAAGCGTATCTGGCCGAAGGCACCGAACACGAGGCGAAGCCGCAGCCGCTCACCGGCGCGCAGTGGCGCAGCCTGTTCGGTCAGCGCACCACGTGGGGCATTCTGTTCGGTTTCGTGGGCGTGATCTACATGGTCTGGCTGTATCTGACCTGGCTGCCGGCCTATCTCGAGCACGAACGCGGGATCAGCGTCGCGCGCGCGGGCTGGCTGGTCGCGATTCCGTATTTCTTTGGCACGATCGGCATGATCAGCAGCGGCTATATCGCCGACTGGCTGTATCGCAAGGGGATGAAGCCGGTGACGAGCCGCAAGTGGCCGATCACCGTGGGGCTTGTCGGCGCGGCTGCGTTCACGGTGCCGGCGGCGCTGACGCCGTCGGCGTCGATGGCGATGGTGTACATCTCGCTGGCGATGCTCTTCATCAACATGGCATCGGGCGGCGCATGGTCGCTCATCAGTATCGCGGCGCCGAAGCCTGCGGTGGCCTCGCTCGGCGGTATCCAGAACTTCGGCGGTTTTCTCGCCGGATCGGCGGCGCCGATCGTCACCGGCCTCGTCGTCGACCGCACGCATTCGTTCGTCATTGCGCTGATCGTCAGCGCGGTCGTCGCGCTGCTGTCGGCGCTCGCGTACGTCACGATGGTGCGCGGTCCGGTGACCCTCGCGGAGCCGGAAGACGAGATGCCGGGCGCGGCGCTCGGGTCGGCCGAGTGAGCGGTTCGTAGCGATTCATCAAAGTTCAGGATGCGGGAATCGAATGGCAGTCATTACATGTGTTGAGGATCTGCGTCTGCTGGCGAAAAGGCGGGTGCCGAAGGCGTTTTACGACTACGTCGACAGCGGTTCGTACACGGAGTCGACCTATCGCGAGAACACCCGCGCATTTCAGGACGTGAAGCTGCAGCAGCGCGTGGCGGTCAACGTCGAGCACCGCAGCACGGCAAGCACGATGATCGGCCAGACGGTGACGATGCCGGTCGCGATCGCGCCAACCGGCCTCACCGGCATGCAGTGGGCGAACGGCGAGGTGCTCGGCGCGCGCGCGGCCGAGCAGTTCGGCGTGCCGTTCACGCTGTCGACGGTCAGCATCTGCTCGATCGAGGACGTCGCGCGTCACACGTCCGCGCCGTTCTGGTTCCAGCTCTACGTGATGCGCGACCGCGGCTTCAACGCGTCGCTGATCGAGCGCGCGAAGCTGGCCGGCTGCTCGGCGCTCGTCGTCACGCTGGATCTGCAGATCAACGGCCAGCGGCACAAGGACCTGAAAAACGGTATGACGGTGCCGCCGCGACTGACGCCGCGCAATCTGCTCGACTTCGCGTCGAAGCCGGGCTGGGTGCTGCGCGCGCTGTCCGGCGCGAAGACGTTCGGCAACCTGGCCGGATACATCAAGGGCGGCAACGACGTGATCACGATCAGCAAGTGGGTTGCGCAGCAATTCGACCCGACGCTGAGCTGGGACGACGTTGCCGCGATCCGGCGCGCGTGGGGCGGCAAGCTGGTGCTGAAGGGCATCCTGAGCGTCGAGGACGCGCGGATGGCCGCGTCGGTCGGCGCGGATGCGATCGTCGTCAGCAATCACGGCGGCCGTCAGCTCGATGGCGCGCCGTCCACAGTTGAAGCGATCGGCCCGATCGTCGATGCGGTCGGCGGCGACGTCGAAGTCTGGATGGACGGCGGCATTCGCACCGGCCAGGACGTGATGAAGGCGCTCGCGCTCGGCGCGAAAGGCACGATGGTCGGCCGTGCGTTCATGTACGCGCTGGGCGCGATGGGCGAGGAGGGCGTCACGCGCATGCTGCAGATTCTGCGGAACGAGCTCGACGTGAGCATGGCGCTGACGGGCGTGCGCAGCGTCGGCGAGATCGGCAAACACAATCTGTTTCGGCGCGGCGACACCGGGCTGCTCGCCGGCCGCGATCGCGCGGCATCGGCACGAGCCGAAGTGACAATCGTTTGAAGTCTGAATCAAGGAGCAACACGGATGGATCTGAATATCGAGGGCCGCTGGGCGCTGGTCTGCGCGGCAAGCAAGGGGCTCGGCAAGGGATGCGCGCAGGCGCTCGTCGCCGAGGGCGTGAACGTCATGATCACCGCGCGTGGGGGTGAAGCGCTCGAAGCGACCGCACGCGAATTGCGACAGCTAAATCCGGCCGTGACGGTGACGGCGGTGGCCGGCGACATCACGACGAGCGCGGGCCGCGCAGCTGCGCTCGCGGCCGCGCCGCGCATCGACATTCTCGTCAACAATGCGGGCGGCCCGCCGCCGGGCGACTTCCGCGACTGGTCGCGCGACGACTGGATCGCTGCGCTCGACGCGAACATGCTGACGGCGATCGAGCTGATCAAGGCGACCGTCGACGGGATGGCCGAACGCGGTTTCGGGCGCATCGTCAACATCACGTCCGGAGCCGTGAAGGCGCCGATCGACGTGCTCGGGCTGTCGAACGGCGCGCGTTCGGGCCTGACCGGCTTCATCGCGGGGATCGCACGGCAGAAGCGCATCGCGGAGCGCAACGTGACGATCAACAATCTGCTGCCGGGGCTGTTCGACACCGACCGTCTGCGTCAATCGACGGATGCCGGGGCGAAGGCGCAGGGCAAGAGCTATGAGGCAGCGCTCGAGGCGAAGCGGCAGGGTATTCCGGCCGGGCGCTTCGGCACGGCCGACGAGTTCGGCGCGGTCTGCGCGTTTCTGTGCAGCGCGCACGCGGGGTATTTCACCGGGCAGAACGTGCTGCTGGACGGCGGCGCGTATCCGGGCACGTTCTGATCGGGCGCCTTCTGATTCGTCGTTTGGTGAAATAACGATTGCCCGTCGCGCTTCCGATTATTGGCCGGCGCGACGGGAAATCATCATTTAAGTAAAAGATTCGCCTTTTAGCGAATCGGAGAGAACGACGCCGGCACCAGGATTTTTGATTCCTGATTAATCAGCATCGGCGAGCCTTTCGAAATGAATTTCTCGATCCAGTCCGGATCTGCGAATAGCTCGGCGCGACGCTTCATGCGTTCGTCGAGGCTTTCATAGGCCCAGATATGTACGACCTGGTTCAGCGTGCCGATTTCCGTGTGCCACCAGCCGATCAGTGTTGCGTAACGAGAGATGATCTGCAGACCTTCTTTTTCGAAGTGCCTGATGTATGGCGGTTTCAAGAGTGAAGTGCAACACCTCGCGGATTACTGAACAGGAACTCGGTCCGTGGGGTTAGCCAGAACCTGAGCGAGGATTTGCAGAGGCGTGTGCCAGTTCAGCGTGGCGCGCGGTCGCGTGTTGAGGTTGTCAGCAATCTCGTCGAGGTCCTCTTGAGAGTAGATGGACAGATCCGTGCCCTTGGGCAAGTACTGGCGCAGCAGGCCGTTGGTGTTTTCGCACGTGCCGCGCTGCCAAGGGCTGTGCGGGTCACAGAAGTAGACACGCACGTTGGTCGCGGCCGTCAGTTCGGCATGTCGGGCCATTTCGCGACCTTGATCGTAGGTCAGGGTTTGACGCAGCGGCTCGACGAGCGATTGCAGTTTGGTCGTGAAGGCGGCGAGCGCCGATGCAGCAGTCGCATCGGGCATCTTGGCCAGCAGCACGGCGCGGCTCATGCGTTCGACGAGCACGGCCACGGACGACTTGTTTTCTGCGCCCTTGATGAGGTCGCCTTCCCAGTGGCCCGGCATGAGGCGGTCGTTGATCTCGGGCGGTCGCACGTGAATGCTGACCATGTCGGGAATCGCCCCCCGCCGATCGGTGCCGCGCGATCGCGGCAGGCGCTTGTTGCGGTGCTGGCGCAGGCAGGCAATCAGTTCGCGGCGCAACTCACCGCGAGGCTGGGCGTAGATGGCGTTGTAAATCGTTTCGTGGGACACGTGCAGGCTCGGATCGTTGGGGAAGGTGCGCTTCAGGGTAGCTGCAATCTCCTGAGGCGACCACTGGCGTTCGCGCAAGCGCTGGCAAACGACTCCCCAAAGAACCGAATCGGGTGCGAGCTTCAACGGCGGTCGGGCGGCCTGCCGTCGGGCGTTGCGAGACGCTTGGGCTACACGTGGGCAGTACAGACCGTTGGTCTGCGAGTTGCGGGCCAACTCGCGACTCAACGTCGAGGGCGCACGATTGAGCTTGCGGGCGATCGCCCGCAAGCTCAATCCCTCGTCCCGCCAGAAATCGATTCGCATACGTTCTTCAGGTTGCAGTTGTTGGTACGTGCTCTTTGCCATTCGCGGACTTTACCGGCTGGCGAGAGTGTTGCAGTTTAGATTTGAGGCCGCCGTTTTTTATAACGCTATGAAAATCTGTCATGCAAATCATATTGACTCGTTGCGGAGGATTTGAAAACATTTCATTTAATTTTGGTGATGCGGAATTCATGCCGATGCAATTGAAATTGCATCGGCATGCGCGACGCCCGGATTCGAGTATTCGATTTATTGACTGAGGAAATGGAAATGAACATCGCAGGTAATTTGCTGATCGGTCACAGCGCGCGGCGCGGCATGAGCGGCGTGACGTACGCGATCGACGCGTCGACCGGTGAGCGCATGGAGCCGGCTTTCGGCGGCGCGACGACCGACGATCTCGAGACTGCCTGCGCGCTCGCGTGGGCCGCGTTCGACCGCTATCGGGAGACGAGTCTCGAAGCGCGAGCGCAGTTCCTCGAAGCGATCGCGAGCAACATCCTCGAGCTGGGCGACGCGCTCGTCGAGCGTTGCGTCGCGGAGTCGGGATTGCCGCGCGCACGCGTCGAGGGCGAACGCGGCCGGACGGTGGGCCAGCTGCGCATGTTCGCCGGCGTCGTGCGCGCGGGCGACTTCATCGAGGCGCGCATCGATCCGGCGCAGCCGGAGCGCAAGCCGCTGCCGCGTCCCGATCTGCGCCTGCGGCACATCGGCCTCGGGCCGGTCGCGGTGTTCGGCGCGAGCAATTTCCCGCTCGCGTTCTCGGTGGCGGGCGGCGATACGGCATCCGCGCTCGCGGCCGGATGCCCGGTGATCGTCAAGGCGCATTCGGCGCATCCGGGCACGTCGGAGCTGGTCGGCCTCGCGGTGCAGAAGGCCGTGAAGGATTGCGGGATGCCGGAGGGGACGTTCTCGCTGCTGTTCGGCAGCGGCGTGGAAATCGGGCAAGGGCTCGTTCGCGACTCGCGGATCAAGGCGGTGGGCTTGACCGGTTCGCGGCATGCAGGAACGGCGCTGGTCGCGATCGCCAACGCGCGCCCCGAGCCGGTGCCCGTGTATGCGGAAATGAGCAGCATCAACCCGGTGCTGCTGTTCCCGCACGCACTCCAGCAGCGCGGCGTCGAGATCGCGCAGGCGTTCGTGCAGTCGCTGACGCTAGGCGCCGGGCAGTTCTGCACGAATCCGGGATTGATTCTCGCGGTGGACGGGCCGGCGCTCGATCGCTTTATCGCCGCGGCGGCCGAGCGGCTCGCGCAGGCGCCGGCCGCGACGATGCTGACGCCCGGCATCCATCGGGCCTTCGAGACGTCGGTATCGAAATTCGTCGAGCATCCGAGCGTGCAGACCGTGGCGCGCGCGCATGTGCCGACCGGAGCGAACCAGGGGCAAGGCGCGCTCTTTTCGACGACCGCCGAAGCGTTCCGCGAGTGTGTCGAACTGCACGAGGAGATCTTTGGTGCGTCGTCGCTGGTTGTTCGGTGTCCTGACCTGAAGACGATGCTCGCGCTGATCGAGTCCCTGGAAGGGCAGCTGACGGCGGCGCTCCATATCGACGATGCGGATCACGACGCGGTGCGGTCGTTCCTGCCAGCGCTGGAGCGGCGCGCGGGCCGCATCCTGGTCAACGGTTTCGGGACCGGGGTGGAAGTCGGGCATGCGATGGTGCATGGCGGCCCGTATCCGTCCACCGCGGATGGCCGCTCGACCTCGGTCGGCAGCCTGGCGATCCGGCGCTTCCTGCGGCCCGTCAGCTATCAGGACATGCCGGATGGGTTGCTGCCTGAAGCGCTGAAGAAGGGCAATGCGTGGGCGATCAACCGTCTCCTCGACGGCAGGATCGAACTGGCGAAGTGATCGCCTGATGCGGACGCGCGACCGATCTCGGGGTCATGCGTCCGCCAGCGCGGCGATCGTTGCGCTGGTCAAAATCTCCCGGAAGATGCCGACCAGCGGCCGCAGATTGACCTGATGCCAGGCCGCCCACAGCGGTGTGTGATAGCTGAACCACGGAAGTTCGCGCAGCGTGACGCCTTCCGGCACCTGATGACGAAGACTCTGTTGAATCATCGTCACGCCGAGTTCTGCCGTAACGAGTCCCAATGCGGCCAGCGGCTCGGTCGCTTCCACCGTGATGTTCGGGGAGAAGCCCGCCTTCGCGCACGCCGCGACGAAGGCGCCGTGACGCGACGCGGTTTCTTGTTGCGCGACGCCGATCCAGTGCTGCGCGGCGAGATCGTCAGCCGTCAGATCCCGCTTCCCGGCAAGCGGATGCTCGTCGGGCACGGCAAGCACCATCGGATCGTTCAACACCAGCGCCGAATCCAGCTCCGTATCGTCGACGGAAGGCGGGTCGCAAACGAGCGCGATGTCGAGGCTGCGTTCGCGCAAGCCTTCCAGCTGTGCCGCGGAAGAATAGTTGTACAACGCAATGTGCACGGCGGGACGCTCCGCGCGCAGGGTTTTCAGCGCGCGCGGCAGCACGCCGGAGTGCATCGCCGTCTCCAGATAACCGATGCACAGGCCTCCTTCATCGCCTCGACCCAGCCGGCGCCCCAGCGATTCCAGCCGGTTCGCGTGCCTGATGAACGCGCGCGCTTCGCTCAGAAAGGTGTGGCCGTCCCGGGTCAGCCGGATGCGCTGCTGGCTGCGCTCGAACAACGTCAATCCGAGCTTTTCTTCGAACTGGGCAATCTGCCGGCTGAGCGGCGATTGCGAAATATGCAGGCGCTCGGCGGCGCGGCCGACGTGTTCTTCTTCCGCGACCGCGATGAAGTATTGAAGCTGGCGCATGTCGAGCATGTAAGACCTCGTGTGACTCAAGTTTGTCTAATTATGTCTTGGACGGGCATAACTTGGCAACCTAGACTGAGCTCGTTTTCCCTGACAACTGGAGTACCTCATGAGTCTCAAAGACACACTGCCGGCTGGCGTCACCTTGGGTTTCGGCACCGCGCCGCTCGGCAACATGTTCCGCAACATCCCCGACGAAGAGGCCGCGGCGACTGTCGAAGCGGCGTGGCAGCACGGCATTCGCTACTTCGACACCGCGCCACTGTACGGGGCGGGTCTGGCTGAACTGCGTCTCGGCGAAGTGCTGGCCAACCATCCTCGCGACGAGTACGTGCTGAGCACCAAAGTCGGCCGGATCATCCTCGACGAAGTCGAAGACGCCAGCGCGCGCGATCTCGGCGAGAAAGGGGGCCTGTTCGAACACGGCCGGCCCAACCGTGTCGTCAACGACTACTCGGCGGACGCGACGCTGCGCTCGATCGAAGACAGCCTGAAGCGGCTGCGTACCGACCGTCTCGATATCGTCTGGATCCATGACATCGCGCAGGATTTCTATGGCGACGAGTGGCTGTCGCAGTTCGAGATTGCCCGCAAAGGCGCGTTCCGCGCGCTGACGCGGCTGCGTGAAGAAGGGGTGATCAAGGCATGGGGCCGTTAACAGGTGCCGGCCCGGTCGGGCGCCGGCCGTGGCGGTATGTCGCCATGCACCGGAAGTGCAGGCGAGACCGTGACGCGGAAAGGCAAGCCGGGCCGCGCCCTAAGCTTTCCCTAAGTTTGTCGAGCTAGGATGAGTGCAGTGGCTGTTCTGTCCACGATTGGCGCGAGACGGCCCGATACTTGGCCCCGCCAAGTCAAACGTGGAAGGAATGGACGACAGGGACGCATTCTAGATGTCGAACGTAGCGGCCGGTGTCGTCGAACCGACAGCACGCACTTGAATTCCGTAACAATGTGAAGGGCTGGAGCCGCGATCGCGGAACAACACGATGAAACTCCATATCAGTGCTTTGCTGGCGTTAGCACTCGCCATGGTTCCAGCGTTCGCGTCCGCAAAGGTTCAGGGTACCGGTATCGCGATCGCGGACGTTACGCTCGAGCGCATCAGGGTGGCGCGTGAGGATCGTGCGATCGACGACGCGCGACACCTAGCGCAGCGACAGGTGCCGACGACGACGCCGAGACGAGCAGGGGACCAGATGCGTGACGCTGAAAGAGCGTTGCCGCGGTAGCGCCTGGACAGCGAGTTTTCCGGCTGGCAGATCAAAAAGGAATGCAGGTCCCTCACGCATACATGCGCGGTTCAAGCGCGCATCGCATGGACCGCGCCTGACGTCAGAACCTTGGGGGGCGCATCATTCCACTCGGTCCGGGTATCTGGCGGAGCGGTCGAATATCGCTCGACGGTTCGAATCCCTGCGTCTCGCGCTGCTGGGCACACCGGAACGACAGGATTTCCGGAATGGCTTGCCGAGCCATTCCGGCGTACCCGCACGTGACCCACCATTCCCGAAGCGGTGTGATCAAGCTGCCCGGCATTCTGAATCAGTGATGCCGGTACAACTGGCCCACGTTATTCTTCCACACATGCTGTCCCGATGCGGCCCGATTTTCAGGATCGCTTCCAACACCGCTCCCTGTTCGTTCAAGCGAGATACGCCGCTCGGCGGCCAGAAGAGAGTCGGGGTAGTTGGGATCCTTGCGCTGCGGAAAATATCCGGCTTTTTCGATCTGAATCAGTTGCGCCCGCACCTGCGCGCGTGTAAGCGGAACGTTGTCGGATTGGGCGAACGATGCCGCCGGAGAAAGCACGGCCAGCGATAGGACGAGCAGCTTGAGTTTAAGGTTCATGATCGGTCTCTGTATGAAGTTACGCATTTCCGGTACGAACACACGAGATTCGCAACCGGCATGGCAAGCTTGACAGTTCAACCTTAAGATGCGGTTAACTATAAATATAGGAAACCGATATATTTGATTGACATTGCGGTTATGAAGATAAATTCAGGACGGAATTCTGAAGCATGTTCGCGTTGCGCATCATTCGCCATTCCGGCGGTTTTTCATGCAGAAAAATTGCATAGCTAAGGTAAAGCTAAGTCTCCCTTCGTACGCTTCGACTTGCGCAAGTTCCTGCGCTTCTTCGGAGAGAAATCATGAATCGCTACATCAAACTTTCTGTTCTTGCCGCTTTGGCTGCTACGAGCGCCGCAGCAGCTTATGCCGCGAATGGCAACGGGGAAAATGACGCCATGTCGGTCGTGCACGCACCCGTAACCCTCGCACAGGCGGTGACTGCTGCCGAGCGGCATGTGCACGGCAAGGCTGCCCGAGCAGAGTATGAAAATTCAAAGCAAGGCTGGGTGTATGACGTCGAGGTGGTCAGCGACGGCAAGGCATACGACGTTCGTGTCGATTCGAACAACGGAACGATCCTCACGTCCAGCATCGACAGTTCCGACCGCGACGGCCATGACGCGCTCGACTAAGGGTTGGTCCCGTGCATTGCAGGATGCATTGACGCGATGCACGGGATTCGTTGCATGGTCGGCGCATTGTTAACATGCACTTAAGGTGGGCGGCGGGAGAATTTGCCCGTACGTTGCAATGCAAGGCTATCGATTGCATTTCGCTTTCAAGTCTTCATACCTTGGTGTCAACAATGATTGTTAGCACTCTGTCGGGCAGATGGAAATCGGCATCACTGTGCGTTGCGTTATGCGGCCTCATCACCGGCTGCACGACCTATCACGAAAAGCCGCTTTCTCAAGTGTCGACCGCGTTGTCGAAAAACGATCTTGCTCGTTTCGAAATCGATTCCGGGAACATGCCGCTGCCGGAACTCGCGGCACATCGTTTCGACCCGTCCGACGGACTCGACATCGAAGATGTGGCGATGCTGGCCGTTGCGAACAACCCGGACCTGAAGCTCGCGCGCGACGACCTCGGCATTGCGCAGGCCCAGGCTTTCGCGGCGGGCCTCCTACCCGATCCGCAGCTGTCGGTATCGAGCGATTTTCCCGGCGCCGCGGGGCTCGAGCGCGCGTTCAACTACGGATTGAGCATGGACGTCATGGCGATCGTCTCGCGAGGCGCCAACAAGCGGTCCGCGATCGCGACTGCGCGCAAGACCGATCTGGGACTGCTCTGGCAGGAGTGGCAAGTCGTCGCGCAAGCCAAACAGCTCTATACGAAGGCGCGTTACCAGGATGCCGTGCTGCCGCTGCTCGAGCAGGCTCGAGATCTCGACCTGACGCGCTACGTACGGATCGAGCATGCACGGCACGCCGGTAACATGACCGACGACGCCGTGAGTGTTGCGTTGACGACTTACGGTGACGCGCGCAGGCAATACGACGACATGGTCCGGGCCCGCGAGCAGACGCATCACGACTTGAACCTGTTGCTGGGGCTCGCGCCAGACGTCGGCCTGAAGCTCGTCGGCTCGAGCCGGCCGGCCGCACTATCGCGCCCCGCGCTGGACGCCGCACTGGCCGCGCTGCCGAAGCGACGCCCGGATCTGATTGCGCTGCAGGCCGGTTACGAAGCGCAGGAACAGAAATACCGCGCGGCGATCCTGAACCAGTTTCCGAGCCTGACGGTCGGATTTGATCGCGCACGCGATACATCCGGCATCTATACAACCGGCTTCCAGATCGCGCTTAGCTTGCCGATCTTCAACCGCAACCGCGGCAATGTGGCGATCGAACAGGCGACCCGACAGCGCCTCGCCGATGAATATCAGGCCCGGCTGAATGCAGCGTACGCAGACATAGCGCATCTGCGCAACGATTCGCACCTCGCAGCCGTGCAGCTCGCGCAGGACGAGGCCGCGCTGCCGGCGCTTGTGCAGGCGGCCGGGCGCGCACGAAAAGCGTTCGCGGCGCACGACATCGCGCTTGGACAGTACACCGATGCGCAGCTCGCCGCGCTGGCGAGACAGATCGATGCGCAAACGCAACGCGATGCGCTCGCGGAACAGCGTATCGGCCTTCAGGCGCTGCTCGGCAGCGCGATCCCGGACGCATTTTCCACCGATTCCACCCAGCGTTGATCTTATGCCATCCGCTCCGATTTGTTCCCTCTACCGCCGCGCAGCCGCACTGGCCGCCACGCTTGCCTTGCTTGCCGCATGGGCCGGCCCGGCGCGTGCCGACGAACCCGTCATCGCGACGGTCGACGCCGTGACCGTGCGTCGCGCGCCGATCTCGCAACCGGTACGCGCGTACGGCATCGTCGCGGCATCGTCGTCGAGCGTCACCTCGATCAACCTGCCGTATGCCGCGCGCATTCGAAAAGTGCTTGTGCTGCCGGGCCAGACGGTGGCACGCGGCGCGGCGCTCGTCGTCGTACAAGCCGACCCCGCCGCGGTACTGGCGGCTTCGCAAGCCACCAGCGCGCTGACGCTCGCGCATGGCGAACTCGAGCGTACGCGCTCGCTGTTCGACGCCGGCCTCGCAACGCAATCGCAGCTTGCCGCGGCGCAGAAGGCGCTGAATGACGCGCAGCAGGGACTGGCAGCCCAGCATCAGATGGGGGTGCGTGGCGGAGACGTTACGATCGCCGCGCCGTTTGCAGGCGTCGTGTCGCAGTTGACCGCACTCCCCGGCGATCAGATCCAGGCCGGCGCAACGATCGCACAGCTCGCGGCGGTCGCAAATTCGTCGAGCCGGCAAGCGAATGTGACGCTCGGTGTCGATCCGTCGGCAGCGGCGTCGATTCACGCGGGAGATGCCGTCGTGCTGCATGGGTTGTCGACCGCGCTCGAGCACGCGAATCCGGCGGGGCGAGTCGTCGTGGCGGGCGCGGCAATCGATCTGCAAAGCCAACTCGTGAACGTCGGTGCGAACGTACCACTCGGTGGCACCGCGTTTATACCGGGAACACATGTGAGCGCCGATATTGCGACGCAGACCGGGACCTGGTGGGTGGTGCCGCGCACCGCGGTGTTGAGCGACACGAAGGGGGCATACGTGTTCCAGGTGACGCCGAAGCACACTGCGCAGCGCGTCGACGTCGTGGTGCGCGTGGAGAGCGGTAACCGCTATGGCGTCGACGGACCGCTTGACGCGGCGGAACCGCTGGTTGTCACCGGCAACTACGAGTTGCAGAACGGGATGGCAGTGCGAATGGCCGCAGGTGCGCGCCAATGAATTTCGGCCAATGGATGCAGATGCATCGACGATCGCTGCTGTTTGTCGTGGCGCTGCTTGCAGTCGCCGGCGCGCTGACGGCCTTTCGGTTACCGATCTCGCTGTTTCCGAACGTGTCGTTTCCGCGCGCGGTCGTATCGCTCGACGCGGGTGACCGGCCGGCCGAACAGATGGCGACGCTTGTCACGATGCCGGTCGAAGAAGCGCTGCGACGTGTGCCGAACGTGCGCGATGTCGAGTCGAGGACCAGCAGAGGTTCGGCCGAGATCTCACTGAACTTCGACTGGGGAACCGACATGGCGCAGGCGACGCTGCAGGCGCAGTCGGCCATCGCTGAGATCCTGCCGTCGCTGCCACCCGGTACGAAGATGCAGGTGAAGCGGATGGACCCCACCGTGTTCCCGGTGCTTGCCTACAGCCTCACGTCGTCTCGACAATCGCTTGCGCAACTGCGCGATCTTGCTCAGCTCCAGTTGCGGCCGCTTCTGTCGTCGGTCGACGGCGTCGCGCGTGTCGAAGTAACCGGCGGGGCTCAGGACGAGCTGCAAGTCGCCATTGATCCGGCCCGGCTCGCAGCGTACAAGCTGTCGGTCGAGGACGTATCGAAGGCGATCGGCGCGGGCAACGTGCTGATGGCGACCGGTCGGATCGAGGATCATTACAAGCTGTATCTGGTTGTCGCGGATACCACGATTACGTCACTCGATACGCTTCGCAACGCAGTCGTGTCGTCTGCGGGTGGCAATCAGGTACGCGTCGGCGACATCGCGACGGTGTCGCGAGGCACGGTTCCGCAATGGATACGGGTCACAGCGGACGGGCAGGACGCGGTACTGGTCAACGTATTCCAGCAGCCGGGTGCGAACAGCGTCGCGATGGCCAAGGCAATCCGCGCGAAACTGGGCGCTTTCGAGAAGCAGATGCCGCCTGGCGTGCACCTGGCGAACTGGTATGACCAGAGTCAGCTCGTCATCGCATCGGCATCTAGCGTGCGCGACGCGATTCTGATCGGCGTGGTACTGGCCGCGATCACCCTGTTTGTTTTCCTTCGTAACTGGAAAATCACCGCGATTGCCGTTGCGCTAGTGCCTGTCGTGATGAGCTCGACGATCCTGCTGCTCGATGTGTTCGGAATGGGCTTCAACATCATGACGCTCGGCGGGATGGCCGCGGCGGTCGGACTCGTGATCGACGATGCGATCGTGATGATCGAGCACATCGCGCGGCGCGTGCGCGAGGCCGGCACTCATGCATTCCACGGCCGCGTGATGAGCGCGGCCCTCGAATTTACGCGTCCGCTAGCGGGATCGTCGGCCGCGACGCTGATCATCTTTGTGCCCCTCGCGTTCCTGTCAGGTGTGACGGGTGCTTTCTTCAAGGCGCTATCGATCACCATGGCGAGTGCGCTGTTCATTTCGTTTGTCGTAAGCTGGCTCGCCATTCCGATCCTGTGCGATCACTGGCTGACTCCCGCCGATGCGGAGGAGCATCGTGAGTCGCGTCTGTCGCACTGGATGAATATTCGCTATGCGGCCCTGATCGAACGAGTAAGCGGCAAGCCGTTGCTTGCCCTGGCAGGTGTGGTGCCGCTTCTGATCGTGGCCGCGCTGGCGTTTACGCGTGTCGGCAGCGGGTTCATGCCGTCGATGGACGAGGGCGGGTTCGTGCTCGACTATCACACGGCGCCTGGAACATCCATAACCGAAACGGATCGTCTGATGCGTGAGGTCGAGACGATCATTCGCGAAAACCCGAACGTCGCGACGTATTCCCGACGCACCGGTGCAGGTCTCGGCGGCGACCTCAACGAACCCAACAGGGGCGACTTCTTCGTGCGCCTGAAGTCTGGTTCCCGCGAGCCGATTGATACGGTAATGGAAGAGATCCGGTCGAAAATCGAAACGAACGTTCCGGGCGTAAGTATCGAACTCGCCCAACTGATGGAGGACCTGATAGGTGACCTGACTGCGGTGCCGCAACCGGTGCAGATCAAGATCTATTCGGATGATCCTCACGTGCTGGATTCGACAGCAAGGCGGGTCGCGGCGCGGATCGGAAAAATTCAAGGCATCGTCGACGTCGACGACGGCATCAATCCGGCGGGCGATGCACTCGACCTTCACATCCGGCCCGATGCGGCAGCGGCGGAAGGCATGGATCCGCAGGCGATCGCGCAGCAAGTGTCGGATCTGCTCGAGGGTAACGTCGCCACGCAATTCCAGCAGGGACCCAAGACGGTCGGGGTGCGCGTGTGGGTCGCGAATGCGATGCGCACGAATGGCACGGGGCTCGGAGAACTGCAGATCCGCGCGCCGGATGGGCACCTGTTCCCGCTCGACCGAGTGACCGATCTCGTCACGGTTAGCGGTCAGCCGGAGATCAGCCGAGACAACCTGAAGCGAATGGTAGCCGTCACCGCACGAATCGACGGACGCGACCTGGGCTCGACGATCGCGGACGTGCAACATGCGCTCGGCGAGGCGGATCTGTTGCCGCCCGGCGTGTATTACGAGCTCGGCGGGCTGTATCAGCAACAACAGATCGCATTCCGCGGACTGCTTGCCGTGTTTGGCGCCGCCGTGGCGCTAGTTTTCGGCCTGCTGCTGTTCCTCTACGAACGGTTCCGCGTCGCGCTCGCCGTGATGGCGATGCCGCTGTGCGCGACCGGCGCGGTTTTCATCGGTCTGTGGGTAACGGGTATCGAACTGAACATCTCGGCGATGATGGGGATGACGATGATCGTCGGTATCGTGACCGAAGTCGCGATCTTCTATGTTTCCGAGTTCCAGGCGCTCGTGCGCGATGAAGGAATGGCGCCCGATGTCGCGCTGCTCGCCGCCGGCCGCAACCGGTTGCGGCCGATCGCGATGACGACGATCGCCGCGATCCTGGCATTGCTGCCGCTTGCGTTCGCGCTCGGTCAGGGTTCGGCGATGCAGCAACCGCTGGCGGTGGCGATCATATCGGGGCTGATCGTACAGCTTCCGTTGGTTTTGCTGGTGCTGCCGGTTCTGTTGCGTGTGCTGGTTGCGGGATCCGGGTCGGCAGGACTGTCGGACCATTGAGCCGGTTTCCGAGGCTGGCGACGCGGGAGCCCACGCCAGTGCGGATGCAAGGTTAACTGCATAGAATTTCAGCCGCCCCATGCGCGTGCTACCGTATAGCAGTGGCACGAGCGGGCGTACCGGTGCGCAAAGACGGGCGCGCACCAGACTCCCGACGCCATGTCGCTCGACGAACTGCTCGCGGCGGACTCAACTGTCGTGATGACCGCTCGCCTCGATCCACGGCCTGATGTCGGCGTGATAGCGCCGGCCCAGTTCGTAGGCCAGCCCAACGCCCAGGATGGCTCCCAGTACCACGGATGCCAGCGTCAGCCAGCCATTGAGCACGCCGGCACCGACGAGAGCACCCGCAAAAAACACGAGAACACGCGCCAGCCTCGTCGCGATCGCGCCGACGGAGGCAATTGCCTCGGCGCACGCGACGGCAAGCAACACAGTGAGAACGGCATAGGGGTGGTGCTTGATCGCCATGAGCCAGGTCTGCACGAAACGTCCCTCCTTACCGGCGCATGCCATGTGGGTTGCGGGTGGTCTGCGCCCGGCCCCGGTTTGCCTCGCCTTGTTGCACGCTTGCGGTCACCAAAGCTGTGCCCCGGTCGGGAAATTCCGGTATCGCTGGCTGCCCGTCACTGGCTGCCTCCCGCTTCCCCCTGTGCCGACGATGGCCCGGGTCCAGCCCGTTCGTCACGCCCGAAACGCCCGTAACGCAGTGCCAGGGTTGGCAGCACGATCAGGTTCAGGGCGGTCGAGGTGAGCAGGCCGCCGAGAATGACGATCGCCATTGGCCCCTCGATTTCGTTGCCCGATGCACCGCTTGTCACGGCGAGCGGCAGCAAGGCGAGCGCGGTGACGAGCGCGGTCATTAGGATCGGCACCAGCCGTTCCGACGCACCGCGCACCGCCGTGTTCATGTCCCACGCGAGGCGGTCGATGTGCACGAGGCGCTCGTAGTGGCTGATCAGCATGATCGAATTGCGCAGCGATATGCCGAGCAGTGTGACGAAGCCCACCATGCTGCCGAGCGACAGGTTCGCACCGGTTAGCACCACGCTCAATACCCCGCCCACGAGTGCGAAGGGCAGATTGATCATGACCAGCAGCACGCCGCGACGGCTCTTCATTGCAAGGAACAGCAACAGCGCGATACCGACCAGCGCAATCCCGCCGTACGCGATCAGGTCGCGTTGCGACTGCGCGCGCGCTTCGCTCTCACCGCTGAAGACGGCATACGTGCCCGGCGGCATTTTGATCTCACGATTCACACGCCCCTGGGCTTCATTCACGAAGTCGCTGACTGGCCGATTGCCGAGATTGACCGATACTGTCTGCACGCGCTGGCCACCGTCATGGGTGATCTGATAGCGGCCAGCGACCTGACGAATCGTCGCGAGCGTGGAAAGCGGCACGGCAAAACCGTCGGCATTGCGCACCGCAAGCTTGCCGATGTTGCCGACGGTCTGACGCTGGGCCGGGTCAAGCACGACCGCGACGTCATAAGTACGGCTGCCCTCGTAGATTTGCGCTACGGTGACGCCGGCGTAGGCGGCCTGGATCGCATCGAGCACCTCGACGGGCCGGAAGCCCCAGCGGCTCAGTGCGTCGGGATTCAGCGTCACGTCCAGTTCCGGAATGCCTGGTGGCGAATCCACCTTCACGCTGGCAACGCCGTGGATCGTGCCGATCAACTGGGCGATCTGCTGCGCTGTGCGATCGATGACGTCCAGATTGTTGCCGAACACCTTCACGACCACCGGGGCTGTGGCGCCCGAAATGGTTTCGTCGATGCGCTCCTCGAGAAAGGTGTTGACCGAGGTGGATAGGCCCGGAAAGCGTGACAGCGCCTGGCGGATCCGGTAGAGCGCCCAGCTCTGGCCCGATGCGCCCATCGGCTTGAGGTCAACCTCGAACTCGGAGAGCTGCACGCCGGTCGGATCGACCACACCGTTGGCGCGGCCGGCACGTTGCGCCACGAGACGCACGCCCGGCACCTGCATCAGCGCGTTCGAGACCTGCGTGCCGATGCGTATGGATTCGGCAAGCGACGTGCCCGGCGCGAGCCCCATGTGAACGGTGTAATGGCCTTCGCGCAGTTGCGGAATAAAACTCCCGCTCATGAAAGGCAGCGACGCGAGCGCGGCGGCGCACAAGACCGCGACGATCACCATGATTACCTTCACATGCTGCTCGACTTTCGTCAGCATGGCGATGTAGCGTGTCTTCAGGCGCCCGATCAGGCGCGGCTCCCGCTCGGGCAAGGGTCCCTTCGCCAGCAGCGCGAGCGCCATCGCCGGTGTGAGCGTCAGGGCGACGCCCAGCGACGCCAGCACCGCGAGAATGTAGGCGATGCCGAGCGGTGCGAAGAGCCGTCCGCCGATACCCGTGAGCGTGAGCACGGGCAGAAAGATCAGCATCACGATGAAGGTGGCGAACACCACGGCGCTGCGCACTTCGAGCGATGCGCGCAGCACGATGCGAAACGCTGGAAGCGGCTGGGCCAGGGTGCAGTTCTCGCGCAGGCGCCGGTAGATGTTCTCGACGTCGATGATGGCATCGTCGACCACCTCGCCCAGTGCGATGGCGAGCCCGCCCAGGGTCATGGTGTTCAGGCTAACGCCGAACGACGTCAATACGATGATCGCGACCAGCAGCGACAGCGGTATCGCGACCGCGGAGATCACTGCAGTGCGCACGTTCAGGAGGAACAGGAACAGCACGGCGATGACCAGCACGGCGCCGACGATGAGTGTCGTGCGCAGGTGAGCGACGGCGGCCTCGATGAAGTTGGCAGGCCGGAAGACGTTGGTGTTCACGTCCACGCCTTGCCGGGCGAGCGCGGGCTCAAGTCCGGCGAGTGTCCTTTCGATGGCGCGCGTCACGGCCATCGTGTTGGTCCCATACTGGGCTTCCATCACGACCATCACGCCGGGCTTGCCCATGATCGATGCGGCGCCTACCGCGGGTGCATCGCCCCATGTCACGTTGGCGATATCGCCCAGGCGAACCGCCCCGCCGTTGCTGGAGCTCAGTACGACGCTGGCGAGCTTTTGCGGTGTTGCGATCTGGCCATCGGCGTTGATGGCGATGCGCTGGTTGCTGTTCTCGATGAACCCGGCGCCGTGCACGCCGGTGGCCTGGCGCGCCGCGGCAATCACCTCCTGAATCGACAGCCCATGGCCGATCAGTTTCGCAGGGTCGACCTGGATCTGCATCTGGCGCGTCTCGCCGCCGAATACGATCACGTCGGCCACGCCGGAGGTGCCGAGCAACTGCGGTTTGACGGTCCACTGGGCGATGTCGTAGAGGTCCGCGAGCGAGCGTGTTTTCGACGTGAGGCCGATGGTGCGCACAACGCTCGTTGTCGTGGTGAGCGGCAGGAGCTGGGGGGCTGTGACACCCACTGGAAGCGCGCCCGCGAGCCCGCCAATGCGCTCGGTGACGAGCTGCCGGACCTGCATCACATTGGCGTGGTCATCGAACACAAGCGTGACCGAGGAGAGGCCCTGCATGGACCGCGAGCGAATCGACTGCAGGCCGGTCATGCCGCCCAGGGCATTTTCTACCGGCTGGGTAACGAGCATTTCCACCTGCTCGCTGGTCGTGCCTGGCGCGGCCGTCTGCACGATGCTCATCGGCGGCGCGAATTCAGGAAAGACGTCGAGCCTGGCGCGCGTCAGTGTAAAGAGCCCGTAGCCGGCGGCCACGACGGCCAGCGAGAAGATGACGCCGCGAAAGCGCAGCGAAAAGCGGATGATCGCGTTAAGCATGGGACGTGGAGTCGCGTTGTTCTGGCCGACGCATGTACAGGTCGATCGCAGGATCAGTCATCACACTCAGGCGGATCCTTGCAGGCGGTGGCGATGCCCTGAGGCTTGAGCTCTTCAGAAAGCAGCAGCTGCGCCCCCTGCGTCACGATCTGGTCGCCGGCGTGAAAGCCAGACGTCACCATGAAGCCGTGGTCGCCCTCGGTGCCGGCCGGCACGTAGCGCCGCGTAAAGCGCCCGGGTGCCGTGCGCACATAGGCCCACGTCTGGCCTCCGTACCACACCACCGCCCGCTGCGGGATCATCAGGCCGGACACGGCCTGGCTCGATGTCGGCACGCGCGCGCTCGTGCGCAGATTGGCTGGCAGCGCGGCATCGGCGATGTAAAGCCATGGGTTGCCCTGCACAGCAGGATCGGCAAGCGGCGAGGCGGAAAGTCGTTGGGCCGGCACCCAGCGGCCGTCGGTCGTACCGACGACGATGCGCTCGGGCGGCGCCATGCCAAAGCTTGCGGGCAACGTGACACGCAGCACGACCGCCTGGCCCGACTGGAGGCGCTGGAACAGCTTCGAGGCGGGTGCCGCTGTGGCATTCGCGAGCGCGTCGCCGAACTGCTGCCGCACTGTGCCCTCAAGGCCGGCCAGCGTGACCCGGGCGGACTGCAGCTTTGCGTCGTCACCCTGCATCGCTGACTGTGCAGCCTGCAGACTCTTCAGCGAAACATTACGGTCGTCGGCGTATAGCGTGCGGCTGCCCTGGTACTGCGTACGCGAACTGACCGCCTGCGCGGTGAGCGTGTCGACGTTCGCGCGCGCGCTGGCGAGCCGGTTGCGCAGATCGAAGAGCGGCTGCAGGTCGATCACCGTGGCGTCGGCGCTGATGCCGGACTGGCTCGTGACAGTTGCGAGCGGCGCAACCTCGATGTGGCTGGCGCGCTGCGCTTCGGGGCTTACGACCACGACCGTTTCGCCGTTGACCGTTTGCACCGCAGACGGTGGGGACGACGGCGCATCGGCGGTTGTCGAGGCTCCCGGATCGTGAACTGCCTGATAGATGTACCAGCCCGCGCCCGAGGCGAAGGCCAGCGAAATGACGGAGAGAAGAATCAGTCGGAGTTTCATCGTGTTGTCTCCTCACCGAGGGTGTGGCTCACTGCCTCATGGCCGACGGGAGCAAGCGGGCTCTGCATTGCATCTTCGAGCGCGCCGGCGGCCTGCTGGACGGCGACCTCGGCGTCCAGCCGCGCGGTCTCGCTGGTCTGATAGTCGGCTTTCGCCTGCGTGAAGGTCAGTCGGTCCGTACTGCCGCTGGAGAAAGCGGCCGCCTGGCTGTCGAGCTGCCGGCGGGCACTCGCCAGATGGGCATCGGACAGCTGCAGCGCTTCGAGGCTCGCCTGGTAGCGCGTCAACGCGTGCTCAAGATCGCCGAGAATCCTGTCCTGCAGCGCAGCGGTACGCACTGCCGCCTCCCTGCGCTTCGCCTCGGCTTCCTTGATGCCGCCCTGGTTCCGGTCAAAGATCGGCATCGTGATACCGGCGAGTCCGAAACCGATCTTGTTGGTGCCCGTGTCGTAGGTGTAGCCGGAGCCGAGGTGAATGTCCGGATACTGTTTCGCGACCTCGAGCTGAAGCGCCGATTCGGCCGCAGCGTAACCGGCGAGCGAAGCGAGCAGATCGGCGCGATGGAAGATGGCTGTACGCTGCGCATCGGCAGCGGGCGGCGCAGGAGGAACCGTGCCGAACGCGCTGAGGTCGAGCGCCACGCTGTCGAGCGCGGCGACCGGCACGCCGATCGCGGCAGCCAGTTGGGCGCGGGCGTCCTGTTCGGCGCTGCGCGCGGCGGCCAGATCACCCTGGGCCTGGGTGTCAGAAAGGACGGCCGCCTCGACGTCGGGCTGGGAATACTGGCCGACGGCGAGTCGGTGGCGGCTCATCACGGCGATCTGCCGCTGGGCTTCAGCCCTGGCAGACACGAAGGCCATGCGTTCACGAGCGGCATAGACAGCGAGCATGGCAGCGCGCACCTGGGCACGGACCGTCCAAGCCGCGTTGAGGATGTTCAGCCGGGCGGCTTCCGACAGGTGGGTCGCCTGATCGACGCGATAGCCGCGCTTGCCCGCGGTCTCGATCGGGATGTCGAGGGCCGGCCCCCACGTGAACGGAGCGCCCGGTCCGGGGTTGGGCGTCGCGTACTGGAATGGCAGTTGCAGGACCGGGTTCGGAATCGCGTCAGCAACCCGGATACCGGCCTTGGCGGTGCCCCACTGCGCTCGCGCGATATCCAGCGCCGGGCTGTAATACCAGGCCGCCAGGGTCAGCATCTCGCGGTTCCAGCGCGCCGGCGGCCATGATTGAACGTCGTGCCCGAGTTCGTGCGCGAGGTACGTACGCAGCCCGTCGCTCGCGAGCGAGCGCTCCTCGAACTGTCGAGCCATCTGGGCCGACGCGATCGGCTGCGCGTGGTAGGTCGCACAGCCAGACAGCAGGGTAAATGCAATCAATATCGCTCGGTGCATTCCGGCATCCACGAGTCTCGCTGCCCGTTCAGGCGGCCCCAGACCCGGATGCTACGCAACCAGTTGTGAAATTTTCGTCAAGAGGGGGCCGGATAGGCACCATCCCCCGTCCCGGCAGGGCTGCCGACAGGCAGACGCAGCGACACGCGCGTGCCGCGCCCCGGTTCGCTTTCGAGTTTGATCTGCCAGCCGTAACGGCCGCAGATCTTTTTCACGATCGCGAGGCCGATGCCGAAGCCGCGTTCCGCCGCGTGCGTCCGGTCCGCCTGATAGAAACGGTCGAACACATGCGGCAGCGCGTGTTCCGGGATACCTGGGCCGGTATCCTCGATATGCAGCCAGCCATCGGCGTAGGAGACATGCACGTGCCCGTGGTCGGTATGTCGGACCGCATTGTCGATCAGGTTCGAGAGCACGATGGCGAGTGCGGACCGGTTCGCTTCTATTTGCGTACTGGGGGCCACATCGACTACCGGTTCGATGCCCCTGTCGGCCAGGCGATCCGCGAGCGGCGTCAGTGCCGTCCAGATCAAGCCCACGAGTCCGACAGGTTCGACGTCCCGCACCGAATCTTCACGTGCCAGCATCAGGAGCACATTGACCCGCTCGCGCATGCTGTCTGCCGCCCGGTCAATCTGCGCAAGCCGCGCGCGCGACTTGCCACTGATGGCGGGATCTTGCTCGAGCAACTCGCAGCTAGTCTTGATCGCGGTAAGCGGCGTGCGCAGTTCATGGCTGACGTTGCCGGTGAATTCCTTCTCCCGCTCGATCATGTCCGCCATGCCTCGATGGTAGTCATTGAACGCGTCAACCAGCCCGACGAGCTCGGCTTCGTCATACCTGCCAGGATCGATCGATGCTGTCCGTTCATGTTTGAGCGCCTTGACCTGCTTCGCAAGGCTGGCCACCTGACGCACCAGCAGGCCCGACACTCCGAACGAGAGCCAGACTGTCAGCAGCGCGAACACCCCCGTGCCGGCCATCAGCGCGTTGATCACCTTCTTGAAATGCTCTTCGTAACGACTGAAGTTGTAGACGCGGTAGAACCGCGTCGTGCCGAACGGGGCGATCGCAACGTGGATCTCTCGCCCGCCGACGATAATCTCGTGGATTCCGTCAGGCAGCGCGCCGACCGTTGCGGGCAGCGCGATCGGCGGCCTGTCCGTCGTCGAGACGTACCCCCGCAGGCGCTGGTCGAACGGCGGCAACTCGGACGGATCCGCGTTGTAGCCGCGCAGCACGCTGGCCATATCGTCCTGGATCAGCGCGGCGATCAGCTTTTCTTCCTGAGCTTCCGCGAGCACCCTGACGCCGAGCGCCTGGGCGAGGAGCAGGACAATCGCGAGCGCCGAGAAAACGAGCGCGACCTTGACGCGCAGGCTACGACGCATGGGAGTCGTCCGCGTCGAGGCGGTAGCCGATCCCGTGGATCGTCTCGACCAATTCCGTCTCGCCGGGTTGGTTCAATGCCTTGCGCAACGTATAGACGTGCGCGCGCAGCGTGTCGCTGCCCGGCAGCTCGTCGCCCCAGACCTCGCTTTCGAGTTCTGCGCGCGTGAATACGCGGGTCGGGGACTGCATCAGGATGCGCAACAGATGCAGGCATTTGGGCTGAAGCTTGATCGGACGGCCGGCGCGCTCGACGGCGAGCGTGCCCAAATCGAGCCGCACGTCCACGAAGCGAAGTTCCGGTACGGCAACCAGGCCGCGATAGCGTTTGGTCAGCGCGTCCAGACGCGCACCGACCTCCTTGAGCGAGAACGGCTTGACCAGATAGTCGTCCGCGCCATACTCGAAGCCGCTCAGCTTGTCGTCGAGCGCATCTCTGGCGGTCAACATCAGGACCGGCGTGTCGCGATGCGCTTCGTCGCGCAGCTTGCGGCACAACATCAGGCCGTCCATCCCGGGCAGCGAGATATCCAGCAAGATCGCATCCCAAGCGTCAGAAAGGGCGAGGTGCAGCCCTGCAGGGCCACTTGACGCGACGTCGACATGAAAGCCGCGGCCTTCCAGATAGTCATAGACGTTCGCGGCGATCGCTGCGTCGTCTTCGATGATGAGCACTTTCATGAGCGAATGGGCAACGGTAAGTTTCTGCGTGCTTCGGATGCATGTGCCGACCTTGCCGTGCAGGGGCGCATTCCGGTCAGCAAGCGCGTCGATCAGCTCAACCCCGCACATTATCGGAAGATGGTGGATCCTAAAGCACCGTCCCGGTGACCCGAAGGCAGGGCGAGATTACTGGTACGGAAGTAAATCGAACGAAGACACCAGGAAGGTCCCGCCAGCACTTCGGAAAGCGCGAAAGCTGCCTCGAACCAAAGGCTCGCGTCGAACACCAAGTGAAGCTTCCTTTCGTCGAGCAACGCGTTTGTGCGGATTACACGCGTATATTCATACTTTGCCGTTGTTTCGTTGACGCTGACGAGCAGGCGGCGATGAAGATTCGCCACGCATGCGGACGGTGTCGAACGGTATCGTCCGGCCGGCGATGGATCGCCGGCCGGACGACAAACAACGCCGTGGACAGCCCGTCAGTGATGAAGATAGATCGAGCGCGACGCAGCGTGAGTCGTGAGGGCATGCCCCGAGTTGCTACCTGCGGATTGTGCGGAGCCGTAACCTGTTGTGTCGGCCTGGGCAGTCGACTGGGACGAGTTCAGCCGCGCTTCTGCCTGCTGGATGGATTGCGGATAGTGAATGTCTTTGCGGGCCGGGTTGTATCCGGCGTGCTCGATCTGAACGAGTTGTGCACGAACTTCCGCTCGCGTAAGACCTTGTCCCGCGAACGCAAGTGCAGGAACCACCGCAAGTGCCAGCATGACGGTTCGAATGGCGAGTTTCATGGCCGTGATCTCCAGTGAGTTGGGAAGGGCAGTCACACGATGTGCGATGCCGTAGAAACAGCATGCGCCTTCCGAACTGAAGATAATGTTAACGATGACGTTGATGAGGCGGTTCGAAAGTGCAATGCGAATGTGCGGTGCGCGGGCCCAGGTGGGCGTTTCGCGCCGGCCTATCGCAGCGGGAAAGGTGTCGGAACAAAAAAAGACCCGGACTCGCACCGGGTCAAACGAGCGCGGCGAACGACAAGCAACGAATTTCAAGCGTCGATTGTTGCTTGCTGCGTTTACCGTCACTCTGCGTGGACGAACGAAACAAGAGCCGCACGGTATCGAACGGGCGCGGCATATGCACGTTGCCATGCCATACTTAAGTTATCCTTAAGCTTAACGGAAATGGGTAACGCGTAAACTGAACTCTTGATATGAGACTCAGCGAGCGATACGGTGCCCGAGTCCAGGCACTCGCCTGACGAGACCCCTGACTTGATCGAGGACAAGCGCGAAGCCCGCGGCAGCGATGCCGACGCCGAGCACCCACGGAAGGGGAAGCGCGGTCACGAGCACGCCTGAAAGCACGAGACCGCAGACAATCGCGGTATCGACAACCGAGGAGAAGACCAGCCAGCGACTCGGTTTCGAATCCCATAGATGGTTCTGCGCCCGGAGTACATAGATCATTGATTGATTGCCGAACGCGATGGCAAGAAAGGCCAATGTCTGTACAGCGTGCGGCGACAATTGGCCACCGAATGCACCGACTGCGACGATCCCTGCCGAAAACACAAGCTTGCATCCGCCGAAGAACGCCGCCGTAAAGACGATCTGCTTCATGTTCCAGTTCTGAGGCTCGCGTCGCGGCTCGACGTGGTCGGTGGTCAGCGACATCGTCAAGAAATCGTTGGTGACGAGCAGGATGATCATGATCATCGGTGTGATCACCGGTTGGTGTAGCGCGATGAGTCCATATGCCATCAGCAGCACGACCTCGATTTTCTTCACGAGCATGTTCAAGGTGTAGGTGAGCAACCGGCGGAATGCCATTCGGCCCTCAATGATGGCTGCAACGACTCCGGATAGTCCGGGCTCGGTAAGCACGATCGCAGCGGCTGCCTTTGCTGCATCACTGGCGCTCGCCACAGCAATGCCGACTTGTGCCTGACGCAGGGCAGGCGCATCGTTGACGCCGTCGCCGCACATGCCGACGACGTGACCGCTCGCCTGAAATGCCTGTACGAGGTGATATTTGTCTTCAGGCATCACACGCGCAAACACATCGAAACCCGATAGCGCGGCCCGGTTGAATCCATCACCGTGCGGACCGGGCTCCGGGCGCAGTCCGACGTCTCGCGCAATAGCGGTCGCCGTCGCGGCCGAGTCGCCCGTTACCATGACCGTTCGTACCCCCAGATCGCGAAGCGACGCGATCAGGCTTGCTGCATCCTCGCGAGGTGGATCGCTGAGGGCGATCAGACCGGCCAGGACGGCTTGCGTGGCAGCGGCTTCCACCGCAACTGCGATGATTCGGTTCCCCCGGCTCGCCAGGTCATCCGCTTTCCGGCGCACGTCCGGCTCGACATTCGCGATTCTCTCGATGGCCTGCAATGCTCCCTTCGCGACACGCATCTGTCCACCGTCGGAAGCTTGGAAGCAGGCCTGCGACATCTTCGTGTCCGGATCGAATGGCTCGCGACGAGTCATGTGATCCTCGACGCCGATGTTGTCTCTCAAAGCTGCCGCTCGAAGGATCGCAGCATCGAGCGGCTCGTCGCCTGTCGGCTCGCAGGTCAGCGCCGCGAGGTGCAGGATCTGCTCAGTCGTGAAGCCGGGCATCGGCACGATCTCGGCGATTTCCGCCGTGTTTTGCGTCAGCGTACCGGTCTTGTCGGAGCAAAGTACGTCCATGGCTGCTGCTTC
Organism: Burkholderia sp. 4NA327C6; assembly: GCF_005502655.1. Lineage (NCBI taxonomy): Bacteria > Pseudomonadati > Pseudomonadota > Betaproteobacteria > Burkholderiales > Burkholderiaceae > Burkholderia > Burkholderia sp. 4NA327C6. The sequence goes on along the minus strand of NZ_SCNZ01000057.1, from coordinate 3,298 downwards.
GTGGACAGCTGACAGGCTGGTCAGCAGCGCGCCCCGGCGACTTAGCGTAAGCGCACTGAGCGCGGCGGAAAGAGTGAACGTCGCCGGTAGTGCCACGGGCACCGATGCGAGCAGCATCGTCAGCGCGAGACGAAGCAATTCCGCTGTGGCGAAGCCGAGGTGGAGGGCGTAGCCTAGCGCAGCCAGTGCGACGACTCCGTTAATTGCGCCCAGGTTACGGACTGTTGCCAGCACTGTGTGCTGTTCGGCGCTCGGTGCACGCGCGATGCGCACCAGTTCGACGGTCCTGCCGAAATATGTGCGTGTGCCGGTGGCCGCGACAACGCCGAATGCGTGACCGCGCTTCACGATTGCACCGGCATAAATCGTTGCGCCGACCGAAATGTCCACAAGCGCGGATTCTCCTGTCAGCATCGACTGATCGGCGGCGACGGATCCGCTCGTCACGCGCACGTCCGCAGGGGAGACCGAACCGATCGGGAGTTCGATCGCATCGTCGGGCACGAGTTCGGCGGCCGGAATCCGGTGCCATTTCCCGTCGCGGCACACTCGGGCCGTCGGTTCGAGCCGCTTCCGCAGAATCGATAGTGCGGCGGAGGCGCGTTGCTCTTGCGCAAGAGACAACGCGATATTGAACGCAAGGAGCAAGCTGATGATTGCTGCCTCGATATAAGCACCGAGCAAGATTTGCAGGGCAATTGCGCCTTCCAGCAGCCATGGCACTGGCGCCCACAACTTGGTCAGCAGGAGTCGTCTGAAGGAGGGCAGCGTTTCGCCAACCACGTTGGGTCCGAATCTGCCCCTACGCTGCTGCGCTTCGGCGGTCGATAGGCCCGTCGGGATGGCGGTCGTCGTGGATTCGGCTGCGGTTTCCGCGTCCGAAGTACCCGCGACCGAGGATGACGTGCTTGCGGACAATGGCATGTCGCTGTAATCGAACGGTTCGATACGCGGACAACGGCGGAAACCGCCTTCCGCACTACCGAAGCACTGAATAGTCGGCTTGTGCGAGTGGACGCTTGGAGATTATCCAGCGTCGATCCCGCGGCCATTGATGTGCGTCAATACAACTCAGGAATTCCTGCCCTCAAGCTTGTCGAACGTTTTCAGCAGGTCGCTCAACGCTGCCGTGCAATTGCCTTGAATCGGGCGATCAGCCCGCAGCGCTTCGAGGGCACGGTCGATTGCCGTGTCGAGTTCATGCCAATCCGCAGCCGCGCGCGGTTTCAAACCGGCTTCCGCGCTGTCCCACGCAACCTCCAGATCCTTGATGCGTGTCCTGCCGCCCGCGAGATCACCTTTCGCCACGAGAGTGGATACGTCGGTTGCGATTGTACGGAATTGGGAGAGGTCGCCGAGTCTCGATACGTTCGACGATGCGCCGTGCTGCGCATCGGTCGCGCTGGACGCCGGTGCCGCCACAGCAGGACTATCGGTTTGCTTTGAGCAGCCGGTGGCGAGAGCAAGCATCGTGCACGCGGAAAGCGCGACGAGCAGACGTGAAGATGCGATTCGACCATTCATGAAGAAGCCTCGCCTCGAGGTTTGTTGAGGAAGTCACTCGACCGCTTCTGCACGCGCGCGACTGCTGGCGCCGAACTGCGCGAAAGCGACGAGCACGATGATCACGGACAGGAACAGTAGGCTCGTCGATGCAGCACCCAGACCGAACCCGCCGTAATTGCGCGATTGGGTGAGCAGATCGCCGAGCGATGCACCGAACGGTCGCGTAAGGATGTACGCAATCCAGAAGGTGAGCACCGCGTTGACGCCGCTGCTCCATGCGACATACACCAGTGCGAGCAGCACGCCGAATACAACAGTACCCAGCGAGAAACCGAGCCCCAAGGCTTCGGTCGCGAGATCGCCCGCAGCGGTACCCAGTGCGAATGTGCACAGGATCGCGGACCAATAGAACAACTCACGCTGCGGCGTGTCGATTGCATCGATCGACAGCGTCCCTTCGATCCGATACCAAATCGTGAAGATCGCGGCGAGAGCGACGGCGAACACGCTCGTGCTGACATACAGACTGACGCCGAGGCCGTCAGTGAGCAGATCGGTGATCTGGGTTCCGACGATGCTTACCAGGACGACCGTGAGCCAGTAGATCCACGGAGTGCAGCGTCGCGTGCGCATCTGCAGGACAAGCGCTATTGCAAGCAAGGACATCATCAAGCCGCGCGTAAAACCTTGGCCCCAGCCCGCGTTGACGGCCAGGTAGTCGGAGGCAGTTTCACCGACGGTGGTGGACATGATTTTGATAATCCAGAACGCAAGCGTGATCTCAGGAACCTTGTTGAGCCAGCGGGAGATAGGCTTGTCGGTAGCGGGCGACATGGTGGCGATTCCTCAGGAGTTGAGTGCCACGCAGTCTAGCTGAGCAGACTTAGGGGAACCTTAGTGTGGCGGAGAAATCGGAAAACCAGGGCCGTCATATGCGCCATTTTCGAAGGCATAAATTTGACATAAGCTAAACTAGCAATTTTTTAGGGTCGCAAGAAAAATACGTCTTTCGGGCCAGATGCGGCTGCCGCACGGGCGTGCCCCGAATGACCGCGTCGCGCCCGTTTTGTTGCCCCGACTCGTTGTCGTTCTGACACCATCCTTAGGCGATCGACGGCTACAGCTGCCATCCCGACTTTCCCTGTAGCACTTCAATTTTTACCTCGCTACGCTGGGCCGCTCTCATCATCGATGCGGAGCCGCTGATGGATCACTGGCGATTGGCTTATCTCGGAATCCGGCAGGTGCCGCGCGAACTGAGCGAATTCGAGCTCGCCACATTCTTCACGTTCTCCAAGCGGGAGCGTGTCGCCATTGATTCACGACGCACGGACCTTTTTCGGCTCGCGGTCGCATTGCACATCGGCTTTCTGCGTATGACCGGCCGGCCGCTTGGCTCGTACAAGCAGATCCCCACTGTTCTTTGGCGACATCTTGGCCGACAGCTGAACGTGAAGCCGCCAGACCTCGGCACGCTACGTTCACTTTACGATGGCAACCTCAAGACCTTATCTGACCACCAGCGCTTTGCTCGGGACGCCATCAATTTTCGCGCCATCGCGGAACATCAACGTCGGTATGTGATCCGTTGGCTCAAAGAGCAACTCACCGGCCGCCCAGAGCGCGGCCAGTTGACGAACGATCTCAAACGTTGGTTCTACGAGCATCGCATCGTTATACTGACCTGCCCCCTGCAAACAGGGCCAGCCGGAGTCTAGTAAAGTTCGTTTTCGGAGAAGAAGACGAACATGAAGAAGCGCTTTACGGAACAGCAAATCATCGGGTTTCTGAA
>NZ_SCNZ01000056.1:0-48380 GCF_005502655.1 Burkholderia sp. 4NA327C6 | reverse complement strand
CCGTTCGCGCTGCGCGCGCCGGCCGCACCCGGCTGCGTCGCGTAGACGCCGCCGGCCGGGTACGCCTGCGCGACGGGCGCATCGGGCCGCTTGTAATGCGGCGCCATCGTGCAGCCCGTGGCAAAGAGCGCGACCGCGATTGCAGTCAAAGCGTGTTTTTGCATCATCACTGTCCCTTGTTGCCTTCGTCGCCGTTGCCCGGCTTCTCTTCATGGTGCGAGTGCTCCTGAGCCAGGCGCAGCGCCTCGTCGACGTCTTCCTTCTCGCCGCTGAAGATCGCACGGATCTTCACGAAGAACATCGGGATCATGAAGATCGCGAGGAACGTCGCCGTGATCATCCCGCCGATCACGCCCGTACCGATCGCGTGCTGGCTGGCCGAACCCGCGCCGTTGCTGATCGCGAGCGGCATCACGCCGAGAATGAACGCGAGCGACGTCATCAGGATCGGACGCAGCCGCAGGCGCGCCGCTTCCAGCGCGGCCTCGATCGGCCCCATCTTCTCCGTCATCTGCAGTTCGCGCGCGAACTCCACGATCAGAATCGCGTTCTTCGCGGACAAGCCCACGGTGGTCAGCAGGCCGACCTGGAAGAACACGTCGTTCTCGAGGCCGCGCATCGTTGCCGCGAGCAGTGCACCGATCACGCCGAGCGGCACCACCATGATCACCGAGAACGGGATCGACCAGCTTTCATACAGTGCCGCGAGACACAGGAACACGACGAGGATCGAGATCGCATACAGGATCGGCGCCTGCGAACCGGACTGGATTTCCTGGAACGACAGGCCGGTCCACGAATAGCCGATACCGACCGGCAGCTTCTTCGCGATCTGTTCCATCGCCGCCATCGCCTGACCGGTCGACTTGCCCGGTGCGGCCTGGCCCTGGATTTCCATCGCCGACACACCGTTGTAGCGCTCGAGCTTCGGCGAACCGTACGTCCAGTGACCGGTCGCGAACGAACTGAACGGCACCATCCCGCCCGACCCGTTGCGCACGTACCAGATGTTCAGGTCTTCCGGCGTCATCCGGAACGGTGCGTCTGCCTGCACGTAGACCTTCTTGATCCGGCCATCGGTATCCAGGAAGTTGTTCACGTACTTCGACGCCCACGCGATCGAGAACGTCTGGTCGATCGCATCCGCCGTCACGCCGAGCGCGTTCGCCTTCTCGCGATCGATGTCGACCTTGTACTGCGGCGTATCGTTCAGGCCGTTCGGACGCACACCCTGCAGCGTCGGATCCTTCGAGGCCATCCCGAGCAGCTGGTTACGCGCGGCCATCAGCGCATCGTGGCCGAGGCCCGCGTTGTCCGTCAGCTCGAAGTCGAAGCCGGCAGCGGTGCCGAGTTCAGGAATCGACGGCGGGTTGAACGGGATCACGATCGCGTCCTTGTAGCCCGCGTAGCGCCCGAACATCCGGCCGATCAGCGCCTGCACCTTCTGGTTCGCATGCTGACGCTGCGAGTAGTCCTTCAGGCGAACGAACACGAGACCGGAGTTCTGGCCGCGGCCGGCGAAGCTGAAGCCGTTGACCGTGAACGCCGATTCGACGATTTCCTTCTCGTCCTTCAGCAGGTAGTCGGAAATGTTCGCGAGCGTCTTCGCGGTCGTTTCCTGCGTCGAGCCCGACGGCGTCTGCACGATCACGAACATCAGGCCCTGGTCTTCATCGGGCAGGAACGACTTCGGCAGGCGCACGAACAGCAGGCCGACCGCGACGATCACGACCAGGTAGATGATGAGCCAGCGGCCCGAACGCTTGATCACGTGGTGCACGCCGACGTGGTACTTGTCGCGGCTGTTGTTGAACGTGCGGTTGAACCAGCCGAAGAAGCCCTTCTTCTCTTCGTGATGCCCTTGCGGGATCGGCTTGAGGATCGTCGCGCACAATGCCGGCGTCAGAATCAACGCGACGAGCACCGACAGCACCATCGCCGACACGATCGTCAGCGAGAACTGACGATAGATCGCGCCGACCGAGCCGCCCGAGAATGCCACCGGCACGAACACCGCCGACAGCACGAGCGCCACGCCGACGAGTGCGCCGGTGATCTGGCCCATTGCCTTGCGGGTCGCCTCCTTCGGTGACAGGCCCTCTTCCGCCATCACCCGCTCGACGTTCTCCACGACCACGATCGCATCGTCGACCAGCAGGCCGATGGCGAGCACGAGGCCGAACATCGACAGCGTGTTGATCGAGAAGCCCACCATCGACATGATCGCGAACGTGCCGAGCAGCACCACCGGCACCGCGATCGTCGGGATGATCGTCGCCCGCAGGTTCTGCAGGAACAGATACATCACGAGGAACACGAGCACGATGCCTTCGAGCAGCGTCTTGACCACTTCCTCGATCGACAGCTTCACGAACGGCGTCGTGTCGTACGGGTACTTCACGACGAGACCGTGCGGGAAGAACGGCGCCAGTTCGTCGATCTTCGCGCGCACGGCCTTCGCGGTCGCCAGCGCGTTCGCGTTGGTCGCGAGCTGGATACCGAGTGCCGCGGTCGGCTGACCGTTGTACTTCGTGTCGAAGTTGTAGTTTTCGCCGCCGAGTTCGAGCTTCGCGACATCCTTCAGGCGAACCTGCGAGCCGTCCTGGTTGACCTTCAGCAGGATGTTGCCGAACTGCTCGGGCGTCTGCAGCAGCGTCGATTCGGTGATCGTCGCCTGCAGCATCGTGCCCGGCGTGGACGGCGTGCCGCCGATCTGGCCGCCTGCGATCTGCACGTTCTGTGCGGAGATCGCGGTCGACACGTCGACCGGCGTGAGGCCGTAGTTCGTCAGCCGGGTCGCATCGAGCCAGACCCGCATCGCGTACTGCGAGCCGAACAGCGTGACGGTACCGACGCCGTTCAACCGGCTGATCGGGTCCTTCACGTGCGACGCCACGAAGTTCGCGAGGTCGTACTTGTTCATGCTGCCGTCTTCGGAGTTGAAGGCGAGCACCAGCAGGAAGCTGCTGCTCGACTTCGTCACCGACAGGCCGAGCTGCTGCACGACCTGCGGCAGAATCGGCGTCGCGAGCGACAGCTTGTTCTGCACCTGGACCTGCGCGATGTCGGCGTTGGTACCGGGCGCGAAGGTCAGCGTGATCGTCGCGTTGCCCGAGTCATCGCTGGTCGACGACATGTACAGGAAGTTGTCGAGACCGCTCATCTGCTGCTCGATCACCTGCGTCACCGTGTCTTCCACCGTCTTCGCGGAAGCGCCCGGGTAGTTCGCGGTGATCTGGATCGAGGGCGGCGCGATCGTCGGATACTGCGAGATCGGCAGCGTGAAGATCGCCGCAACCCCGGCCAGCATCAGGATGATGGCGATCACCCACGCGAAGATCGGGCGATCGATAAAAAACTTTGCCATGAAACAGGCTCCCTGTTATTGCGCGCTCGAAGCAGCGGCAGCACTCGCCGGCGCGGCGCCCGATGCGGCAGCACCGGAAGCGGCAGCGGCGCCGGAACCGGCGGCAGCCGGCGCGGCGGTGGCGGCGGCGCCCGATGCGGCTCCGGCCGCCGGTGCGAGCTGTGCCGGTACCGACTTCACGGTCGCACCCGGGCGCACCTTCTCGCCGCCCTGCACGATCACGTGGTCGCCCGCTTGCAGACCGCCTTCGACGATCCAGTTCGGGCCCTGCATACCGGTGGTCTTCAGCGGACGCGGCTCGACCTTGTTGCTGGCGTTCACCACCATCGCGATCGCCTGGCCCTTCTGGTCATGCGTGACGCCGATCTGCGGCACCAGGAATGCGTTCTCGTTCACGCCTTCCTCGATCCGTGCGCGCACGAACATGCCCGGCAGCAGCACGCGGCCCGGGTTCGGGAACACCGCGCGGATCGTCACCGAACCGGTGGCCTGGTCGACCGTCACGTCCGAGAACTGCAGCTTGCCGGCTTCCGAATAGGTCTTGCCGTCTTCCAGGATCAGCGACACCTTCGCGGCGCCCGGGCCGCTCGTCTTCAGGCGGCCGCTCTGCACGTCCTGACGCAGCTTCAGGCCTTCGAGGCTCGACTGCGTGAGGTCGACGTACACCGGATCGAGCTGCTGCACCGTCGACATCAGCGTCGCCTGGCTCGCCTGCACGTACGCGCCCGGCGTCACTTGCGAGATGCCGACGCGGCCGGTGATCGGCGACACGACGTCGGTGTAGCCGAGGTTGATCTGCGCGGTATCGACCGCCGCCTTGCCGGCCGCGACGTCCGCCGCTGCCTGGCCCTGCGTGGCCACTGCGTTGTCGTAGTCCTGCTTGCTGACCGCGTTCGCGGCCACCAGCACCTTGTAGCGCGCGACCAGTGCGTTCTGCGTGACGAGGTTCGCCTGCGCCTTCGCGAGCGTTGCCTTCGCACTGTTCAATGCGGCGATGTACGGCGCCGGATCGATCTTGTACAGACGCTGGCCGGCCTTCACGTCGGTGCCTTCGGTGAATTCGCGGCGCAGCACGATGCCGTCGACCCGCGCGCGCACCTGCGCGACGAGGAATGCGCTGGTGCGGCCCGGCAGTTCGCTGAAGACCGGTACGGCTTGCGGTTGGACGGTGACGACGCCGACTTCCGGCGTTTGCGGCGGCGGTGCCGATTCTTTTTTCCCGCACGCGGCCAGGAAAACGGCGGCCGTCGCGACAGTGATTAAGCGGTATGGAACCCGTTCGACGCGCATGGAGCGACCTCTGTGTATAACCAATGGAATAAGTGCCGCACCCGACCGGAGGGAGCGCAACACGGATGCGCCTCACGGCGCAGATCGAACACCTGAAATACTGGACTGCTAGATACAGCAAGCGGCACGAAACCTCCGTGCCGACAGGTTGCCCCGCACTGCGGACTGTTACTTTGGCGGGAATCAGCAGAGTGGGATATTAACTGATTGCCACTTGGGTCATTCGATCGTAGGGTGGTATTGTATATACATTCATGAATGTATGTAAAAAGCCCGTTTGTGCCTCGCCTGCTGTCCAGTCTTACAGATTGTTACCAACCGCAAGCATAGCCAGTCTATATGACTGCGCCGAGGGTTGCAGACCCTATATTCACCTACGATCATTCCAATCAGGCCTGCACATGGTCAGACGTACCAAGGAGGAGGCGCTCGAGACGCGCAATCGCATTCTCGACGCCGCCGAACACGTGTTCTTCGAGAAAGGCGTGTCGCACACGTCGCTCGCGGACATCGCGCAGCATGCCGGCGTGACGCGCGGTGCGATCTACTGGCATTTCGCGAACAAGAGCGAGCTGTTCGACGCGATGTTCGACCGCGTGTTTCTGCCGATCGACGAGCTGAAGCGGATGCCGCTCGACGCGCCGGGCGGCAATCCGCTCGAGAAGATCCGGCAGATCCTGATCTGGTGCCTGCTCGGCGTGCAGCGCGATGCGCAGTTGCGCCGCGTGTTCAGCATCCTGTTCATGAAGTGCGAGTACGTCGCGGATCTGGAGCCGCTGCTCCAGCGCAACCGTGCGGGGATGAGCGAGGCGCTGCACGCGATCGACGCCGATCTCGCGGGGGCCGTGCGGCTCAAGCTGCTGCCCGAGCGGCTCGATACCTGGCGCGCGACGCTGATGCTGCACACGCTCGTCAGCGGTTTCGTGCGCGACATGCTGATGCTGCCCGACGAGATCGACGCCGAGCAGCATGCGGAAAAGCTCGTCGACGGCTGTTTCGACATGCTGCGCTACAGCCCGGCGATGCTGAAGGACGGTGACTGACCGCGCAACGAGCGGTCGTCTGCGGCGTTGTGTGTTTCATCGGGCGGCGCACCGACCTCGCCAACGCGCTGCCCGCGCCCGCTCCCATCTCCCTCCTGTTTCAGGCCGCCTTCGCGCGCTGCGCGCGAGCCCGCCGGTTCGACGCGGCGACCGAATCGCGCTTCGGCATCGGCGCACCGGCCAGTCCCGCGATCCACGCGTCGGTCGACATCACGGCCGCGAAGTTCGACTGGAACACCACCGAGTACGCGCGGTGAATCTCCTCGGCGCTCGCCGCGCCCGCTTCGTTCTCGTACGGCAGCGTGCCCGTCGCGTCGTCCAGGTACTCGACATTCAGCCCCGCGTGCGCCGCGTGATAGACCGTCGACGCATTGCAGTTGTGCGTCATGTAGCCGGCCACCGTGAGCGTGTCGATCCCGTGCGCGTCGAGCCACGCGGCGAGGTCGGTACCGGCAAACGAGCTTGCCTGCTTCTTCTCGATCAGGTGCGCATACGGCCGGCCGGCAACGACCGCGTGCAGCGCGACGCCGTCGGAGCCGGGCGCGAAGATCGGCGCGCCGGCCGGTGCGACGTGCTGGACGACGATCACCGGCACGCCGGCCGCGTGCGCGGCATCGATCGCGCGGCCGATGTTCGCGAGCGACACGTCGAGCGGCGGATATTCGATCGGCAGGTTGCCCGTCACGTATTCGTTCTGGACGTCGATCACGATCAGGGCGCGACGGGAAACGGCTTGGGAAGCGGAATGCGGGACGGCGTTCGACATGGCGGGCTCCTGGTCCGGGGGCGCGGCCCCGCCCCGGAACGGGACGGCCAGCGGCGCGATGCGATGCGATGCGATGCATTGTCGGCGCGCATCGTTCGCGCGGACAGTGGCCCGATAGCCATTCTTCGATAAAATCGGGCCATTGCCATTCCGGAGCCCGCCATGACCGCCGCCGCCCCGTCCATCCGGACCGCCCAGCCTGCTCCGACCGTCGTTGCCGTGATCGCGTATGACGGCATCAGCCCGTTCCATCTGTCGGTGCCGTCGGTCGTGTTCGGCAAGGAGCGCGACGCGGCCGCCTCGCCGGCGTTCGAGTTCCGCGTCTGCTCGGCCGAACGTGGCCCGCTGTCGACGACGGGCGGCTTCACGATCACCGCGCCGTACGGGCTCGACGGGCTCGACGATGCGGACATCGTCATCGTGCCGGCATGGCGCGACCCCGACGAAGCGCCGCCCGACGTGCTGCTCGACGCCGTCCGCGCGGCCGCCGCGCGTGGCGCGCAGCTCGTCGGGCTGTGCCTCGGCGCCTACGTGCTCGCCGCGGCCGGCCTGCTCGACGGCCGCCCGGCCACCACGCACTGGGCGTGGGCCGACGATTTCGCACAACGCTTTCCGCGCGTGAAGCTCGATCCGGACGTGCTGTACGTGGACGACGGCAACCTGATGACATCGGCCGGCACGGCCGCCGGGCTCGACTGCTGCCTGCACGTCGTCCGGCTGCGCTTCGGCTCGGACGCCGCGAACCGGATCGCGCGCCGCCTCGTGATCCCGCCGCACCGGCAGGGCGGGCAGGCGCAATACGTGCCGCAGCCGGTCGCCGCGCACCCGCGCGATGCGCGGCTCGCAGGCCTGCTCGACTGGGTGCGCGCCCACCTCGACGCCGCACACAGCGTCGATTCGCTCGCCGAACGCGTGCTGATGAGCCGGCGCACGTTCACGCGCCACTTCCGGCAGGCGACCGGCACGACCGTCACCGCGTGGCTGCAGGCCGAGCGGCTCGCGCGCGCGCAGCATCTGCTGGAAACCACCGGGCAATCGATCGACGCAATCGCGCAGGCGGCCGGCTACGGGTCGAGCGTGTCGCTGCGCCAGCATTTCGCGGGCACGCTCGGCACGTCGCCGTCGGCATATCGAAGGGAATTTCGCGGCGCCGGAGCCGGCGCCGATGTCGCGCGGTAACACGCGCGGCGAGCAGGCCGCGCGGCGGAACCGGCCGGCCGCTCAGCCGACGTTGAACCAGCGCGCCGCGTAAAGCAGCAGCGCGACGAAGACGATCATCGCGGCCCACGCCCACACGGGCACCGTGCCGGCGTCGCGATGCGGGAGCGCGCCGGCGGCACGCCCGGTCAGCGCGCTGCCGAGGTGCGGCGGCAGCGCACGCTTCGTCGCGGCCACCAGCGACGCCGGCCGCAGGAACACGTGCTGGCGCCGCGGCGCGGCCGAGCGCGCGCGATTCGGTGCAAGCCCGTGCTTCGCCTGCACGACCGCGCAGAATTCACGGAAGAAATCGTCGGTCCATTCGCGCAGCGTGTTTTCGATCTGCCGCCCCGGCAGCTCGGTGAGCGGGCCGCTCGCCGTCGCCCAGACCACGTACTCGATGCGCGTGGCGTTCGCGTCGTCATCCGGCATCAGCACGAGTTCGACCTGGCCGCGCAGCGCGCCGAGCCCGTCGGCCCGCGCCTTGAAGTTGAGCACGCGGCGCGGCCGCCCTTCCGCGTCACCCTGCTCGGCGGCCGCATGCGCACGCACGTCGTAGCGGGCACGCAGCGGGCCGAGCGGCACCGTGATCGTCAGCGCAAACGCGCCAGGCGCAAGCTTCTCGAAGGATTCGCAATGCTCGAAGCTCGCGCGCAGCAACGCGAGATCCTCGAATGCCTCCCGCACGACGGGCGGGGCGAGCGGTATGCGCAATGTGTCGTTCAGTTCCATGACGCCTCCCCGATGAACACGCGCCGCATCAGGACGTCTCGACGAGACTGTCGATCCGTGCAGCGTCGAAGGCAACGTAGTGCGCGAGCGCCGACGCGGCCTCGTTCGGTTCCTCGTAACTCCATGCGGCGTTCTCGATCACGCCGTCTTCGGTCTGCAAGTCGAAGTGCACGGCCTCGCCCCTGAACGGGGAGGTCGACGTGACGCCTGATTTCACGAGCCGGCGCATGTTGACGTCGCGGCGCGGCAGGTAGTGGGTGTCCGGCAGACCCGTTTCGCGCACGGTCAGCGCGCCGTGCGAATCGGCATACGTGATGCCGCGATGGATCACACGCACGCGATGGCGGTTCGGCACGATTTCGAGGCGAGGGTCGGCTGCGTCGGACATCGTTTCTCCTTGGGGCGGCCAGGCCAAGCCGGGCTCAGGAAACGAAAAAGCCACGGCACGGGTGCCGTGGCTTTCATTATGGGCGAAACCGCCGCCGAATGCGCAACCCCGGCCGGGGCCGCGCGCGGCGGGCTACTGCGCGCTCCACTGGAAGGCGGTTTTCGCGCCGCCCTTCGTGCCGACCGTGACGGCGTGGGATTCCTCGTTGCCCTGGTACGACGCCTGCACCGTATAGCGGCCCGGCGGCACCTTCACGAGCATGTACGGCCCGCGCGCGTCGGTCTTCAGCACTTCGGTACCCTTGCCGTCGACGATCCGCACATGGACGTCGGCCAGGAACTCGCCGCCCTTGCCGGTGAACCGCAGCGCCAGCGGCCAATTCGGCTCGTTGCGCTGGAACGCCGTCGATTCGTCCAGCCCGACGCCGCCGGACACGAAGGTGACGTCGCCCTGCTGGCGCGCGGCGGGCAAGCCGTCCGACTGCGCGTACGCGCCGGTCGCGCCGGCTGCGAGGCCGGCGGCCAGCGCCGCGGCGACGGCAAATCGGGACACGTTGCGTAGATATTGCATGGCTCTCTCCTTGGGGTCGGAACACATACAGGGCGCCGCGTCACACGTTCCGAACGGCGGCGGCGCCCGCCGCGGCCGGCCTGGCCGGCCGTCGGCCGTGGCCGGTCAGCTCAGGTCGACCGGCACGAAGATCTGCGCATTATCGCGCTGGATCAGTAGAGCAAGACTGTTGCCCGCGCCCTTGACCGCATCGCGCAACTGCTCGGGGCTCGTGACCGGACGGCCGTTGACCGCGAGGATCACGTCGCCGGGCTGGATGCCCGCGTTGGCCGCCGGGCCACCGGCCTGCTGCACGATCAGGCCGTGCGACAGGTTGCTGGCACTGCGCTCCTGCGGCGACAGCGGACGCACCGCGACGCCCAGGCGCCCCTGCTCGACCGGCCCGCCGTCGTTCGACGCGAGCTTCGCGTCGGCCATCGCGCCGAGCGTCACGCTGATCGACTTCTTCGACTTGTCGCGCCAGATCTGCAGGTCGGCCTTCGAACCCGGCTTCAGGTTCGCGATCTGCGCGGGCAGCGACGTCGAATCGGCGACCGGCGAGCCGTTGACCGACAGGATCACGTCACCCGGCTGCAGGCCGGCCTTCGCGGCCGGGCCGTTCGCGTCGACCGAGCTGACGAGCGCGCCGTCCGGCTTCTGCAGTCCGAACGAGCTCGCGAGCGTCTGGTTCAGCCCCTGCACGGCAACGCCGAGGCGGCCGCGGCTCACGTGGCCCGTCTTCACGAGCTCGTCCTTCACCTTGATCGCCTCGTTGATCGGGATCGCGAACGACAGGCCCTGGAAGCCGCCCGTCTGCGAGTAGATCATCGAGTTGATGCCGATCACCTCGCCCTGCAGGTTGAACAGCGGGCCGCCCGAGTTGCCGGGGTTCACCGGCACGTCGGTCTGGATGAACGGCGTGTAGTTCTCGTCCGGCAGCGCGCGCGACTTCGCGCTGATGATGCCCGACGTGACCGTGTTGTCGAAACCGTACGGCGAGCCGATCGCGACGACCCACTGGCCGACCTTGCTCTGCGCCGGGTCGCCGATCTTCACGGTCGGCAGGCCGCTTGCGTCGATCTTCAGCACCGCGACGTCGGACTGCTTGTCGGAGCCGACGACCTTCGCCTTGTATTCGCGCTTGTCGGTCAGCTTGACCGTGACGACGTTCGCGCCGTCGATCACGTGCGCATTGGTAAGGATGTACCCGTCGGAGCTGATGACGAACCCGGAACCGAGGCTCGCGCTCGGCTGGTCGTCCGGCTGCGCGTCGCCGCCCATGCCCGGCACCTGGCCGTAGAAGTGCTTGAAGAACTGGTAGAACGGATCGCTCGGGTCGATCGGCAGCTGCGGCTGCGGCACGCGCCGCGACACCTGCTTCACGACGTGCTTCGCACTGATGTTCACGACCGCCGGGCCGTAGGTCTCGACCAGCCCGGAGAAATCGGGAATGCCGGTCTTCGCGGCCGCTTCGGCCGGCATCAGTGCGGCCTGCGCGGGCGTGATGATCTGCGGATCGGCGCGGCGGGTGCCGGCAACATAACCTGCGGACAGGGCGGCCGCCACGGCGACCGCGACGGCGCCGCGCGCAAGGAATCGGGTGTTCATCGTAGGACCTCCTCTTTGTTAGGACGCAGCGTAACGACCCTGGCTTAAAGGAGGCTTAATCAGCCTTAAGCGGGGCTTAAGCGGCCGTCGCCGCCCGCCGCGGAGCGTTCTTCACGCGGATTCGGACGGCTGCGGCGCCTCGGCCGGCATCTCGGCGTCGCGGAACACGACGCTGACGAGCAGGCCGCCCGCGGCCGCATCGCCGAGTGACACCGTCGCGCCCTGCTGCGCGGCCACGCGCTTGACGATCGCGAGCCCGAGCCCGCTGCCCGCCACGTCGGTGCGCGCCCGCGCGGAGCTGTCGCGGTAGAAGCGGTCGAACACGCGTTCGCGCTCCTCGGCCGGAATGCCGGGCCCGCTGTCGCCGATCTGCACGCACGCGCGGCCGGCCGCGTCGCGGGTCAGCGACACGTCGATGCGGCCGCCGTCAGGCGTGTACTTCACCGCGTTGTCGAGCAGGTTGCCGAACATCACGCGCAGCGCGCCGACGTCCGCGACGACGCTCGCCGCGCGCGTCTCCTCGAAGCCGAGATCGATGTCGCGCCGTTGCGCGAGCGGCGCAACCGCGCCCACGCATTCTGCGAGCAGCGCCTGCAGGTCGACCGGCTCGCGCATCGTCGCGCCATCCGGTTCCGCGCGGGCGAGCGCAAGCAGTTGCTCCGTGAGGCGCGTCGCACGCGACACGCCATCCTGGAGATCCGCGACCGCCTCGCGGCGCGACGCGTCGTCCTTCGCGCGGGCGACGAGCTGCGCCTGGATCTGCACGGCCGCGAGCGGCGTGCGCAGTTCGTGCGCGGCGTCGGCCACGAAGGCCTTCTGCGTGTCGAGAGCGGCCGCCAGCCGCGCGAGCAGCCCGTTCAGTGCCCGGACGAGCGGCTGCACCTCGAGCGGCAGGCGCCCATCGGGCAGCGGATCGAGCGCTTCCGGCCGGCGCGCCTCGACCGCGCGCGTCACGCGGCCGAGCGGCGCGAGCCCGCGCCCGACGATCCCCCACACGGCCGCGCCGAGGAACGGCAACAGCACGATCAGCGGCCACAGCGTGCGCAGCGCGACGTTCGCCGCGAGCCGGTTGCGCACCGACAGCGGCTGCGCGAGCTGCACGACGTTGTCGCCGACGATCGCGCCGTACACGCGCCATTCGCCGCGATCGGTGCGTTCGGTCGAGAAGCCGAGCTCCGCGCGCGGCGCGATCGGTGCACGCGGATGCGAGAAGTACATCAGCACCCCGTTGCGGTTCCAGATCTGGATCACGATGCCTTCTTCGCCGTTGGTGCGCGAACCGAACACCTGCGAGAACGGCTCGGACGGCAACGCCGCGGCGATTTCCTGCAACTGGTAGTCGAACAGTTCGTTCGCCTCGGCGAGCGCCTGCCGGTAGATGAGCCAGCCCGCGATGCCCACGCCCGCAACGACGATCGCGAGCAGCCAGATCAGCAATTGATGACGAATCGACCTCACGCGTCAGCTTTCCTTGACGACCATGTAGCCGAGCCCGCGCACGTTGCGGATCAGGTCCGAGCCGAGCTTCTTGCGCAGCGCGTGGATGTAAACCTCGACGGTGTTGCTGCCGATCTCCTCGCCCCAGCCGTACATCTTCTCCTCGAGCTGGCTCTTCGACAGCACCGCGCCGGGCCGCGCGAGCAGCGCCTCGAGCAGCGCGAACTCGCGCGCGGACAGCGCGACGGGCACGCCGTCGAGCGTCACCTGGTGCGAAGCGGGATCGAGCGTCAGCGCGCCGTGGCGGATCAGCGATTCGCTGCGCCCGGCCTGGCGGCGGATCAGCGCGCGCATCCGCGCGCCCAGTTCATCGAGGTCGAACGGCTTGACGAGGTAGTCGTCGGCGCCCGCGTCGAGCCCCTTCACGCGATCGGCCACCGCGTCGCGCGCGGTGACGATCAGCACCGGCAGCGCCAGCCCGCGTGCGCGCAGCGTGCGCAGCACGTCGATGCCGTCGCGCTTCGGCAGGCCGAGGTCGAGCAGCAGCAGGTCGTACGTCTCGCCGCCGAGCGCCGTCAGCGCGGCGTCGCCGTCCTGCACCCAGTCGACCGCAAAGCCGTCCGAGCGCAGCGCCTTGCGCACGCCTTCGGCAATCATTCGATCATCTTCGACAAGCAGAATCCGCATCGGGACAGGCATCCATGGGGCGAGTCAAACACGCCGACCATTGTAGCGCCGCGAACCGGGCGCGCGGCACCGTGCAATGCAACAGAAAGGCGGATTGCAAGGGGGCTGTCCGGACTTGTCTCTACAATGTGCGCTTTGGCGCCGCGCGCGCCCTGCCCGAACGTCGTGCTTCTCCCGTATTCGCTCATGCCGATTTCCGATCTCTCCACCCGGTTCGCCCCCCGCGCCCGCATCTGCCTGCGAGCAGCCGCCATCGTCGCCACCTGTACTGCCCTCGCCTTCGCGCCTGCCGCGCAGGCCGGCAAGAAATCCCGCAAGGAAGCACGCAAGACCACGGTCGTATCGCCCGCCGCACGCGCGGCCGGCCTGCCGGCGTCCGTGCTCGTCGCGTTGCAGCGCGCGAAGGTGCCGGCGTCGGCGATGAGCGTCGTCGTCGAGCGCGTCGGCGATCCGGAACCGCTGATCGCGTGGAATGCGAGCCGGCCGATGATGCCTGCGTCGACGATGAAGCTCGTGACGACCTTCTCCGGCCTGTCGATCCTCGGCCCCGACTACCGCTGGCGCACGACCGCCTACACGGACGGCACGATCGACCCGGACGGCACGCTGCAGGGCAACCTGTACATCAAGGGCACCGGCGATCCGAAGCTCGTGCCCGAGGAGCTGATCGATCTCGTCGACAAGCTCCGCAAGGCCGGTGTCAAGCGCGTGGCCGGCGGCCTCGTGCTCGACAAGAGCTACTTCGCGGCCTCGACCCGCGATCTCCCTTCGTTCGACGACGACGCGAGCGCGCCGTACAACGTCGGCCCCGACCCGCTGCTGTACGCATTCAAGGCCGTTTCGTTCACCGTCACGCCGGGCGACGACGGCAAGGTGGCCGTCGACGTGCTGCCGCCGCTCGCGGACCTGTCGATCGACAACCAGCTGGTCGAGGGCTCGGGCTCGTGCAGCGCGGCCGCCGCGGCCGCGCGCCCGACGCTGACGGCCGGCGGCGGGATCATGACCGCGTCGTTCGCGGGCGACTACCCGCTGCGCTGCGGCGCGCACACGACCAACCTCGCGATCCTCGATCACACGACGTTCTTCGCGCGCGGCTTCCTCGCGCTGTGGCAGCAGGACGGTGGCACGATCGCGGGGCCGGTGAGCGAGGGCAAGGTGCCGACCACCGCGCGGCCCCTCGCCGTGCATCACAGCCCGGTGCTCGGCAGCATCGTCTACGACATCAACAAGTTCAGCAACAACGTGATGGCGCGCAACCTGTTCCTGACGATCGGCGCGGCCAGCGGCAAGCCGCCCGCGACGCCCGAGCAGTCGAGCCGCGTGATCCAGGCGTTCCTGCAGAAGAACGGCATCGCGATGCCCGACCTCGTGCTCGAGAACGGCTCGGGCCTGTCGCGCGAAGAGCATGTGAGCGCGCTGTCGCTTGCCGCGCTGCTGCAGGCCGCGAACGCGAGCCCCGTCGCGCAGGCTTTCGTCGATTCGCTGCCGATCGCCGGCATCGACGGCACGATGAAGAACCGCCTCACCAACGCCGGCGTGCTCGGCAACGCGCACATCAAGACCGGCACGCTGCGCGACGTGCGCGCGATCGCCGGCTACGTCGCCGGTGCGGACGGCCAGAGCTACATCGTCGTGAGCTTCATCAACAACGATCACGCCGAAGCCGCACGGGCCGCGCATGACTCGCTGCTCGAGTGGATCTACGCCGGCGCGCACTGACGTTGCGGCGCGCCACGACACACGGCGCGCCCATGACCTGCTGCCGGCGCACGTCGGCCCGCGTCGGCATCGGCGCAGCACCATGCAGCGGGTCGCCCTGACGCGCCGCCGGGGCGACCCGCCGGCGCCTTCGCACACCGAATCCCGCCCTCCCCGGTTTGAAACGCCAGCCGCCGCCGGCGCGCGACACACCGCGCGCCACTCACGCCCGAAAAACAGGGCCGCACCGCCTGACCCCGTGCCGCGCGGCTTCCGTAAAAACCCTGTCCTCAGAGGGAACCCTCTACGCTGCCCCCTCGCCTAGCGCGTGGCGATTGCGTAGGCTGTTGGCCTGACCGATATCTACAACGGGCGACACGCCCGGCCTCAAGGCTTGCAGGGGAAAGAAGGAGACACGCCCATGCGATTCGACGTCGAATTGCTTCTGCTCGCGCTGGCGCCCGTCTTCCTGCTCTGCATCGCGTGGGAGGCCTGGCACCTCGCCCGCACCCGTGCGCAGGACCCCGTCTATGCGTGGCGCGACACGCTGTGCAACGCGGCGCTCGCGCTGATGCACCAGGGCGCCGACAAGATCGCGTGGCTGTTCGTGATCCCCGTCTATGCGTACTGCTACCGGCACTATCGCCTGTTCACGTGGCACGACGGCTGGCTGTCGTTCGCGGTGCTGTTCGTCGCGCAGGATTTCCTCTACTACGTATTTCATCGTGCGAGCCATCGCGTGCGCTGGCTGTGGGCCGCGCACGTCGTGCACCACTCGTCCGAGCGGATGAATTTCTCGACCGCGTTCCGCCAGAGCCTGATGTACCCGGTCGCGGGGATGTGGGTGTTCTGGCTGCCGCTCGCGTTCGCCGGCTTTCCGCCGCAACAGGTCGTCGGCATCGTGCTGATCAACCTCGCGTTCCAGTTCTTCGTGCACACGCAGGCGATCGGCAAGCTCGGCTGGCTCGAATACGTGCTGAACACGCCGTCGATCCACCGTGCGCATCATGCGCGCAACCCGCGCTACATCGACCGCAATTACGCAGGCGTCCTGGTGATCTGGGATCGCCTGTTCGGCAGCTATGTCGAGGAAACGCCCGACGATCCGCCGCGGTACGGGATCGTCGAGCGGCTCGGCTCGAACAACCCGCTCGTCGCGACGTTCCACGAGTGGGTTTCGATGGCCGGCGACGCGTTGCGCGTCGACGGCTGGCGCAACAAGCTGCGCGCGATTTTCGGCCCGCCCGAATGGGCGAGCGCTTATCATGCGCAGATTGCCGAGGCCGCGAACCCCGATCCGCGCACCGTGCCGCTTGCGGTTGCGCGAGACCAATAAACCGTTTCAGCCAACGGCCGCCGCGCAGCCCGGAACCGAGCAGGCACGCGGCAGATGAGAGACACATCAGGCCATATCTACGAGGAGATCGAACGATGCAGACACAACAACACGCACCCGCCCGCACCCGTCAGCGCATGCTGCGCACCGCGCAGGTCGCGATCGCCGGCGCCGCACTGGCGCTGCTCGCCGCATGCGGCGGCGGTGACGACAACAACAGCAACAGCGCATCGAACACGCCGCCGTCGGGCGTGAAAATGCAGGTCGTATCGTTCGGCGACAGCCTGTCCGACGCCGGCACCTACTCGCAGATCAAGCTCGGCTTCGGCGGCGGCCGCTTCACGACCAACCCGGGCCAGGTGTGGACGCAGAACGTCGCGCAGTACTACGGCGACACGCTGCAGCCCGCGAACCAGGGCGGTTTCGGCATTCCGCTGCAGGCCACCGGCGGCCTCGGCTACGCACAGGGCGGCTCGCGCGTGACCCAGCAGCCGGGCATCGGCCATGCGGACGCCAGCGTGCCGAACGCCGATTACGCGCAAGCGACCACGACGCCGATCGCCGACCAGGTCAAGCAATACGTGTCGCAGCACGGCAGCTTCAACGCGGGCCAGATCGTGCTGCTGAACGGCGGCGCGAACGACATCTTCTACCAGGTCGCGGCGCTGCAGGCCGGCGCGATCACGCCGACGCAACTGCAGCAGAACATCGGCGCCGCCGCGCAACAGCTCGCGGGCATCGTGCAGCAGATCGTCGCCGCCGGCGCGACGCACGTGTTCGTGTCGAACGTGCCGGATATCGGCGGCACGCCGCTCGCGCTCCAGGGCGGTTCGCAGAAGACCCTCACGCAACTGTCGATGCTGTTCAACGGCACACTCGCCGCGACGCTGCAGGCGCTCAAGGTCGACACGACCAAGTACGTGCTGCTCGACACGTTCACGTGGCAGGACGGTATCCTCGCGAACTACCAGGCGAACGGCTTCGCCGTGTCGAACACCGACACCGCCTGTAACCTGAAGGCGATGGTGCAGGCCGCCACGCAGTACGGCGTCGCGAACGCAACCGCATTCGGCTCGTCGCTGTTCTGCTCGCCGCAGAACTACACGGTCGCGAACGCGGACCAGACCTACATGTTCGCCGACACGGTCCACCCGACCACGCGCCTGCATGCGCTGTTCGCGCAGTTCGCGCAGTCGAAGATCGCGGCCTCGGGCGTCGGCAAGTAAGCCGCCGGCCACGCGCCCAAACGAAAACGCCCGACCGGTTCGCGCCGGTCGGGCGTTTTTTCATGTGCGGGAAACCGGCGCGGCGACGGTCGCGTCAGCCGTGCGCCTTCGTCATTCGGCCGCTTCGAACGCCGCGGCTGCGCGGCCGAGCCGGTCGTTGACCGCGATCCATTCGACGGTCTCCGGCAACTTTTCGACGAGGATGCGCGCGACCTGTGCGCGGTCGAGCGCACGCAGCATCCCGTACAGCTCGCGCGCATACGCGGACGGATCTTCCGGTGCCGCGACGAAATGCACGCCGTCGGCCTGCGCCCACTGCCCCGCGCGCGACGCGCGGGCGACCAGCGCGACGCGTTCGCCATCGGTTTGCGCGGCCGCGAGCAACGGCTCGAGCGCGTCGAACGGCAGCAGCGCGAGCGGTGTGCGCGGCGCGTAGTGCGCCTTCAGCGTGCCGGACGCGCGCGGCGCGGTCGCGTCGCTGCCGTCCGGCAGCTTCGGCGCGCGGCCGAGCACGTCGGCGATCTGCTGCGGCGTCACGTGCCCCGGGCGCAGCAGCGCCGGGAAACCGCGCGACAGGTCGACGATCGTCGATTCGATACCGACTTCGGATGCGCCGCCGTCGAGCACGTGCACGGTGTCGCCGAATTCGTCGCGCACGTGCTGCGCGGTGGTCGGGCTCACATGGCCGAACCGGTTCGCGGACGGCGCAGCCACGCCGCCATGCCCGCCGCGCCGCGCGCTGAACGCGGCCAGCAGCGCCTGCGCAACCGGATGCGACGGGCAGCGCAGCCCGACCGAATCCTGGCCGCCGCTCACGGCGTCCGGAATGCGCGCGTGGCGCTTCAGGATCAGCGTCAGCGGGCCCGGCCAGAACGCATCGATCAACGCCTGCGCGTCGGCCGGCAGATCGTCGACCCAGTAGCCGGGATCGCCGCCGGGCGGCAGGTGCACGATCACCGGATGATTCGCGGGCCGCCCCTTCGCCGCGTAGATGCGCGCGACGGCCTCGGGATTCGCCGCATCGCCGCCGAGCCCGTAGACGGTTTCGGTCGGAAAGGCGACGAGCTGGCCCGCGTCGAGCAACGCGGCGGCCGCGTCGATCTGCGCAACAGTCACGGAGTTCGGAAGATCGATGGACATCGGCTGGCGCCTCAGTCGAGCGGCACGCGCAGCAGCTGCGCGCACGCGGTGGCCGCGGCAACGGCTTCGTCGCGCGTTTCGGCCGTGAAGTTCACGTGGCCCATCTTGCGGCCGATGCGCGCCTCTTCCTTGCCGTACAGGTGCAGGTGCGCGGTCGGCATCGCCGCGACCGTGTCCCACGGCGGCGTGACGGACTCGCCTGCGGCACCTGCGCCGGTCGCACCGTTCGGGAACCACACGTCGCCGAGGATGTTCAGCATCGCGGCCGGCGAATGCTGGCGCGTGTTGCCGAGCGGCATGCGCGTCATCGCGCGCACCTGCTGCTCGAACTGGCTCGTTGCGCACGCATCGACCGTGTAGTGGCCGGAGTTGTGCGGGCGCGGCGCCATCTCGTTCGCGACGAACGAACCGTCTTCCAGCACGAAGAATTCGACGCACAGCACGCCGACGTAGCCGAGCGTATCGGCAATCCGCACGGCGGCCTGCTGCGCCTCTTCGACGCGCGCCGCATCGGCGGCCGGCGCGGGCACGACGGTCAGCGCGAGGATGCCGTTGTGGTGCACGTTCTGCGCGAGCGGGAACGCGGCCGAGCGGCCGTCGGCGCCGCGCGCGATCAGCGCCGACACTTCGTATTTCAGCGGCAGGCGCTTTTCGAGCACGCACGGCACGCCGTTCAGCGCCGCATGCGCGTCGCGCGCTTCCTGCGCGGTGCTCACACGCACCTGGCCCTTGCCGTCGTAGCCGAGGCGCGCCGTCTTCAGGATGCCCGGCAGCACCGCGTCGAGGGCGGCGTCGTCGAGCGCGGCAAGCGCCGCCGCCGATTCGATCACGACGTGCGGCGCGACCGGCACGCCCGACGCTTCGATGAAGCGCTTCTCCGCGATCCGGTCCTGCGCGACCGCGACGCAGCGGCCGGCGGGCGCGACGAACGTCGTGCGCGCGAGGAAATCGAGGCTCGCAGCCGGCACGTTCTCGAATTCCGTCGATACCGCGTCGCACAGGTCGGCCAGTTCGGCGAGCGCGGCTTCGTCGTCGTAGGCCGCGCGCAGGTGGCGGTCGGCGACCGCGCCGGCGGGGCTCGTCGGATCGGGATCGAGCACGGCGACGCGATAGCCCATCGACTGGGCGGCAAAGCAGAACATGCGGCCGAGCTGGCCACCGCCGACCATGCCAAGCCACGCGCCGGGCAGGATCGGGGAAACGGAATCAGGAGTTGCGGTCATGTCAGTGGTCGGTCGCGGCGGGCGCTGCCCGCCGCAGTGGGGAGGTCAGGCAGCCGCCGGAATGGCAGTGCGGCCGCCGATGCGCCGTCATTCCAGCGGCGGCAGCACCATCGCGTGCGCGGCTTCGTTCTGGCGCACGCGGAACGCGGCGAGGCGATTCGCATAGTCGACCGCGTTGCCGGACAGGATCGACACCGCGAACAGCGCGGCATTCGCGGCACCAGCCTCGCCGATCGCGAACGTCGCGACGGGCACGCCCTTCGGCATCTGCACGATCGAGTGCAGCGAATCGACACCCTTCAGGTACTTGCTCGCGACCGGCACGCCGAGCACCGGCACCGTGGTTTTCGCGGCCAGCATGCCGGGCAGGTGCGCGGCGCCGCCGGCGCCCGCGATGATCGCGCGCAGCCCGCGCTCGCGCGCCTTCTCCGCATAATCGAACATCTCGTCGGGCATCCGGTGCGCGGACACGACCTTCGCTTCGTACGGCACGCCGAATTCCTGCAGGATGGCGACCGCGTGCTTCATCACGTCCCAGTCGGAACTCGAACCCATCAGCACGCCGACGAGCGGCGCGCTGTGCGTGTGGGCAGTCTGAACTTCGCTCATGTGTTCCGTTCCCCGATCAGGCCAGCGACTGGCCCGTGATGCGCTCGAGCGCTTCCTGGTACTTCGCGGCCGTCTTCTCGACGACGTCGGCCGGCAGCGCCGGCGCCGGCGCGGTCTTGCCCCACGGCTGCGCCTCGAGCCAGTCGCGCACGAACTGCTTGTCGAACGACGGCGGGTTCGTGCCGACTTCGTACTGGTCGGCCGGCCAGAAGCGCGACGAATCGGCGGTCAGCACTTCGTCCATCAGGTACAGCTTGCCGTGGTTGTCGAGGCCGAATTCGAACTTCGTGTCGGCGATGATGATGCCGCGCGTGGCCGCGTAGTCGGCCGCTTCCTTGTACAGCTTGATCGAGATGTCGCGGATCGTCGCGGCCAGCTCGGTGCCGATGCGGCGCTCGGTTTCCTCGAACGTGATGTTCTCGTCGTGCTCGCCCATCTCGGCCTTCGCGGCCGGCGTGAAGATCGGCTCGGGCAGCTTCTGCGCGTTCTGCAGGCCTTCCGGCAGCTGCACGCCGCACACGGCGCCCGACGCCTGGTATTCCTTCCAGCCGCTGCCGGCCAGGTAGCCGCGCACGACTGCTTCGATCATGATCGGCTCGAGGCGCTTGACGACCACGCCGCGGCCCTTCACCTGCTCGACCTCGTCGGCGGCGACAACCGCTTCCGGCGCGTCGCCCGTCAGGTGGTTCGGCACGATGTGCGCGAGCTTGTCGAACCAGAAGTTCGCCATCTGGTTCAGCACGCGGCCCTTGTTCGGAATCGGCTCGCCCATCACCACGTCGAATGCCGACAGGCGATCGGTCGTGACGATCAGGAGCTTGTCGTTGCCGACCGCGTAGTTATCGCGGACCTTGCCGCGACCGAGGAGCGGCAGCGAGCGGAGCGTGGATTCGTAGAGGGTAGACATCGTCTTTTCGCAGATAAGGAGCCAAACAAAAAGGGAAACGCCGTTCCCCGCGGCAGGCGGGAACGGCGGTCTTGCAATACGTCGGCGAACCGGCCGGGCGACAGCGCCCGGGCAGTTGCCGGCCGGCCCTCGTTCGGCCGGACGGAGCGGCTGTGGGGCCGGATCAGATCCGACCGGACAACCTTGCCGTTGCCCACATCGGGCGCGGCAATCGTACTACAGTCTCAGCGCACGACCTGTGCGAGCGCGCCGGACTTGTACTGCTCGGCGATCTTGTCGAGCGCCACCGGCTTGATCTTGCCGGCCTGGCCTTCGCAACCGAACGCGAGGTAGCGGTCGACGCAGACCTGCTTCGCCGCTTCGCGCGCGGGCTTCAGGTAGTCGCGCGGATCGAACTTGCCCGGGTTCTCGAACAGGTAGCGGCGGATCGCACCGGTGATCGCCAGACGCAGGTCGGTGTCGATGTTGATCTTGCGCACGCCGTGCTTGATGCCTTCCTGGATTTCCTCGACCGGCACGCCGTAGGTTTCCTTCATGTCGCCGCCGAATTCGCGGATCTCGGCCAGCAGTTCCTGCGGCACCGACGACGAACCGTGCATCACGAGGTGGGTGTTCGGGATGCGCGCGTGGATTTCCTTGATGCGCTGGATCGACAGGATGTCGCCCGTCGGCTTCTTCGAGAACTTGTACGCGCCGTGCGACGTGCCGATCGCGATCGCGAGTGCATCGCACTGCGTGAGCTTCACGAAGTCGGCGGCCTGCTCCGGATCGGTCAGCAGCTGCTCGCGGGTCATCGTGCCTTCCGCGCCGTGGCCGTCTTCCTTGTCGCCCTTCATCGTCTCGAGCGAGCCGAGCACGCCGAGTTCGGCCTCGACCGTCACGCCGATGGAGTGCGCCATCTCGACGACCTTGCGCGACACGTCGACGTTGTACTCGTACGATGCGACCGTCTTGCCGTCGGCTTCCAGCGAACCGTCCATCATCACGCTGGTGAAGCCGCTGCGGATCGCGGCCATGCAGACTGCCGGCGACTGGCCGTGATCCTGGTGCATCACGACCGGGATGTGCGGGTACGACTCGACTGCTGCTTCGATCAGGTGGCGCAGGAACGGCTCGCCCGCGTACTTACGCGCGCCGGCCGATGCCTGCATGATCACGGGCGCGCCGACCTGGTCCGCCGCCGCCATGATCGCCTGGACCTGCTCCAGGTTGTTCACGTTGAAGGCCGGCAGGCCGTAACCGTGCTCCGCCGCGTGGTCCAGCAATTGACGCATTGATACGAGAGGCATTGTGGAACTCCATGGAATGAAAACCGGTGCGCCCTGACGCCGGCGCGGCGCTCGCTCCCGGTCGAACCCGGGGTGGCGCGGCGCGGCTGAGCGTCGAATAGCCGCATTTTATCGCGAAGCGCCTCCGATTCCGACCGCCCGGTGGCGACGACTCGCAATTTGTTACGTTCGCACGGCACAATGCGGGCAAAAATGAGAAAAAAAGCCGCGTGGGGCTTCGACCCCACGCGGCTTTCGCGTAAAAAACGGTGCCTGATCGATTTTCCAGCCGATCCGGCGCCGGCCCGCAGGCCGGCCCGATGTTCAGCCGGCGCTCAATAGTGCTCGCCGACCCGCACGATCTTCAGCGTGTTGGTGCCGCCCGCCTGCCCCATCGGCTCGCCGACGGTCAGCACGACCATGTCGCCGTGCTGCACGTAGCCCTGCTTGACGACGATCTCGAGCGCCGCCTGCAGCGCCGAGTCGCGGTCGCTGTTGAAGTCGACGTGCAGCGGCGTCACGTTGCGGTACAGCGCCATCGTGCGCTCGCTGCCGACGCGCGGCGTCAGCGCGAAGATCGGCACGTGCGTGTAGTGACGCGACATCCACAGCGCGGTCGCGCCCGATTCGGTCAGCGCGATGATCGCCTTCGCGCCCAGGTGGTATGCGGTGAACAGCGCGCCCATCGCGATCGACTGGTCGATCCGCGTGAACGTGCGGTCGAGGAAATCCTTGTCCAGCTCGACTTCTTCCGACTTCTCCGCCTCGACGCACACGGCCGCCATCGTCTCGATCGTGACGACCGGATACTTGCCGGCGGCCGTCTCGGCCGACAGCATCACCGCGTCGGTGCCGTCGAGCACCGCGTTCGCGACGTCCGATACTTCCGCACGCGTCGGCACCGGCGCGTGGATCATCGATTCCATCATCTGCGTCGCGGTGATCACGAGCTTGTTCGACTCGCGCGCCATCCGGATCATCCGCTTCTGCAGCGCCGGCACGGCCGCGTTGCCCACTTCCACCGCAAGGTCGCCGCGCGCGACCATGATGCCGTCGGACGCGTCGAGAATGCTTTGCAGCGCCGGAATCGCTTCCGCGCGCTCGATCTTCGCGATCATTTTCGGCTTGATGCCGTACGGCGCGCCCGCGATGTTCGCGAGCTGGCGCGCCATTTCCATGTCGGTCGCGTTCTTCGGGAACGACACCGCCACCAGGTCCGCGCCGAGCGACATCGCGGTGCGGATGTCTTCCATGTCCTTCGCGGTCAGTGCGGGGGCCGACAGGCCGCCGCCCTGGCGGTTGATGCCCTTGTTGTTCGACAGCTCGCCCCCCACCTTGACGATCGTGTGGATCTCGTCGCCGAGCACGCGCTCGACGGTCAGCACGATCAGGCCGTCGTTCAGCAGCAGCAGGTCGCCCGTGCGCAGGTCACGCGGCAGTTCCTTGTAGTCGAGGCCGACGCGCTCGTCGTTGCCCAGCTCGCAGCCCGCGTCGAGGATGAAGGCCTGGCCCGGCTCGAGCGTCGTCTTGCCGTTCTCGAACTTGCCGACGCGGATCTTCGGGCCCTGGAGGTCGGCCATGATCGCGATCTCGCGCCCGACCTTGCGGGCGGCCTCGCGCACCATCTCGGCGCGCTGGCGGTGATCGTCGGCCGTGCCGTGCGAAAAATTGAGCCGCACGACATCGAGGCCCGCCTGCATCATCTGCAGCAGAATCTCCGGCGAACTGGAAGCCGGGCCGATCGTGGCGACTATCTTGGTGGCGCGCTGCATGAAACTCCTCATCTGGATCAAGGTGGATGCGCTGGGTGAAACGCTGCGAGAGCCGGAAGCGGCAGGCCCAGCGGCCGCCGCTCCGGGGGGCGTGCCGGTGCTTGCGCCCGGCATCGCTTTGTTCTGAATCTCGTGGTGCTGCTCGGCCGCGTCGCCGGCGGCCGCCGGTGCGCGCGGGGCGGTGTTCGCCCGCGCGGGCGCGCGTTTGCGCTTGCCCGCGCCGGCCGCGGGCTCCGCTTTCGCGGAGCGCGCGGCCTTCGTCACCCCTGCGCGCGCCGCCACGCTCAGGCCGCCCGCGTTTCCAGCACTTCCACCGCCGGCAGCTTCTTCCCCTCGAGGAACTCGAGGAAGGCGCCGCCGCCCGTCGAGATGTAGCTGACCTGGTCATGGATGCCGTACTTCGCGATGGCCGCGAGCGTGTCGCCGCCGCCCGCGATCGAGAACGCGGACGATTTGGCGATCGCTTCCGCGAGCGTCTTGGTGCCGTTGCCGAACTGGTCGAACTCGAACACGCCGACCGGGCCGTTCCACACGATCGTGCCGGCCTTCTCGAGCTGGCTCGCGAGCGCCTTGGCGGTATCGGGACCGATGTCGAGGATCATGTCGTCCGCTTCGATGTCGGCGACCTGCTTCACCGTGGCCACGGCCGTCGGCGAGAACTCCTTGGCCGTCACGACGTCGGTCGGGATCGGCACCGACGCGCCACGCTCGCGCGCTTCGTCGATGATCGCCTTCGCCTCGTTGACGAGGTCGGCTTCCGCGAGCGACTTGCCGATCGACAGGCCGGCCGCGAGCATGAACGTGTTCGCGATGCCGCCGCCGACGATCAGCTGGTCGACCTTGCCGGCCAGCGACTTGAGGATCGTGAGCTTGGTCGACACCTTCGAGCCGGCGACGATCGCCACCAGCGGGCGCGCCGGGTTGCCGAGCGCCTTGCCGAGCGCGTCGAGTTCGGCGGCCAGCAGCGGGCCCGCGCACGCGACCGGCGCGTACTTCGCGATCCCGTGCGTGGTCGCTTCCGCGCGGTGCGCGGTGCCGAACGCGTCGTTCACGTACACGTCGCAGAGCTTCGCCATCTTCTGCGCGAGCTCGTCCGAATTCTTCTTCTCGCCCTTGTTCACGCGGCAGTTCTCGAGCAGCACGACCTGGCCCGGCGCAACGTTCACGCCGTTCTCGACCCAGTTCGACACCAGCGGCACGTCACGGCCGAGCAGCTCGGCGAGCCGCTTCGCGACCGGCGCGAGCGAATCTTCCGGCTTGAATTCGCCTTCGGTCGGACGGCCGAGGTGCGACGTGACCATCACGGCCGCGCCGGCGTCGAGCGCGGCCTGGATGGCCGGCACGGACGCGCGCACGCGCGTGTCTTCGGTGATGTTGCCCTGGTCGTCCTGCGGGACGTTCAGGTCGGCACGGATGAATACCCGCTTGCCGGCGAGCTGGCCGGCGGCGATCAGGTCGGTAAGACGCTTGACTTGGCTCATGTTGAACAAATTGAAGTGGTGGATGGGGAAAGGGGGTTCACGCTGGACGTGCGCGGGCTGCCGCGAAAGGGCGCCGGATGCGGCCGTGGCTGGCGGTTCGCATGACGCGCACGGGTAAAAAATCTTGAACGGGCATTCTAGCCGATCCACCCGGCAGACTGACCCGCGGGCGGCGAATTCCGCCTATTTGGGATCGCGCGCCGGAATGGACACATTGCCGCAACGCAGCAATGCACCCGCGCAAGCGGCCGGTACGCGGCGGGCCTGAACGGCGGACCATCAGAAGACCAGGCGCAGCACGGTGAAGACGAGCATCCCGACGACGATCGTGCCGAGCATGCTGCGCCGCCACAGGAACCAGCCGAGGCCGGCGAGCGCCGCGTAGAACGGATGGTTGGACAGCGCGAACGACAGCCCGCCCGGCGTTTCGAGCACGTCGGGCAGCACGACGGCGACCAGTGCCGCCGCCGGCGCGTAGCGCAACGCGCGCTGCGCACGCTCGGGCAGCACGGTGCGTTCGCCGCCGATCAGGAACAGCGCGCGCGTGACGGCCGTGACGATCGTCATTCCGATGATGACGATCCAGATTTCCGTCGCGCTCATTCAATTTCCTTTTCGTGCACGGTTTCGGTGCGGATGCGCCGCCAGTCGGCCCGCTCGACGAAGAAATCGGCCGTGCAGCCGGCCGCGAGCGCGGCGAGCACCGCGAGCGGCAGCGCGAGCCGGTACGGCAGGTCGAACGCGATGAGCGACACGATGCCGGCGACCGCGACGGCCGCGAGCGTCGAGCGGTTCGCGACCGCCGACACCATGATGGGAATCAGCGCGAGCGTGCCGGCCAGTTCCAGCCCCCAGCTTGCGGGAAAGACGCTCGCGAGCAGGATGCCGGCGAGCGACGACACCTGCCACGACAGCCAGCTCGCAAGCGCCATCCCCCAGAAATACGCTTCCTTGCCGGGCACGTGGCCATAGGCGAAGCCCTGTTTCTGGAACAGCAGGTAGATCACGTCGCCGTTGAAATAGCCGATCGCGAGGCGCCGCCACAGCGGCAGGTAGGAAAAATGGGGAGCCAGCCCGGCGCTGAAGATCACGAAGCGCGTGTTGACCATCGCGGCCGTGAGCAGGATGGTCCAGATCGGCAGCTTCGCCGCGAGGAGCGGCAGCACCGCGAGCTGCGACGAGCCCGCGTAGACCAGCAGCGACATCGCGCTCGCCTGCCAGAGTGTCATGACCGACTTGCTCATCGCGATGCCGGTGACGAGCCCCCACGAGAAAATCGCCATCAGCGTCGGGGAATAGTCGCGCGCGCCCTGGATCAGCGCGAAGCGGTCGGTGGCGGACAATCGAGCGAGCATGGGAAGCGGGCCGCGGCGGGCGGTTCGTCGGGCCGCCGGCGCCTCCTGCCGGTACGACCCGTCGTTATTGGAATCGGTACCGGGCGATTATAGCGCCGGCCCCGCGCCGACCGACCGGATCGCCTTCAAATGACGCTAAAATAAGCGTCTTTCCGGCTCAACGCTGCATACAACCGCATCCCAGGAGAAATCTATGTCAATGGCCGACCGCGACGGCAAGATCTGGATGGACGGCAAGCTGATCGACTGGCGCGACGCCAAGATCCACGTCCTGACCCACACGCTGCATTACGGCATGGGCGTCTTCGAGGGCGTGCGCGCGTACAAGTCGGCCGACGGCAGCACCGCGATCTTCCGCCTGTACGAGCACACGAAACGTCTGCTGAATTCGGCGAAGATCTTCCAGATGGACGTGCCGTTCGACCGGGAAACGCTCGAAGCCGCGCAGCTCGAAGTCGTGCGCGAGAACAAGCTCGAGTCGTGCTACCTGCGCCCGATCATCTGGGTCGGTTCGGAAAAGCTCGGCGTGGCCGCGAAGGGCAACACGATCCACGTCGCGATCGCAGCATGGCCGTGGGGCGCGTACCTCGGCGAGGAAGGCCTCGCGAAGGGCATCCGCGTGAAGACGTCGTCGTTCACGCGCCACCACGTGAACGTGTCGATGGTGCGCGCGAAGGCGTCGGGCTGGTACGTGAACTCGATCCTGGCGAACCAGGAAGCCACCGCCGACGGCTACGACGAAGCGCTGCTGCTCGACGTCGACGGCTACGTGTCGGAAGGCTCCGGCGAGAACTTCTTCCTGGTGAACAACGGCAAGCTGTACACGCCCGACCTGTCGTCGTGCCTCGACGGCATCACGCGCGATACCGTCATCACGCTCGCGAAGGACGCCGGCATCGAGGTGATCGAGAAGCGCATCACGCGCGACGAGGTCTACACGGCCGACGAAGCATTCTTCACCGGCACGGCCGCCGAAGTCACGCCGATCCGCGAGCTCGACAACCGCACGATCGGCAGCGGCGCGCGCGGCCCCGTCACGGAAAAGCTCCAGTCGGCGTTTTTCGATATCGTGTCGGGCAAGAACGCGAAGTACGCGCACTGGCTGACGAAGGTCTGAGCGCGCCGCGCCACCGACCGCCCCACAAAAGAGTGATAAGAGAAAGTCTCATGAGTGAAATCAAGGAAATGCCGCTGGTCGAGCTGACGGCCAAGGATCTTCCCGCGTACTGCCCGAACCCGGCCATGGCGCGCTGGAGCGCCCACCCGCGCGTCTTCATCGACGTCTCGCACGGCGAAGCACGC
Source organism: Burkholderia sp. 4NA327C6 (assembly GCF_005502655.1). Taxonomy (NCBI): domain Bacteria; kingdom Pseudomonadati; phylum Pseudomonadota; class Betaproteobacteria; order Burkholderiales; family Burkholderiaceae; genus Burkholderia; species Burkholderia sp. 4NA327C6. The sequence continues at coordinate 19,999 of NZ_SCNZ01000056.1, read as the reverse complement.
TGCCCGTACTGCGGCACGCGCTACAAGCTGCGTGACGGCGAGGTCGTCAAGGGCCACTGAGCCCCGGCGCCCGGGCCTGCAGGCTGATGCAGGCCCGCCGACTGCCCAGGCGGCGCAGCCGGATTGCCGGCGCGCCGCCGTTCTCCATTCTGGCAACCCGAACGCGGCGCCTGAGCGCCGTGCTTCATTACGACATCGGAAGTCGACCTGATGCGTCGAGCGCTGGTTATCGCACCGAACTGGATCGGTGACGCATTGATGGCGCAGCCGCTTTTTGCGCTGCTGAAGAAAAACCATCCCCGCATCGCGATCGATGCCGTCGCGCCCTCGTGGGTCGCGCCCGTGCTCGAGCGGATGCCCGAGATCCACGATGTCTACGCGACCGATCTCGCGCACGGCAAGCTGCAGCTGCTGCGCCGCTGGCAACTCGCGAGCGACCTGCGCGACGTCGGCTACGACGCGGCGTACGTGCTGCCGAATTCGCTGAAATCCGCGGTGATCCCGTGGCTCGCGAACATCCCGCTGCGGGTCGGCTACACGGGCGAGCACCGCTACGGGCTGCTGAACGTGCGGCACGCGAACCCCGACAAGTCGGGCGAGCGGCCGCCGATGACGGCCCATTACGCGGCGCTCGCATACGCGCCGGGCGCGAAGCTGCCCGAGTCGATGAAGACGCTGCCCGCGCCGCGCCTCGACGCCGATCTCAACGAGACGGCGCGCGTGTCCGCACGTTTCAATCTCGATACGCGCAAGCCGCTCGTCGTGTTCTGCCCGGGCGCGGAATACGGTCCGGCCAAGCGCTGGCCGCCCGAGCACTTCGCATCGCTCGCCACCATCGTCCACCAGTCGTTCCCGTACACGCAGATCGTCGCGCTCGGCTCGCAGAAGGACGCCGCCGCCGCACAGGCGATCGCGGACCACGCGCCGAACGTGCGCAACCTGTGCGGGCAGACGTCGCTGTCGGAGGCGTGCGCGCTGATCGCGCGCGCGAACGCGGTGGTCACCAACGATTCAGGGCTGATGCACGTTGCCGCCGCGCTACGCCGGCCGCTCGTCGCGCTGTACGGATCGACCGATCCGCGCCACACCCCTCCGCTGTCGGACCTGGCGAAGGTACAATGGCTTCATCTCGAATGCAGTCCCTGCTTCGAACGCGAGTGCCCGCTCGGCCACCTGAAGTGCCTGCGCGAACTCGGTCCCGAGCAGGTATTCGGCGATTTGCGCGGCATGCTCGTCGGGCAGCGCTGACCCTGGCCGGCAGCGTCGCACGGCGCGCCGGGCAATCCGATTCACCGGTGTACGGCGGCTCCATCCGGGCCGCCGTGCTGAATACGGCGCGCGACGCGCGCGAGAGATAACCCCGATGCCACGTTTTGCCCGCCTCTTCGAAGCCGCCGCCGATACGCTGAACGCCTACTACCAGGCCGTCGCCGATGCCAATCTCGACGCGCTGCTGGGATTGTGGATCGACGAGGATTTCGCCAGCTGCGTATGGGCGGACGGCGAGCATCTGCACGGCCTCGACCAGATTCGCAGCGGGCTCGCCAACCGGCTCGCCACGCGCCCCGTGACGATCGAGCCGCTCGACATCCGCGTGTACGACAGCCTCGGCACGGTCGTCTATACGATCGCCGAAGCGCATCAGCAGGCCGACCTGACGGCCGAACCCGACATGGTTTTCGCGACGTACGTGATGATTCACGAACGTGGCGAGTGGCGCATCGCGCATATTCACGCGAGCCCGATTCCCGAACAGGCGGCCGGACAATTCGCCGCGAAGATCCGTCATGGGCAGGGTCCGCTGCACTGACGAAAAGACGAAGCAACGCATACGCGGGGCGATCATGAGTACGGCTTCTCCGCCCACCTCGCCGCTGACCGGGGCCCCGGCCCCCGACGACGACATACTGCGCTATCGCGCACCACGCTGGCTGCCCAATAGCCATGCACAAACCATCGTGCCCGCGCTGTTCGCACGGCGCCCCGTCGTCGCTTACCGACGAGAGCGATGGGAAACCCCCGACCACGACTTCATCGATCTCGATTGGGTCGCGCATCTCGACAGCGCCGCGCCGGCACCCGATGCGCCGCTGTTCGTGCTGTTCCACGGCCTCGAGGGCAGCTCCGGCTCGCACTACGCGCTCGCGATGATGGCCGCCGCGCGCGCAAAGGGCTGGCACGCCGTCGTGCCGCACTTCCGCAGTTGCAGCGGCGAGATCAACCGCCAGCCGCGCTTCTACCATCTCGCCGACAGCGCCGAGGTCGACTGGATCCTGCGCCGGCTCGCCGCGCAGCATCGCGGGCCGCTCGTCGCGGCCGGCGTATCGCTCGGCGGCAACGTGCTGCTGCGCTGGCTCGGCGAGCATCGCAGCGACACGTCGATCCTGCGGGCGGCCGCCGCGATCTCGACGCCGATCGACGTGCATGCCGGCGGGCGCGCGCTGTCGCAAGGCTTTGCGATGGTCTACACGCGCAGCTTCCTGAAGACGCTCAAGCGCAAGGCGCTCGCGAAGCTCGACCAGTACCCGGGGCTGTTCGACCGCGAAGCCATGCTGCAGGCCGTGACGATGCGCGACTTCGACGAGGTCGTGACCGCGCCGCTGCACGGTTTCGCCGATGCGGACGACTACTGGACCAAGGCGACGACACGGCCGCTGCTCCCCGCGATCGACGTGCCGACGCTGATCCTCAACGCCCGCAACGACCCGTTCCTGCCTGAATCGGCGCTACCGGGCCCGGCCGACGTGTCGTCGGCCGTCGAGCTCGACCAGCCTGCAGCCGGCGGGCACGCGGGATTCATGACCGGGCCGTTCCCCGGCCGCCTCGACTGGCTGTCGGCGCGGGTGTTCGGCTATTGCTCCAAATTCGTCGACCATGGATGACATCGTCAGGCAGGCCCTCGCCAAATGGCCGAACGTCCCGCACTGTACCGGCTGGCTGCTGCTCGACCGGCGCGGCGAATGGCGGCTGCGCGACGACGCGGCGCAGGCGGCCGGCGAGCTCGGTTCGCCGATCCGGCATGCGGCGCTGAACGCGTTCATCGGCCGCAACTACGAATGTGATGAGCAGGGCCAGTGGTTCTTCCAGAACGGCCCGCAGCGCGTGTACGTCGAGCTTGCCTATACGCCCTGGGTCGTCCGGCTCGCCGAGCGCGACGGGCAGCTCACGCTCACCGACCAGACCGGCACGCCGTTCGAACCGGACGAAGCCTGGCTCGACGACGCAGGCGGCGTGCTGTTTCGCGCAGCCGGCACGCCGCCGCGCATCGCGGCGCTGCACGATCACGACCTCGGGCTATTCGCCGATCACGCCGATCTCGATGCCGCGCCACCCGTGCTGCGCTGGCGCGACGGCCGCACGCTGCCGCTCGGCAGCATCGCCGGTGCGGACGTGCCCACGCGGTTCGGCTACGTCGCAAGCCCGGCGCAACAGGCCCGCAATACAGCTGACAGCGGCAACTGACCCGCAGCGGCTTCGCCCGCGCTTCCCGTGCGCCGGCCGCTACCCGCGGCCGTTCTTCTCGTCTTCGCGCTCTTCCTTGTAGCGTGCTTCGAATTCCAGCAGCCGCGCGCCGATCATCGACTGCTCGTAGAACGACACGTCCTTCGCATCGCGCGCCTCCTTCAGCTGGCGAATCGCCGACGGCCATGCGCCGTCGAGCGCGAGCTTCTCCGCGAGCGCGCGGCGCCGCGCCAGCAGATCGCCCTTGCCGTCGCTCGCCTTCGCAAGATAGTCCCACCAGTCCGGCTGCTCGGGGTCGGCCTTCGCCTGCGCGCGTGCCTGCGCCTGCGCTTCCGCGAAACGGCGCGCCGCGATCAGCGCCTGAAGATGCGCGACGATCGCGGCGTGCGAGGCCGGCCAGCGCCGCTGCGCGAGCGCCGCAAGCCGCACTGCGTCGTCGGCCCGACCCGCGCGGCGCGCGATGTCGGCGGCCAGGACGTCGAGGCTCGGCGAGCTCGTCGCCGGATCACCCTCGCGCCGCTCACGCGCGTCGAACTCGCTGCGTGCCGACGCGAGCGCCTTGCCGGCTGCGTCGTACTCGCCGAGCAGCGCATTCGCGAGCGCGATGCCATACCAGTTCGCCGCGACGTTCGGCGCGGTGCGATCGTCGATCTCGAACTGCATCCGCCGCGCCTCGGCCGCGATGTCGGTCGGCGCGCGGTTCTGCAGCACGCGCAACCGCGCACGCACGAACCCGTATTCGGGCGACTGGCGCGGCTGCCGGTACGGCGCGCGGCGCGCGCGATCCTCCATGTCGGCGATCCGCTCGCCCGTCAGCGGGTGCGTGCGCGCGTAGGCCGGCACGCCCGCATCGCCCATCGACGCGCGGTCGAGCCGCTCGAAGAAGCCCGGCATCCCGTACGGGTCATAGCCCGCGCCCGCGAGCAGCTGGAAGCCGACGCGATCGGCCTCGCGCTCGGCCGAACGCGAGAAGCGCAGCTGGTTGTCCACCGCGTACGCCTGCCCGCCCACCGCGATCGCGCTGCCGAGGTCGCCGCTTCTCGCGAGAACGCCGGCCAGCACGCCGAGCAGCATCGCCGCGAGCGCCGTATAGCCGGTCTTCTCGTTCGCACCGATCATCCGCGCGATGTGCCGCTGCAGCACGTGCCCCATCTCGTGGCCGACCACCGACGCGAGTTCCGACTCCGTCTGCGTCGTGACGACGAGCCCGCTGTTGATCCCGATGAACCCGCCCGGCATCGAGAACGCATTGATCTGCGGATCGCGCACCGGGAACAGGTCGAAGTCCGGCGTGTAGCCGCCGATGAAGCGCGCGGCCGCCGCAGCCGCGAGCCGCGCCGCCATCGCGTTCAGGTAGTCGCGCACGAGCCAGTCGTCGAGATAGTCGGGATCGCGCCGCACTTCGCGCATCACGCGCTCGCCGAGCCGGCGCTCGGCCTGCGGCGTCAACGAACCGCCGGAACCGTCGCCCAGGTCGGGCAGCTCCAGCGAGCGAAGCGGCGCACGCAGGCTCGCGGCCGGCGCCGACGCGCCGCCCGTATCCGAAAACCGGCTCTCCGCGCCGCCGTACGTGCCGAACACGCCGGCCGCGATGCCGGACGGCACGGTGGAAATCGACCTGGCGCCGCCGGCCGCCGATTCGAGCGGCGGCGCGGACGCGCTCTGCGCATGGCCGCTCGGCGGCAACGCAAGCGCCACCGACAGCGACACGGCAAGCAACTGTTTGACACGCATGGCAGGATGAAAACGACGCCGTCCCGCGCGCCCGGCGCGCATCGCGGCGTTTGGTCTGAATATTCGGGTCATTGTACCGGCGGCAGCATGACTGTCCCGTTCGGCATGGACGCCATCTGCGCCCCCGGCGCTGCGAATGCCACTGCTATGATAGGCGCCCGTCGAACCGTTGGATCGGATCGGGGCGCGGAGATGCGATTCGATGCCCCGGCCAATCACGATGCGCGATCGCGGGACGTGCTCGCGCACGCCGTTCCACTAGAGGAAGACATGTCAGGACTCACCCATTTCGACGCCGCCGGCCATGCCCACATGGTCGACGTCGGCGGCAAGCAGGAAACCCAACGCATCGCGATCGCGCGCGGCACGATCCGGATGCTGCCGGCCACGTTCGCCCTGATCCGCGACGGCAAGGCCAAGAAAGGCGACGTGCTCGGCGTCGCGCGCATCGCGGCCATCCAGGGCGCCAAGCGCACGGCCGACCTGATCCCGCTGTGCCATCCGCTCGCGCTGACGCGCGTGGCCGTCGAGTTCGAACTCGACGACGCGCTGCCGGGCGTCCACTGCATCGTGCAGGTCGAGACGTTCGGGCGCACCGGCGTCGAGATGGAAGCGCTGACCGCCGTGCAGGTCGGGCTGCTGACCGTCTACGACATGTGCAAGGCCGTCGATCGCGGGATGGTGATCACCGATGTGAGCGTGCGCGAGAAGCGCGGCGGGAAGTCGGGGGACTGGGTGGCGGAGGAACCGGCGGGCTGAGCGGCCCTGCGGCGGTCGATCCGGTCAGAAGAACCGCCAGCGGCCTGCCATTGCCCGGCAGGATGGCGTGCGCGCCGAACCGTATGCAGCCTGCCCCGGTTCGTCAGTTACCGCGCTGCGGCTCGAACACGAACGGTTGGGTCAGCAGGAACGGGTTCGCGGTCGCCCCCGTCTGCGTGCAGGTCGCGTGCGTCATCGCGTCGACGGCCGCACGGTCGGCCGCCGCATTGCGGCTGCTCGTCGTCACGGTGACGTTCTGCGCTTCGCCGGACGTCGTCATCAGCGCGCGCACGAGCACGGTCGCCGGGCGCGTGAGCGGCTTCGCGGTATCCGGATAGACGGCGCGCGGAATGTGGCACGTCAGCTTGCTTTCCTGCGACGACGACAGCATCGCGCAGCCGGAAAACAGCATCGCGACGGCGGGCAGGATCAGGTAGGTCGAGCGAATAGCCATGGTCGAATATCGTTCTTGAGCACTCTTCCGGACACACGCGCCGCGCACCGGAACACGTCGCCCGGCCGCCTCGCATGCATCACACTGCGCCGCGGCCATCGGACCGGCGCCCCGTTACGGCCGCACGGCCGATCGATGCTCGGCCGCGATCCTGCGTGGCGGACTTCCCGGGTGGCCGGGGTGTTGCCTGTGTTCGCGCTGCCCTCGCCTCACACGGGTCGGCACGCGAGCGCTTTCACGCATTGTGCACGCGCGGCCCGGCGAGCGGCGGCGATTTGACAATGGTTGACGCGAATCGCCGGGCCTTCAGCTGGAATCCACGCAATCCGCGAGGTAATCGATGCGCGGCCGGATTCGCCGGGTTCGCGCCGGGCGCCAACACCCGACGCGCACCGCTGATCCCACACGGCGCGGCACATGCCGGAATTCCCCGTTCCGGCAGGCGCTACGTGCATCAATCCGAATCGTCGTCCTCGTCGTCGGCCGCATCGGCCGGCACTTCACCGTATTTCGCGACGACCGCCGCCTTGAACGGCTTCAGCGCCGGCTGCTGGTCGCACAGCTTGTACAGCGCGGCCAGTTGCTGCGGCCAGTCCTTCAACTCCTTCGCAAACACGTGCAGGCGCGCGACGGTGTCGAGCGCGTCGGCCTCGCGGCCGGCCAACGCCTGCAGGGCCGCATAGCGGCGCAGCACCGTCTCGCCGGGCAGCAGAGCGATCGCGCGCTCATGCGCGGCGAGCTTGGCCGGCAGGTCGTCCGCCGAAATCGGGAGCAGCGTGGCCGCCCCGTATTCACCCCACGCGCCGAACAGCAGCGACGGCGCATCGCGGTACTGCGCAGCCGGATCGCTGCCGTAGTACAGCACTTCCGCGCGCTGGTAGTCGCGCAACACCGGCACCGCCGCCAGCACGCCGCCGACCGACAGCACCGCGAACAGCCCGAATGCCGCACGCCCCGGCAGGACGCGCAGCGACTTCACCTCCAGCAGCCCGATCACGAACATGGCCGGCAACAGGAAGAACATGTACTGCTGCGGATACTCGACCAGCGCGTGCATCAGCAGGATGCCGATCAGCGCGAAGCCGAACACGCGCATGCTCGACTGCGGCGCGCGCACCGCGCGCACGAACCACGTCACGAGCGCGACGACGAGCACACCCAGGCCGACGAGGCCCGACTTCGCGAGCAGGTCGATGAAGATATCGTGCGAGTTGTTCGCGATCTCGACACCGCCAAGCGAGCGCACGAGCGCGAACTGGTGCGACGGGAATTCACCCCAGCCGACACCGAGCAGCGGATGTTCGCGGAACATCGCGAGCCCGTACTTCCACAGCGCGAGGCGCGGTGCGATCTGCCCCGCGTCACGCATCCGGTCGGCCGCGGATTCCGCGAGACCCAGGTGGTAATGGACGTTCGCCCAGCGCACCGCAACGTTCACCGCGATGAACGCCACCGCGAGCACGACCGGGATCGCCCATGCGCGCGCATTGCCTGGTGCACGGCGCGATTCGAGCCACGCCATCCAGAAGCCCGCGACGACCATCACCGCGACCTGCAGCCACGGCCCGCGCGACACCGTCAGCGCCAGACCGACGGACAGCACGATCGACAGCGCGAGCCACGCCCATACCGCGAGCCGGCGCGTCTGCACGAGATACAGCGCGCCTGCGAGCGCGAACGCGATGTAGCTGGCCAGATGGTTCGCCTGCGCCATGTTGCCGTACGGACGGCGATCGACCGCGACGTTGTACACCACGACGAACGGCGACAGCGCCGACTCGAGGTGGAACAACTGCACGATCTGCGTCCCGACCGCGAACACGCCGCCGACGAGCAGCGCGCCGGCCATCATCCGCGACACGGCCTCGGCCAGCCCGTCGCGCGCGAGCACGTAGCCGGCCTGCATCGCGACCAGCGCGGCGGCGAGATAGCCGACCGCCAGCCAGTTCATCGACGGTACCTTGAGCGGGATCAGCGCGACCTGCGCGATGAGCACCGCGGCGAACCCAAGCGGCGCGACGAACGCGGCCGGCGCCGCAAACGGCTCGGCCGCGCGGCCCGTACGCGCGAGCAGCACGACGGACACCCCCACCAGCAGGTACAGCACCAGCGCGGAAAACTCGGAATAGAAGGTCGGGATCGGATATGTGTGATTCGTGATCGCATACGGCACGATCAGGGCGACAGCCAGCGCAACGAGCGGCAACGAACGGGAAAAAGTAGAAGGCATGAGCGAACCGGATGTCAGCAACCGGCGCACTATACAAAACTTTCCCCCCTCTGTGCGGGGCCTTCGCGCGGCGCCCCGTCGCGGCGCGAAGGCCCCGGCCGGCTGACGAGGCGGCCAGCATGCTGTCCGCGCCGCTCTGCTCCGCCACCGGCGCTACGCGCGACACTCCGCCGGCGCATATTTCGCGGGCAGCGTCGCCGCGTCGCCCGGCAGCGGCCCTGCCCCCGGCGCGGGCAGCGATGACGCCCCCTTGCCGGCGGCGAAGCACTCCCACGCGATCGTGCCGGCCTGCATCGCGCCCTTTTTGAGCGGCACGCGTGCGGTGGGCGCATCGGCCTTGTCGGGCGCGGACGGCACGAGCACCAGCGTATTGCTGCCGGCCGCGGCCACGCGCGTGGTGAACGCGACCGTGATCTGGCCGGTCTCGCCGTCGATCACAACCGATTCGACGTTGCGGGTGCCGGCCGGCGGGCTGTAGCCGCCGTCGAGGCTCGCGCCACTTGCGGCGTTGTCGGCGACGGCGAGCCGCGCGGACGACGCCAGCGCGAGCCCCTCGCCGACGCGCGAGCGCGCAAGGTAATCCTGGTACGCGGGAATCGCATAGGCCGCGATCACACCGACGATCGCCAGCACGATCATCAGTTCGATCAGCGTGAAGCCGGCCGGCCGCCAGCGCGGCGACGGCCGGTTCGCGCGCCGCAGATCGGCGGCCACGCGACGGAACAGGGAAACGGAAAAGGCTTCGAACATGGCAGGCTCCGGAAACGAAAAACGCCTGCCGGTAAAGGCAGGCGTCTCGATCGTAGCCAGCGGGCCGTGAATCCGGCAGTCGGCCGGACGGCCAATGTCAGTGCGCGTGCGGTACGTCGCGGCGCTTCCGGAGCGTATAACCGATCGCCACCACGAACAGCGCGCCCGCGATGCTCGCGCCGTAAAGGACCTCCGGCGTATCGAGCACCGGCCAGCGGTCGCCGACCGGGTCATTCACGATCAGCCCGCCCGCGATCCAGCCGAGCAGCCCGGCGCCGAATGCCACGAAGATCGGGAAACGGTCGAGCAGCTTCAGCACCAGCGTACTGCCCCACACGATGATCGGCACGCTGACGACGAGCCCGAAGATCACGAGCGCGATCCGGTGCGACGGGTCGGCCTGTTCGGCCGCACCCGCGATCGCGATCACGTTGTCGAGGCTCATCACCGCATCGGCGATCACGATCGTCTTCACGGCATCCCACAGCCGGCTGGCCGGCTTGATGTCGTCGTGCGCGTCGCCGGCCGGCGCCATCAGCTTGATGCCGATCCACAGCAGCAGCAACCCGCCACCGAGCTTCAGGAACGGCACGTCGAGCAGCGCGACCGCGAACGTGATCAGCGCGACACGCAGCAGGATCGCCCCCGCGGTGCCCCAGACGACGCCGCGCACCCGCTGGTTCGCGGTCAGGTTGCGGCATGCGAGCGCGATCACGACGGCGTTGTCGCCGCCGAGCAGGATATCGATGATGACGATCTGGAGAACGGCGCCCCAGTGGAGCGACGTCAGGAATTCGAGCATGGCGTGACGGGCAGGACGGCGGCCGCCCGCGGGCGACCCGGTTCATTGCCGGCACATGCGCGATGCATGCCCGGTGCTTACGAATTCATTGCGCGAGCATAACAAAAAACGCCGGCAAAGCCGGCGTTTTCTGCAGGACGAACCCAGGTGGAAATATTACAGCGCCTTCTTCAGCAGACGGCCCATTTCCGACGGGTTGCGCGTGACGGTGATGCCGCACGCTTCCATGATTTCCAGCTTCGCTTCGGCCGTATCCGCACCGCCCGAGATAAGCGCGCCGGCGTGGCCCATGCGCTTGCCCGGAGGCGCCGTGACGCCAGCGATGAAGCCGACCACCGGCTTCTTCATGTTGTCCTTGATCCACTCTGCCGCATTGGCTTCGTCCGGACCACCGATTTCACCGATCATCACGACTGCGTCCGTGTCCGGATCGTCGTTGAACATCTTCATCACGTCGATGTGCTTCAGACCGTTGATCGGGTCGCCGCCGATACCGACTGCCGACGACTGGCCGAGGCCGAGTGCCGTCAGCTGGGCAACCGCTTCATACGTCAGCGTGCCCGAACGCGACACGACGCCGATGCGGCCCTTGCGGTGGATGTGGCCCGGCATGATGCCGATCTTCAGTTCGTCCGGCGTGATCGTGCCCGGGCAGTTCGGCCCGAGCAGCAGCGTCTTGCGGCCTTCGCGACGCATGCGGTCCTTCACTTCGATCATGTCGCGCACGGGAATGCCTTCCGTGATGCAGATCGCGAGATCCAGGTCGGCTTCGACCGCTTCCCAGATCGCAGCAGCAGCGCCTGCCGGCGGAACGTAGATGACCGACACGGTCGCGCCGGTTTCCGCCTTCGCTTCCTTGACGCTTGCGTAGATCGGAATGCCTTCGAAATCTTCGCCGGCCTTCTTCGGGTTCACGCCCGCGACGAATGCTTCGCGGCCGTTTGCGTATTCACGGCAGGCGCGCGTATGGAACTGACCGGTTTTGCCGGTAATGCCCTGCGTGATGACCTTCGTGTCCTTGTTGATCAGAATCGACATGTATTTTGACCTCTGTTCGATTGGCGTCGCGTATGAACCGCGCCGCCATGCGTGTTCATTAGCGCGCGCTTACTTGCCTGCGGCTGCCGCGACGACCTTCTGCGCAGCTTCTTCCATGCTGTCCGCCGAGATGATCGGCAGGCCCGAATCGGCCAGCATCTTCTTGCCGAGGTCCTCGTTCGTGCCCTTCATGCGCACGACGAGCGGCACGTTCAGGTTCACGGCCTTCGAACCGGCGATCACGCCTTCCGCGATCACGTCGCAGCGCATGATGCCGCCGAAGATGTTCACGAGGATCGCCTTCAGATCCGGGTTCTTCAGCATCAGCTTGAACGCTTCCGTGACCTTCTCGGTGGTCGCGCCACCGCCGACGTCCAGGAAGTTCGCCGGCTCGCCGCCGAACAGCTTGATGGTGTCCATCGTCGCCATCGCCAGGCCTGCGCCGTTCACGAGACAGCCGATGTTGCCGTCGAGCGAGATGTACGCGAGGTCGAACTTCGACGCTTCGATTTCAGCCGGATCTTCTTCGTCCAGATCGCGGTACGCGACGATTTCCGGGTGGCGGAACAGCGCGTTCGAGTCGAAGTTGAACTTCGCGTCGAGTGCGATGACCTTGCCGTCGCCGGAAACGTTCAGCGGGTTGATTTCAGCCAGCGATGCGTCGGTTTCCCAGAATGCCTTGTACAGGCCTTGCAGGATCGCGCGCGCTTGCGGGATCGAAGCAGCCGGCACGCCGATCTTCGCGGCGAGGTCGTCTGCCTGCGCGTCGAGCAGGCCCGTCGACGGCTCGACGATGACCTTGTGGATCAGTTCCGGGTGCTTTTCGGCGACTTCTTCGATGTCCATGCCGCCTTCGCTCGAACCCATCAGCACGATCTTCTGCGAGATGCGATCGACGACGAGGCTGACATACAGTTCCTGCTTGATGTCGGCGCCTTCTTCGATCATCAGACGGTTGACCTTCTGGCCTTCCGGACCGGTCTGGTGCGTGACGAGCTGCATGCCGAGGATCTGGTTCGCGTATTCGCGAACCTGCTCGATCGACTTCGCCACCTTCACGCCGCCGCCCTTGCCACGGCCACCCGCGTGAATCTGAGCCTTCACGACCCAAACCGGGCCGCCGAGCTCTTCTGCCACCTTGACGGCCTCGTCAACCGAGAACGCCGGCTTGCCGCGCGGTACCGCGACTCCGAATTTCCGCAGGATTTCCTTACCCTGGTACTCGTGAATCTTCATGCGTGATTCCCTTCAGTCTGAGAGTTGGATGAAAAGTCGCTTTAGACGCTTCTTCGAATGATTTCCGTTCATTCCTTCGTGCTGCCTTCACCGGGCACGTCCGGCCGGCTCGCGCCATACCAGCGCGGGTAGTACTGCCGCACGACCTCGCCGTCGAACCGCAACGCCCGGCAGCGGCCGAGCTGGAAAGGCGCTTCGTCGTGCACGCCGTCATGGTCCGGCCCTTCGCCCCCCTCCTCGCGCACGTTCCACACGTCACCGGCAAACGCCTGGATCGCTGCCGTCGGCAGCACGGCGCACAGTTCGGTGAGATGGGAGCAGCCTGCGACGCCGGCGAGCAGCCGGTTCGCGTTGCGGCGGAAATTGCGGAAGAGATTGAGCCCGATGAGGGCCCGATAGGCGGGAGTGGCGGATTGACAGTGACCGGGATAGGGAACCCATTCCGAAGACGCTTCGGCGTCGACGACATTGAGGTCACGATCGATAGTCACGCGCAGCCAGAGTTCGTGGATCGGCAGGCCCTGGGGCCGGATGCCCGACGCAAGCGCGACATCGCGCGGCTTGTGGTCGGTCAGGCAGGCTTCGATGTCCCACAAGCCGTCGCCGCGCTCGTAAGCTTCCGCTCGGATTGCGCGTTGATGTCGCAACTGACGGGGCACGGGCTCGGATAGCGGCATGCTGGAGGTTGAGGCCGAAGAGGAAAACCCACGGATTTTAGCATATTGGGTATTTGAGACAGTTCGACGCGACGGCGGGTATTCCCGCCTGTCCGGAAGCGGTTGCATTGCAGCAAAATCGCGCGCCACGCGCGCGATCGGCGCGATCAGTCGTCGACCAGGAAATCGTCGCCGACCTTCAGCAACTTCACGATGGTCGCACTCGAGAAGCCGCGCGCGGCGAGAAAGCGCGCCTGCTTCGCACGCTCGGCCGGCGTTTGCGGCAGCGCACCGAATTTCTTGCGCCAGACCGCCTGCGCACGCGCCCATTCGGTCTCGCGGAGCTGGGCATTCACCTCCTCGACGAGCGTGTCGCCCACCGCATGACGCTTCAGCTCGCTGACGATGCGTGCGACGCCGACGCGCGACGCGCGACGATGCACGAGACTCTCGGCAAAGCGCGCATCCGACAGCCAGCCCTCCTGTTCCAGCGCGTCGAGCACGGGGTCGACGGATTCGTCTTCGCCGACGTAGGGCGCGAGCTTGCGCGCGAGTTCCGTGCGACTGTATTCACGCCTGGATAGATAGCCGAGCGCGCGGCCCTTCAGCGATCGCTGTGGTTTCGATGACTTGCGCTCGGCAGCGCCCGGAGCGTCATCTGATGAAGTACTGGAAGAGGCACCCGACGCGCGACGTGTGCGGCGCGGATGCTGGCTGCTGCGCGTATAGACATCTTCCCTGGCCGGCGCCGATGCATCGGCTGCGCTATCGCCCGGGAAGCTGACACCGGACACACGGCGGCGGGAGCGGTCGTGCGCGTCGAACGATTCATCGTCGTCGAACGGATCGACCGGTGCGGCAATCTCAAACGAAACGAGGGCATCGTCGGATGCCCTCGTCGCGGTGCGGTTCGCGGCATTGCTGCCCGCGCCCCGCCGATCGGCGCCCGAGGATCCGGCTCGCCGGCCGGAGCGACCCGCCGTTTCGGGCGCGTCGCTCTCCTCCGGCTCGCCAGCCTGACCTCGGCGCCCGACCATCACTCTTCTTCGTCCATCGCCTCGGCTTCGTCCTGGGCTGCACCATCGGGCATGGTGACCACGCCAAGCGATTCGCGAATGCGGTTCTCGATCTCGCGTGCGATTTCCGGATTTTCGCGCAGGAATTCACGCGCGTTGTCCTTGCCCTGGCCGATCTTCTCGCCGTTGTAGCTGTACCAGGCGCCCGCCTTGTCGACGATCTTCGCCTGCACGCCGAGATCGATGATCTCGCCCTGGCGCGAAATGCCTTCGCCATACAGGATGTCGAAGATCGCTTCGCGGAACGGCGGCGACACCTTGTTCTTGACGACCTTCACGCGGGTTTCGTTGCCGATCACCTCGTCGTTCTTCTTGATCGAGCCGATCCGGCGGATGTCGAGACGCACCGACGAGTAGAACTTCAGTGCGTTACCGCCCGTCGTGGTTTCCGGGTTGCCGAACATCACGCCGATCTTCATCCGGATCTGGTTGATGAAGATCACGAGGCAGTTCGTGCGCTTGATCGTGCCGGTCAGCTTGCGCAGCGCCTGCGACATCAGGCGGGCCTGCAGACCCGGCAGCGAATCGCCCATCTCGCCTTCGATTTCGGCCTTCGGCACGAGCGCCGCGACCGAGTCGATGACGATCATGTCGATCGAGCCCGAGCGCACCAGCGCGTCGGTGATTTCAAGCGCCTGCTCGCCGGTGTCCGGCTGCGAGATCAGCAGCTCCGGCACGTTCACGCCGAGCTTCGCTGCATATTGAACGTCGAGCGCGTGCTCGGCGTCGATAAACGCCGCGGTGCCGCCCAGCTTCTGCAGTTCGGCAATGACCTGCAGCGTGAGCGTGGTTTTACCGGACGATTCCGGACCGTAGATTTCGACCACCCGGCCGCGCGGCAGGCCGCCGACGCCGAGCGCGATATCGAGACCGAGCGAGCCCGTGGACACGACCTGGATGTTCTCGGCCGCCTCGCCGTCGCCCATGCGCATGATCGAGCCCTTGCCGAACTGCTTTTCGATCTGGGCAAGCGCGGCGGCCAGCGCCTTGCTCTTCTCGGCGGTCATCCCGGAGCCCTTCTTGCTATCTTCCATGAATCGTCCTTTGCTATGATGAGCAGCGTCTGTTAGAGGCGCGCCCACTTTCAAGCGCTGCCCACGAATTCAGACACTGTATAAAAAAACAGTGTTTTGTGCAAGCCCGCAATGCAGCGCGTTGTACACGAATAACTTTGGAGACAGCCGGCCGGCGCGGACGCCCCGCCGGCCCATCGGTCAGCACCATGCGAATTCTCATCGCGGAAGATGACAGCATACTCGCGGACGGCCTCACCCGGTCACTCCGCCAATCGGGCTATGCAGTCGACCACGTGAAGACCGGTATCGACGCCGATACCGCGCTGTCGATGCAGACATTCGACCTGCTGATCCTCGATCTCGGGCTCCCGAAAATGCCCGGACTCGACGTGCTCAAGCGCCTGCGCGCCCGCAACTCCAACCTCCCCGTGCTGATCCTGACGGCCGCCGACAGCGTCGACGAGCGCGTGAAGGGGCTCGACCTCGGTGCCGACGACTACATGGCCAAGCCGTTCGCGCTCAACGAGCTCGAGGCGCGCGTGCGCGCGCTGACCCGGCGCGGCGCGGGCGGCGGCCCGACCGTCGTGCGCCACGGCTCGCTCGCGTTCGACCAGGTCGGCCGCATCGCGTATGCGAACGATCAGGTCCTCGACCTCTCCGCGCGCGAGCTCGGCCTGCTCGAGGTGCTGCTGCAGCGGATCGGCCGGCTCGTGTCGAAGGAACAGCTCGTCGACCATCTCTGCGAATGGGGCGAGGAAGTCAGCAACAACGCGATCGAAGTCTACGTACACCGGCTGCGCAAGAAGATCGAACCCAGCGGCGTACGGATCTCGACCGTGCGCGGCCTCGGCTATTGCCTCGAGAAGGTCGCGCCCGCGGCACCGGCCGACACGGCAGCGCCCCAGCCCGCGGTGGCCGGCACGCCGCTGCGCTGAACCCGCGCTTCGCCGCGATGGCCACGCCGGCCCCTACCCGCCACCCGACCGGCGCGCCGTCGTCGGCCGCCGATGAAGCGCGCGACGCGCGCTACGAGAACCCGTTCGCCCCGCCCGACGAAACCGATGCGCCCGAGGCGCCGCGCCCGCGCTCGCTGTTCGGCGAGATCCTCGACTGGATGCTCGCGCCGCTGCTGCTGCTGTGGCCGATGAGCATCGCCGTCACCTATCTGGTCGCAAAGACGATCGCGAACGGCCCGTTCGACCGCGCGCTCGAGACCAACGCCTATGTGCTCGCGCGGCAGATCCATCCGGTGAACGGTGTCGCCGAGCTGACGCTGCCGGAGCAGACCCGCGACTTCCTGCGCGCGGACAACGTCGACAGCGTGTACTTCCAGGTGCTCGGCACGCGCGGCGAGCTGGTCGCGGGCGAAGCCGACATGCCGCTGCCGCGCGACGAGGACCGCCCGCCGCCGGGCGTCGTGATGTTTCGCGACGACCTGCTGCGCGGCAACGACGTGCGCGTCGCGTATACGACGGTCGCGCTGCCGCAATCGGGCAGCCCGCAGCCCGTGCTCGTGCAGGTCGGCGAAACGCTGGACAAGCGCAACGCGCTCGCGAACGACATCATCAAGGGCGTGATCCTGCCGCAGTTCGTGATCCTGCCGCTCGCGATCCTGCTGGTCTGGTTCGGGCTGTCGCGCGGGCTCGCGCCGCTCAACGCGCTGCAGGCGCACATCCGCGCGCGGCGGCCCGACGACCTGTCGCCGGTCGAGGCGCAGCGCGCGCCGCCCGAGATCGAGCCGCTCGTCACGTCGTTCAACGACCTGCTCGCCCGTCTCGAGCAGAACATGGCGCTGCAGAAGCGCTTCATCGCCGACGCCGCCCATCAGATGAAGACGCCGCTCGCGGGCCTGCGCACGCAGGCCGAGTTCGCGCTGCGCCACCCCGTCCCGCCCGACGTGCAGCGCTCGCTCGAGCAGATCGCGACGAGCTCCGAGCAGGCCGCGCGGCTCGTCACGCAGTTGCTTGCGCTGGCGCGTGCCGAGAACCGCGCGAGCGGGCTGACGTTCGAGCCGGTCGAGATCGCCACGCTCGCGCGGCGCGCGGTGCGCGACTGGGTGCAGGCCGCGCTCGCGAAACGGATGGATCTCGGCTACGAAGGCCCGCCGGACTCGCCGGACGACAGGCCGCTCGACGTCGACGGCAATCCGGTGATGCTGCGCGAAATGCTCGGCAACCTGATCGACAACGCGATCCGCTACACGCCGGACGGCGGCCGCATCACGGTGCGCGTGCGCGCGGAGCCCGCTGCACGGCGCGTGCATCTCGAAGTCGAGGACACGGGGCCGGGCATCCCGGCCGCCGAACGCGAGCGCGTCGTGGAACGCTTCTACCGGATCCTCGGCCGCGAAGGCGACGGCAGCGGCCTCGGGCTCGCGATCGTGCGCGAGATCGCCACGCAGCACGGCGGGACGCTGACGCTCGACGATCACGTCTACCAGCAGGCACCGCGCCTCGCCGGCACACTCGTGCGCGTCAGCCTGCCGCTGACCGAAACCGCCCCGGATTAACCCTGACGTGCGCCGCCGCAGCACGCCACGATTGAATCAAAATCGGCAATTTAACGGAAAATCGAAGCACTTCGCAGCACGATAGGCGCATAAAACCGTCGATTCGGCGCGGGTTAACGTGCAGTCGTTTTGCACGCGCGAGTCAGTCGGCCGTAAGTTTCCGTACCAATAATCCTCGACAGGCCCGCCCACCCAAGGCGGCCGCACATCTATATCAAGGGACTTGGAGACGACTCATGGCAACGTTAGGCGGGCAAATTTCGCACGCGCCGATGACGGGCGAAGAGAAGAAGGTCATCTTCGCGTCGTCGCTCGGCACCGTGTTCGAGTGGTACGACTTTTACCTGGCCGGCTCGCTCGCGGCCTACATCAGCAAGAGCTTCTTCTCCGGCGTCAATCCGACCGCCGCCTTCATCTTCACGCTGCTCGGCTTCGCCGCCGGCTTCGCGGTGCGGCCGTTCGGCGCAATCGTGTTCGGTCGCCTCGGCGACCTCGTCGGCCGCAAGCACACGTTCCTCGTGACGATCGTGATCATGGGCGTCTCGACGTTCGTGGTCGGCTTCCTGCCCGGCTACGCGTCGATCGGCATCGCCGCACCCGTGATCTTCATCGCGATGCGGCTGTTGCAGGGTCTCGCGCTCGGCGGCGAGTACGGCGGCGCGGCGACCTACGTCGCCGAGCATGCGCCGGCCAACCGTCGCGGCTTCTACACCGCGTGGATCCAGACGACCGCGACGCTCGGCCTGTTCCTGTCGCTGCTCGTAATCCTCGGCGTGCGCACGTTCATCGGCGAGGAAGCGTTCGGCAGCTGGGGCTGGCGCGTGCCGTTCGTCGCGTCGATCCTGCTGCTCGCGGTGTCGGTGTGGATCCGGATGCAGCTGAACGAATCGCCCGTGTTCCTGCGCATCAAGGCGGAAGGCAAGACGTCGAAGGCGCCGCTGACCGAAGCGTTCGGCCAGTGGAAGAACCTGAAGATCGTGATCCTCGCGCTCGTCGGCCTGACCGCCGGCCAGGCTGTCGTGTGGTACACGGGCCAGTTCTACGCGCTGTTCTTCCTTACGCAGACGCTGAAGGTGGATGGTGCGAGTGCGAACATCCTGATCGCGATCGCCCTCCTGATCGGCACGCCGTTCTTCCTGTTCTTCGGTTCGCTGTCGGACAAGATCGGGCGCAAGCCGATCATCCTCGCGGGCTGCCTGATCGCGGCACTGACCTACTTCCCGCTGTTCAAGGCGCTCACGCACTACGCGAACCCGCAGCTCGAGGTCGCGACGCAGAAGGCGCCGATCACGGTCATCGCCGATCCGGCCGCCTGCTCGTTCCAGTTCAACCCGGTGGGCACGTCGAAGTTCACGAACTCTTGCGACGTCGCAAAAAGCGCGCTCGCGAAGGCCGGCCTGAACTACGAGAACGTCGCGGCACCGGCTGGCACGACGGCCCAGATCAAGGTCGGCGACACCGTGATCCCCGCCTATGAGGGCAAGGCGGCCGACGCGAAGGCGCAGGGCGCGGCGTTCGACAAGACGCTCGCATCGACGCTGAAGGCCGCCGGCTACCCGGCGAAGGCGGACCCGGCGCAGCTCAACTGGCCGATGACGATCGTGATCCTGACGATCCTCGTGATCTACGTGACGATGGTCTACGGCCCGATCGCGGCGATGCTGGTCGAGATGTTCCCGACGCGGATCCGCTACACGTCGATGTCGCTGCCCTATCACATCGGCAACGGCTGGTTCGGCGGCTTCCTGCCTGCAACCGCGTTCGCGATCGTCGCGGCGAAGGGCGACATCTACTCGGGCCTCTGGTATCCGATCGTGATCGCGCTGGCCACGTTCGTGATCGGCCTGCTGTTCGTCAAGGAGACGAAGGACTCGAACATCTACGCGCAGGATTGAGGTTGGGTGCGCAGCGGGGGACGGCCGGCGGATGGTCTCGTTCCGGAGACCGGCTCTCGCCCGCAATGAAGGCCGGCACGGGCCGCCGGCAACTTTTTTCGGGAAAGATGGAAAAAGGTATTGACAGCCGGCCGGCCGATCGACATAATTCAAGTCTTCGGCGAATTAGCTCAGTCGGTTAGAGCGACGGAATCATAATCCGCAGGTCCGGGGTTCGAATCCCTGATTCGCCACCAAATGCGAAAGCCGCTGTTTCGAAAGAAACAGCGGCTTTTTCATTGCTTCATCGAGCGCACGCGGTGCCGCGCGCTGCCAGTCCTTCCACGCGCTGCGCCGCGACTACGCCACCACCGCTCCGCGCTGCGCATCCGGCGCCTTCGCC
>NZ_SCNZ01000055.1:0-48522 GCF_005502655.1 Burkholderia sp. 4NA327C6 | reverse complement strand
GCCGGGTTCTGCCCGGAACCGGCCGTCAGCACCTGGCCCATGATCACTTCGCTGACCTGCTCGGGCTTCACGCCCGCACGCTCCAGCACCGCGCGGATCACCGTCGCGCCCAGCTCGGGCGCCGCAATCTTCGCAAGCGAACCGCCGAATTTGCCGACCGCGGTCCGCGCGGCCGATACGATCACTACGTCCGTCATGTCCAGTTCCTGCATCGAAATCAGTTGGTCGTTCTGACGCCGGCGCGTGCCGGCCTCGGCTGGCGATCGCGCACCCGGGCCATTCGGCTCGATAGCGGTCGCACGCCGCCATACGGCGCGCGCCGTCCGTTCGAACGGGCGGCACACCGGTATGGCTCGCCGGTTCACCGACGTCTTGCGGCAAACCGGAGGTTCGCCGGACGGCCACGCGGCACACGCGGCGTCCGGCGCCATCCGGCGCCGATCAATCGTGTCGCGACCAAGCGCGACACGTGCTTGCGTGGCTACGCGATCACGCAGCCGATTCGCGTGCGGCCGCGGTGTCCTTGCGTGCGGCGGCAGCCGTTTGCTTCGCGCCACGCGTGGCCGTTTCGCTGACCGCATCGAAACCGCTCTGCGCGGCTTCGATCGCCTGGCCCGTCGCAGCACGAACCGAGTCGGCCGCGGCAGTCGCCGCCGACAGCGCCGAGTTCAGCGCGGCCACCACCGGCGCCGAGCCGGCCGGCGCATGCTTCGACAGCTCGCCGAGCACTTCCTTCAGGCGCTTGTCGTTCTGTTCGTATTGCGCTTGCGCGACCTTCGCCCATTCGGACTGCGTCGACACGGCGATGTCGAACAGATGGCGGCCGTACGACACGGCCTTGCCGGCCGCTTCCTGCGGTGCGGCGACCTGCTGCGCGAAACCCGCGGCCGGGTTGCTGCTGTTGAATGCGTTCTTCAGCTTGTCCTCGTATTCCTCGAGCGCCGTCCGGGCCGCTTGCAGGTTGAGTTCGACGACAGCCTCGAAACCTTGGATCGCCGGACGGGCGATCGCAAACCACGCGGCGATACCGGATTGATATTCGGCGTTGAGTTTTTCGGGGGCAAATACGGACATCGGGCACGCTCCTGTTAGCAATGCGAGAGACGACGTAAAGAAAATTGGAAGCCGGATCGACAGCGGGCTTCCTTATTGGCAACCCGTCACTTATTTGAGTGCGGGAAGTTGAAGGAACCCATTCTAGATCGATTAATTGTCAATTAAATGGCATTAATACTAGGTGTAAACCCTTATTTTGATTCGAAGTGACCGCTGGAACCCGTGATGCGCCGACATCGCAGACGAGGCCGCGCGTCACTCTGTCCCGCAATGCATTTTACCTTTTTACAGGATAGCGGATCATGACGTCGCGCAACATTTACCAATTCATTATTCCGTTTATTAGAAAACCGGGGCACATTGAAAATGGAGCGGTCGCTTATGTAATCGTTTTTTCTGGATTTATTATGAAATCGTTTTCGGGATTATTAATCTCAAAATCAATGATCGGATGAATTGCTGGTCGTGATGAAAAACGGCCGCGTGAAGCGGCCGTGTCTCCATCAGGCTGGCGCGAGATCAGCCGGCCAGTTCGCGATGCAGCGCGAGAAACTCCTGCGCAAGCTTGTGCCCGGGTTCCAGATGGATCACCGGCTTGGACTGCTGATGCGACTCGCGGATCTTCACCGACGCCGACAACCTCGACGCGAGCACCGGCAGCCCTTCCTCGACGAGTTCGTCGACCAGCCGCTGCGGCAGGCTCGCTCGCGGCTGGAACTGGTTGATCACGATCCCTTCCACCTCGAGCGCCGCGTTGTGGTCCTGCTGGATTTCCTTCACGTTCTCGAGCAGCGTGTACAACGCACGGCGCGAAAAATCATCGCAGTCGAACGGGATCAGGCAGCGCTCGACCGCGATCAGCGCCGAGCGCGTATAGAAATTCAGCGCGGGCGGCGTGTCGATGTACACGGCGTCGTAGGTATCGAGCTCGTTCAGCGCGTCGCGCAGCTTGTAGATCTTGTAGCGCGACTCGAGCTTGCCGTGCAGCGTGTCGAGCTCCGGATGCGCGGGCATCACGTCGAGCCCTTCGAACGGGGTCGGATGAATGAACGAGGCGACGTCGACCGGACGGAAGTTGAAGGTCAGCGCGGTTTCGAAGAAATCGGCGACACCGGGCTGCGCGTCGGCTGCGGCGTCGCCGAGCAGATAGCGCGTGGAGTTCGCCTGCGCATCGAGATCGATGACGAGCGTACGCAGCCCTTCGCTCGCGCTGATCGCCGCCAGGTTGCAGACGATCGTCGATTTGCCCACGCCGCCCTTCTGGTTGAATACGACCCGCCGCATGGTGTCTCCTCGATCCAAACGTCGAAAAGGCAAGCTTAGCCGGTCAATAATGGCGGCCGCGTGACGCAGGTCGAATTGTGCGCATCCCGGCAGGGGGTGTATCAGCGGCGCGTCACTGGCCCTGATACGTAGAGGTTGCCCGGCACGCTCCAGCGCCACGGCAGATGCGTGCCGACACGAATGCCGATGCGCGGCCCGCCTGCCGGATCGGCGGGCGGCGCGACGCCATCGTCGACGATCGCGAACCCTTCGTGCGCACCGCTCAGGTCGACACCATCCTGCGCGCCGGTGATCCCCATTGCCTGGGTCAGCCGCGCCGGCCCCCGGCACAGGTCGCGATCGCGCGTCTGCGGCGGCCGTGCCGCACGCATCTGCTCGAGCCCTTGCAGCGGCTCGAGCGCGCGAATCAGCACGCCCGTTCCCGCGCCATCCGGGCCGCACACGCAGTTGCAGCACCAGTGCATGCCATAGGTGAAATAGACATACAGGTGCCCGGGCGGCCCGAACATCGTCGCATTGCGCGGCGTCTTGCCGCGATAGGTGTGCGCGGCCGGGTCGATCGCACCGGCATAGGCCTCCACTTCGACGATCCGCCCGGCGCGGCCGTCCGTGGCGGCAAGGATCTTGTTCAGCAGTTGCGGCGCGACGTCGGTGGCGAGCCGGTTGAAGAATGCGCGGGGCAGCACGGTGCCCGGCCACCGAGGCGCCGTTTCACTGCGCCGCATCCTGCCGCTCCGGTTGAAGACCGGAAACGGCCTTCGCCTGCAGACGAAGCTGACGGTATGCGTCGACCAGATCGTCGAGACTGAACGCGAGGTTCCGCCCGCTCGGATTGGGCAGCACCCAGACGCTTGCCCCCTGCATGCGGGCCGGTTGCAGCCCCCACTCGATTTCTCGCTGACGGGAAAGCGCCGAGTACGCCGCCTTGCCGAGAAAGGCGACGAAGCGCGGCGCGTAGCACGCCAGCTTTTGGTCGAACTCCTCGGCCGCGGCAGTGAATTCCGCGCGCGAAAGCTGATCGGCGCTCGCGGTCGGCCGCTTCACCACCGCGGTCAGGCCGCAGCCATATTGAAGAATCGCGCGATCGTCCTGCGGCGAAATTTCCGCCGCCGTGAAGCCCGCGAGATGGATCACGCGCCAGAAACGGTTGCTTCTCCCTGCGAAGTGATGCCCGGTCGCGGCCGCGGTCAGGCCCGGGTTGATCCCGCAAAACAGCACGTCGAGATGCGGAGCGATGAGGTCGGGAAGTTCGTCAGCCACGGTTTGCCTCGCGCGCAAGGAACATCGACGTAAATAGTGAGCTTACGACAACTTCAATTTCTGTTTTCCATCGATAATCGGTCGAAGCTATTGCGCGTCCACAGACCTTCGACGTGACGCCGCATGGTTCGCAACAAGAAGCGCCACACCAAGCAACAGCGCCATGACGCCAATCAACATCCA
This sequence comes from Burkholderia sp. 4NA327C6, assembly GCF_005502655.1. Taxonomy (NCBI): domain Bacteria; kingdom Pseudomonadati; phylum Pseudomonadota; class Betaproteobacteria; order Burkholderiales; family Burkholderiaceae; genus Burkholderia; species Burkholderia sp. 4NA327C6. Next base: position 44,739 of record NZ_SCNZ01000055.1, on the reverse strand, counting down.
CGAAGCAGCATAGCCCCCGTTGGCCTGCTCCACTGCGCCAAACAGCGCCGGCAGAGCGACAACTCCCGCAAAACTAAAAAACAGGCAACCAGATGTTGCAATGCTGACCTCTGCCTGAGGAACTACCTGTGGAATCTCCGCAAGCAGGACGCCATTCCAGCCAATCGCGGCAGCCCCCAGAACCACGCACGTGCCGAATGCCGATAAGGTGCGCGACATCATTTCCGGAGCCGCCATCGAAAAGGTGGCGACGCCGGTAAGTATCGCCAGAAACGCGAGGAGCTTGCTGGAGCCGATGCCACGATCCACTGCTGCGCCCCAGATCAGGCGAAACAGGACCCCGGCAACATTTGTGACGGTCAGCAGGAACCCTGCATGAATCAGCGACATGCCGCAGGACGCGTGCAGGTAGGAAACGATGAACGTGCTTGCACACATCTGCGCGCCGCCCAGCACGAACGCCGTGATTCCCAGTCGTCGCAGATCCGCACTTGCGAAGACCGCGGTCAACGCCGCAAGTACCTGGAAACGTCGGTGGTCAGATAAGCCAATCTGGCCGTCCAACAATCGACGCGCGGGATCCATTGCAAGCGCTATGCACACGTAACATGCGGCTACGAGCCACACTGCCGCCCGCCAACCCATGAACAGCATTGCAACCGGCATGACTGCGCCTGCCAACGCTGCTCCCGCAGGAACGCCCGTTTGTTTGAGCGAGAAAACGAATCGTCTGTTTTTGGGTGATGTCGTTGCCGCGAGGAGGTACGAACTCGCGGGCGTGACTGGCCCATACCCAATGCCGACTCCGATCGCTCCCAGGATCAACCACACAGGCGTGCCTCCGCCAACCATGGCAAGCCCGGTTGCGCACGCCAGCAGCGAAATCTGGCAGAGGCGAATCGGGCCAAGCTGCGGAACCAGACCGCCTGCCGCAACCGATGCAACTGCTGCCGCCGCGTAAGTGATTGAAACAAACGTCCCTACACCGGGCGCACCGGAGCCGAACTGGTGAATCATGACCGGTGCGGTGCTCGGTATCGCCAGTGCGGCAAATGCCGTACAAACCTGAACGATCGTTGTCACCACAACCGCTGTATATCTGGACATGTGCAATTGATTCTGTTCACACGTCAGATACACCGCAGGAACCGCTCGACCAGTCGCACGAAGTAACTCGACCCGACCGGAAGGAGATCGTCATTGAAGTCGTAGCTGGCGTTGTGCAGCAGGCAAGGGCCGCCGCCATGCCCGATCACGCGATGGTCCCCCGCCCCATTTCCGATGAACGCATAACAACCCGGCTTCGCACGCAACATGAACGAGAAATCTTCTGCGGCCATCGTCGGGGGAATTGACGCGTTCACCGCATCGTCGCCAACGAGTTCACGCATCACCTCGACGGCCATCGCTGTCTGCGCCGGATCGTTCACCGTCGGCGGATAGTTTCGATCGAACTCGATCTCGCTATGGCAATCGAAACCAACAGCAGTTGCGGCCACGATTGCGCGCATACGTTTCTCGATGAGATCGAGCGTCTCGTCAGTAAACGTGCGAACCGTTCCTCCCAACCATGCCTCGGTCGGCACAACGTTCTGAGCTTCACCTGCATGGATCTGCGTGACCGACAGTGCTGCCGCTTCGATCGGGTTTTTGTTTCGGGTCAGGATGCTCTGCAACGAGGTCAGGATCTGCGCAGCCGCGAACACCGGATCCGTGCCCAGGTGCGGCATGGCTCCATGACACCCAGCCCCAGTGAGCTTGATCTTGAAAAGACTGGTCGACGCCATGATCGGTCCGGGTCTTACACCGAAATGACCAGTCGGAATCCCGGGCCAGTTGTGTACGCCGAAAACGGCTTCGACCGGAAACCGATCGAACAGGCCGTCTTCGATCATCGCATTGGCGCCGCCGCCCTCCTCCTCCGCCGGCTGGAAGATAAAATGCACCGTTCCATCGAAGTCGCCCGATCGAGACAGGTGACGTGCTGCTCCGAGCAGCATCGCGGTATGTCCGTCGTGGCCGCAGGCGTGCATGGCCCCGGGTACCGTCGAGCGATGCGGGAACTCGTTCGCTTCCTGCATCGGGAGGGCGTCCATGTCGGCTCGCAATCCGATCGAGCGATCGCTGGTGCCGCGCTTCAACGTACCAACGACCCCGGTCCGACCGACACCGCGCACTACACTCAGCCCCCATTGTTCGAGCTTGGATGCAACGAGCTCAGCGGTTCTATGTACGTCATAGCCCACCTCCGGATGCGCATGGATGTCGCGCCGGATCGCTTTCAGTGCGTCCGACTCCGCATTGATTTCTGCAATGACGTTCATGATCGTAGTTCTTTGAATTCAGAAATGGCTTGTAGGGAATACGTCCCGGGCCTCGCGCGACGATTGGGAATCCGGTCTGATTTCGGATAGTCAGCATTCGATGATGTTGACTGCCAGACCGCCCCGAGATGTTTCCTTGTACTTTGTCTTCATGTCGGCGCCGGTCTGTCGCATGGTCTTGATGACCGAGTCCAACGACACGTAGTGTGTCCCGTCGCCATCCATGGCCATCCGGGCAGCATTGACAGCCTTGACGGCGCCCATTGCATTTCGCTCGATGCAGGGTATCTGCACCATGCCACCGAATGGATCGCAAGTCAGGCCGAGGTTGTGTTCCATCCCGATCTCTGCCGCGTGCTCGACCTGCTTTGGCGTTCCCCCGAGCAGCGCGCACAAGCCGCCGGCAGCCATCGAACACGCCACCCCGACCTCGCCCTGGCAACCGACCTCCGCACCGGAGATGGATGCGTTGAGCTTGTACAACATGCCGATAGCGGCGGCGGTCAACAGAAAGTCGAATACGCCCTGCAGGTTCGCCCCTGGAACGAATTGCATGTAGTAGTGCAATACCGCTGGAATGATTCCCGCCGCACCATTCGTCGGTGCCGTCACGACGCGACCGCCGCCGGCGTTCTCCTCGTTCACCGCCAGCGCATACAGATTGAGCCAGTCCATTGCCGCCAGTGACACGTCACCGTCGCTCCCCGCGCGCTCCGTAAGCTTGCGATGCAAGGACGCCGCGCGGCGCTTTACGCCGAGCGGACCGGGCAGACTTCCCTCCGTGCGGCACCCTCGTTCGACACAGGCCTGCATGACGGACCAGATGCGCCGCAGCTCGCGATGAATCTCGGCTTCCGAGCGCGACACGCGTTCGTTCGCATACGTCAGTTCCGCGATGGATTTTCCATGCTTCTCGCAGAGCTCGAGCAATTGCTTCGAGTTTGAAAACGGATACGGGACCTCACCCGGTACCGCGAACACACCGTCGCTCTCCGATTCGGCCGTCACGACAAACCCGCCACCGACCGACAGGTAAACGCCCTGACGCACCACAGCGCCGTCATCATCGAACGCAAAAAGCTTCATGCCGTTCGGGTGCTCCGGCAGCGCTTGTCGATAGAACACGATGTCCCGCTTGGACGAGAACGGAATACGCTTGACCCCAGCCAACCGCAGTTCCCCGGATGCGTATATCTCTCCAAGCATGGAGTCGATTTCGTCTGCATCGATCGTGTCGGGCGCCTGCCCCATCAAGCCGAGCATCACGCCCTTATCGGTGCCGTGCCCCTTACCGGTCGCGCCCAATGATCCATACAACTCTGCCCGGATTCGGCTCACTGCCTCGAGCCGGCCGTCGCTCTCGATCGCATGCACGAACATCAATGCGGCGCGCATCGGACCAACCGTATGCGAACTCGACGGCCCGATACCGATCTTGAAGAGATCAAAGACGCTGACTGACATGTAGTCTTGCTCGCGGGTAGTTTCCCGCCGGCCGCATCGAGCGAGCCGACAGGTGTCGTCGAAAGAATGGCCGCTTCAAATATGAAAGATCTGCGCCACCAGCGTCGCGCCCAGGAATGTCCCGGCATTTGCAACGAACGAGACCAGCACGATCCGCCACCCAAGGCGGCGGAACGCGGGAACGTCCTTGGCGATCGACAGTCCGGCAAAGGTCAGCATCGGAGTGGTCACGCCGAGGAAGTCGTTCTTCGCGCTCAACTCGGCGAAATGCGCTCCGAGCGGACACCATGGAGAGGTGAGGAACATCGCGATGAACGATACCCAGCAAACCGCCGGAATCTTGCGTCGAGTGAGGGTACACAGGGCATCACCGGCAACCACCGCGACCACCATGAGCGCCATTCCAGGCAAACCCTCGAGCGGAGTGGTGCCATGCGCAATCCAGTCGCACACCAGCGACAACACCGCGGTAGCACCCCATGCCAATGCCTTTCCGCCGTACTGCAGCGTCGGCGCTTCTGTTTCCACGTCGCCGAGCCTGGGGCGCGTGTTGTCCGACGCGTCAGACGTGCTGGAAGCACGGGTCGTCCTCCCGATCACCGGTTCGAAGAGACGATATCCCCAGACAGCCATCGGCAACGAAATGAACAACGTGAAGTAGGTCCCCACCGTCGTCGTGATGAGGTTGCTCGCGGCCGCGAACGTAAGGACCGACTCCGCGACTTCAGGCGACTGCTGAGCAGCGATCGCGCCCGACGCCGCAGCCATCATGCTGCCCGACCCGACACCGGATCCCATCGCAAGTGCGAGCGGATCGAAGATGTTCAGGCTCGCGACGAAGCCCGCAAAGATCGCAATGAATACCGCACCGAAAATCGTGCCAGTCAGATACTCGGCGAGCACCCCGCGTCCCTCGGCCGAATCCATCCCGTATTTCTCACCAATGATCGCGAGACTCGGTTCGCGCCCAACCGAGAATGTTGCACCGATGGCTTCGCGCTTGATGCCCAGCATGAGCGCCAGCGGCAGGCCGAGCAGGATCGTTCCCACAAAATGACCAAATTCCTGAAACACCAGCGCCCAACCTGCGGCAGCGAGCTTCGGAAGCGCACTTCCGATCATCAGGCCGAGTTTCGCAATGAAAAGCAGAAGAGCCGGTTGCAGGATCGCGGCTGCGTAAAACTGCGTTGGGACATCAAGACTCAAGCCGTTTTTCGACCGTTGGCTCAGCAGGCCAAGTGCGGCGCCCAACAATAGCGCCCAGATCATCGGTAGCAGAACCACCTTTCCGGGACCGATCTTGAACGCAAACGAACCGATCAATTCGGCGATGACCACAATCACCGCGGCGTAGACAAACAGTTTGATGGCTGTTTGTCCCGTGTCCCCATGTTCGCGCGTACTGACCACCGTTTCCATATCCCCTTCCTCCGTCTCGACTCCCGCCTTCTTTGGCGGGAGCCCACTTCGCCTTACAGATAGCCGAACGCAGTCGCCGGTTCTTTCGCCGTTTCGACCCACACGCTCTTCGTCTGCGTGTACTCGTAAAGAGCCTCGACGCCGCTGGATCGGCCATAGCCGCTGAGACCATACCCGCCGAACGGAGACGCAACGTTGATCGTCTTGTATCCGTTCACCCAGAACGTGCCGGCATTCACCTGTGCGGCCACCCGGTGCGCACGGCCGACATCGGTCGTCCACACGGCCCCGGCGAGACCGAATTCAGTATCGTTGGCAATCGCGATGGCTTCGTCTTCCGTGTCGAACGGAATGGCAGCGACGACCGGACCGAAGATCTCGGTGCGTGCGACGTCCATTTCGTTGGTGACGTTTGCCAAGACGGTAGGGGTCACGAAGTAGCCGCCGTCCGACACTTCAGTCGATCCCGATGCGAGCGTGGCTCCGGCTTCGACGCCACGCGCGATCATCGACATGACGTGGTCGTACTGCTTGCGATTGTTGATCGGGCCGACTTCGGTGCTGTCGTCGAGCGGGTCGCCGACTTTGATCTTCTTCGCGCCGGTCGCAACCATCGAGACGAACTCGTCATAGACGGAGCGCTGGACGAGCAATCGCGAGCCGGCAACGCAGCTTTGGCCAGCGCCCGCGAAGATCGCCGCCTGTGCCGTCAGCGCCGCGCGCTTCAGGTCCGCGTCACCGAAAATGATGTTCGCCGACTTTCCGCCCAGTTCGAGCACGCACGGCAGCACACGCTTCGCGGCCGACTCCGCAATCCGTGCACCGGTTGCCGGCGAGCCGACGAACACCACTTTCTTGACGACCTTATGTGCGATGGCAGCCTGACCAACGGTATGCCCATAACCCGAAAGCACGTTGATCACCCCCTTCGGCAGGCCCGCACGCTCGGCGATGAGGCCGACAACCAGGGAAGTGAACGGTGTCAGCTCGGACGGCTTGAGCAGTACAGCGTTGCCCATCGCGATGGCCGGGGCGACCTGCCATCCGCAGGTGAACACCGGGGCATTCCACGGCGTGATCTGCAGGACCGTGCCCGCCGGCTCCCGACGGGTGTAGTTCAGATGCGAGGTCGGAACGGGAATGACGTCACCGTAGAACTTGTCTGTCCAGCCGCCGTAGTATTCGAACATCTCCGCGACCTTCGCCACTTCGCCGCGACAATCGCGAATGGGCTTGCCGGAACCGAGCGACTCGAGGCGTGCGATTTGCTCGACCTCCTTGCGCAGCTCGCGCGCGATCTCGAACATCACCCGTCCGCGCGCTGCGTGTGTTAGCGACCACCACTGCTTCTGTGCAATCTCCGCCGCCTGAGCCGCCAGTTCGACGACAGCGGCGCCACCATCCTTGTATACGAGGCTCGGCTTTCCGGTCGCTGCGTCGTACAACTGGATCGATTCGCCGGCGCCGTCGATCAGTTGACCACCGACGTACGATCCGATGGTCTGAGCATTCGGGAAAAAGTACGCGAATGCGGCCAGAAGGTTCTGTGCTGCTTGGTTTTCCATGTCCATGCTCCTGAATTCAGTCAGTTCTTTTCGGTAAATTCCACGATCCGGTTGAAGTCCTCCTGGTCGCCGATCGATTCAACGCTCGCCGCCCAAAGGCGGCCAGCTTCGATCGCGATCGGTGCCGTGACGCTGAGCTTGCGCAGCATGTCCATCGCAAGGCGCACGTCCTTGCGCATCAGCTTCATCGTGAATCCGGAATCGAATTTGCCGTTGAAGATCCAGGTCGGATAGTTCGTCAGCGTTGCGCTATTGCGCCCCGATCCGCCGTTCAATGCTTCGACAAGCTTCTCCGGGTTCACGCCCGCGGCCTCGGCGGCACGTACCGCCTCGCTCGTCGCGAGCAGATGCACGCCAGTCAGCATGTTGTTGATGATCTTCGTCACGTGCCCCGCCCCGACGGGACCGACGTGGACGCGCTTCGCGCTCATGACGGCAAGGACCGGCTCGACAGCAGCAACGTCGGCATCCGAACCACCGAGCACCATCGTCATCGTCGCGGTCGCGGCGCCCTTGGGGCCGCCGCTGACGGGGCCATCGACCAGTCCGACCTTCACTTCGGCGAGCGCGGCTGCGACCTTCCGCGTGCTGGCCGGCTCGGCGGTCGTGGTGTCAACCACGATCAGGCCCGGTCGCGCATTCGCGGCAACACCGCCTTCTCCGAGGACCACCTTTTCGACGATGTCGGAAGTCGGCAGCGACAGAATGAGCACGTCTGCATTTCGCGTGATTTCCGCAATCGACGCACATGCGACCACGCCTTCGGCCTGCAAGGCCTCGGCAATGCCCGGCGTGGCATCGAACCCCAAGACGTCGTACCCGCCACGCTTCAGCGACAGAGCCATACCGCGACCCATATTGCCCAGACCAATCACACCAACCGTTTTCATATTTCGTGCTCCGTATTTGATTTCGCAGCCCGCCTTTGTGGAAGTTCCACATCGTTGTGACTGTTCGGGATTCCATAGTGGACTTCTGGAGACCTATAATCAATCAACGCCAATTTCAGAAGTGTTCCAAAAATTCGAACGGTGACCCATGGTCGAAAATCTGACGGAAAGCAGGATCGTGTACTTTTTCGAGGCTGTCCGGTGCGGGACGATCCGCGCCGCGGCCGACTGGCTGAACGTCGCACCGTCTGCAGTCAGCAGACAAATCGGCTTGCTCGAAGGGGAGCTCGGCGCCGTCCTGATCGAGCGTCACGCCCGAGGGGTCAAGCCAACTGAAGCCGGCCAGCTCGTGATCGAATACTTCCGCGAGCAGGTGGCCCACAAGGACGATCTGCTTTCGAGGTTGCAGGAGTTGAGGGGGCTGCGAACCGGCCACGTCAATGTCGTGCTCGGCGAAGGGTTCGTGTCGGACATGCTCGCGGGCCCCATGCAGACGTTCTGCAAGCAATACCCTGGAATCCGCGTCAACCTGGATCTCGCGGGTACCAACGACGTCATGCGTAAAGTCACCGAGGACGAAGGCGAAATCGGGCTCGTCTACAACCCGCCTCTCGATCCCAAGATCGTGTCGAGGGCGTCGAAATTGCAACCGATGATGGCAATCGTTGGCCCGGATTTTCCACGCCGTGGGCGGGACGAAGCCATGACCGTCGAAGAACTGGCGTCCTATCCGCTCGCCGCAACTCACGCGTCATACGGCACCCGTCAGATGCTCGAGGCGGTGGAATTTGCCGAAAAGATCCGATTCGATCCGGTCGTGACAACGAACTCCATCACGATACTCAAACAGTTCGTAAAGTCCGGGTTAGGGATTGTTTGCCTTCCCGCATTCGCGGTGTCGACCGAGATTGATGCCGGCGAGCTGTTTGCTATCGCTATCGACCATCCGATTCTCGCCAAGGCGGAGGCGCACCTCGTTACCCGTGTCGGGCGGAAGCTATCGGTCGCTTCGAACAAGATGCTTCAGCTCATGCACTCGCAAATGCGTGCATTTCGGTGAAACAACAGTACGTTGGGCAGCTGTTCATCGGACGACTTCGCGAACTGCCATCTATTTTTTAGAACAAAAAGGTATATCCGCGGCATTTGCGGTCGGTTTTGGCGAGCCCACACTTGCGGTAAAGGAGAACGACTTTGGACACGCACATTCACGATACCGTCTGGCAAACAATCGAGCTTGAGGCCGAACGGGAAGCGACCGCCCGCCCAGCCATGCGCCCGTACTATCAAAAAGCCGTACTCGGGCACCCGTCGCTGGGACAGGCATTGGCCGCGCTGCTTGCAGCCAATCTCATGACGATGGATGGTTCACTACCCGACTTTTCGGCTGAGTTCGAACGGACGATCGCGTCAGCTGCAATCGATGAAAGCGCAGCCGCAGACATTCACAAAATTGCCAGCGCGAATCCCGCGTGTCCGAATGCACTTTCCGCGTTCCTCACCTTCCGGGGCATCCTCGCGATACAACTTCATCGCGTAGCCCACGCATACTGGGTTGATGGTGAGCGGACGTTCGCCGTGCTTCTCCAGAACTGGTGCGCCAGGATCTATAACGTCGACATTCACCCTGCGGCACGGATCGGCAAGGGACTATTTGTAGATCACGCGATGGGAATCGTAATCGGCGAGACGGCCGTAGTCGAAGATGACGTCAGCATCTGGCATGGCGTCACGCTCGGGAGCACATTTGCCGAGGCGGGTGATCGTCATCCCAAGGTCAGGCGCGGCGCCACGCTTGCGGCCCACGCGCTCATCCTTGGCAACATCGAGATCGGCGAGAACGCGGTTGTCGCCGCAGGTAGCGTCGTGCGCCAGTCGATTCCGGCCAACATGGTCGCCGCCGGCGTTCCCGCCAAGGTTATCAAGCCGGTCTCGGCGTCCTACGCCGCGATCACCGCCCCTTCCGCCCAATAGAGGTCACCCGGATGATTCCTCCGAACCAGCACCGTCTCGGTATCGATCACCCTGTCGTTTCGGTGAGAGACCACCCGAAAGCCGTGGAACAGTACAAGCGTCTCGGTTTTGCTCCAAGCCCGATCTCGTACCACCCGTGGGGTTCGGTTCTCACGCTGATGATGTTCGAGAACAATTTCATCGAGGTCATCGGGATCGACGATCCATCGAAATTCGGCACCGGCGAGGTCAACGGATTCTGCTATGGCCGCACACTGGGCGAATTTCTGAAGCGCTCCGAAGGACTCGGACTACTTGCGCTGCACAGCAAGGACATCGATGCCGATTTCGCTGCAGTCAAGGCAACTGGCTTGCCGGTTCAACAACGGGTCGAGTTTCGACGAAAAATCACGACGCCGGACGGAAAACCGGATGAGGTCGTCGTATCTCTCGGCATGGTGATGGACACGGAGCTTGGCGACGCATCCAATTTCCTCTGCCAACAACATCGTCCGGAATTCATTTGGAGAAAGGATTGGCAAAACCATCCGAACGGCGCTATCGCTGTTGATGAAGTCGTTTACATCACGCCGGATCTCGATCTCCTGGAAGAGAGATGGTCCAGACTCTTTGGTGCGGATCAAACGTCGCGAATCAACGGTCACGTCGAGGCCGATACCGGATGTGGGCGTGTGGTTGCTCTCACACCAACGCAGGCCGAAGAGCGCTTCGCGTCAATCGGCCTCCCGACCCGCTACACCGACAAGCCGCACGGTATCGCACTGCAACTCCGTGTCCGGGACCTCGGACAGACCGAGAAGATACTTGCCGAGAATGCGGTCAAGTATGGAAGAACATCGAAGGGTATCGCCGTGACGCCCGACTCTGCCGGCAATACGATCATCGAGTTCGTCCAGTAATAATTTTCGACTAGCTCAGCGAATTTGAAGTTCGCTGGACGCTCTTGTCACAACGGTTGTCCACACCGAGAGACTTAAGTGCATCCCGGCAATTTTCGGGATGCACCTCTTTTGCTCTTCATCCGGACTGGCACCAAAACTGGACAGGGCGCCGGCGTTAGCCAGCGCCGGTACGCTACTCGCCCAGGTAAGCGGCCCGCACCTTCTGATCGTCGAGCAGCAGCTTCGGCTTCGACAGGATCGCGCGCGATCTGCTGAATAAAGATATCCATCCGTCACTCCTGCGGCCAGTGTCGTCCCGGCCGCGAGTACCCAGGATCGCGAGCCCGGCGAAGAGGGCGAGACCCATTGCAGATTCAATCAGGAACATGCTCAAAAAAACGCGCCCTTGCCCTTGTCGATAACAAAGGCGAGGACGCAGAGCGCTGTTTGCTTTGAAAAAATGGAAACACTGCGCGCGCAACGCGCGTCGCGGCCAGGTACTCAATGTTGAACGCCCAAGCTTTCGCGTTTGCCGTCCTTGAACGTATAGAGCGTCAGTGTTGCGTTTTGCAGATCGCCCTTCGAATCGAAGCGCGTTTCACCGATGACACCCTTGTAGTCCGTCTTCTTCAGATACGGAAGGTACTTCGCCGGATCGGACGAGCCGGCGTGCTTCATTGCATCAACCAGAATCATGATGGCGTCGTATGCATACGGCGCGTAGATCACCACATCCTGACCATATTTCTGCTTGAAGCGCTTCTTGAAGCTCTCCATCCCCGGCTCGTATTCCGACGTGATTCCGCCCGCCTCCGCGCAAATGACCTGTCGACCATTGAGCGCCGTTCCCGCGAGGTTAGGCAACTCTCCGGTGCAGATACCGTCGCCGCCCATGAACTTCGACGCCATCCCGAGCTGTTGCATCTGCTTGATCATCGGGCCGCCTTGCGCATCCATTCCGCCGTAGAAGACGACGTCAGGACTTTCGCCTTTCACCGCAGTCAGGACACCGCGAAAGTCCGTTGCCTTGTCGGTCGTGTACTGCCGAGAAACCAGCTTCGCACCGGAGGCCGTGGCGGATTTCAGAAATTCATCAGCAATACCTTGTCCGTATGCGGTTCGATCGTCAATGACCGCGACGGATTTTGCGCCCCATTTCTGGACGGCATACTTGCCCAGAACCGAACCGAGTTGCCCATCGTTGGCAACCAGGCGGAAGGCTGTGTCGAAGCCCTGCTGGGTGTACTTCGGGTTGGTGGAGGACTGGGAGATCTCAGGAATACGGGCGTCGTAATAGATCTTCGATGCCGGAATCGTAGCGCCGGAGTTGAAATGCCCGACAACCCCCTTAACCTTGGCGTCAACGAGACGCTGCGCGACTTGGGTGGCCTGACGCGGATCGCCTCCATCATCTTCGACCTGAAGCTCGACTTTCACCTTCTTGCCGCCGATCACCGGCGGATTGGCATTCAGGTCGTCGACGGCCATTCGGGCGCCACGTTCGACGTCTTTGCCGAGGTTGGCATTCTGGCCAGTCAACGGTCCGGCGAACCCGAGTTTCACCACCGCGTCCTCCTGCGCGCTCGTGGCGCCGGACGCGCACACAAGCATGGCACCGCTGACAAATGCAACTGATTTCGAAAGTTTCATTGCCTTTCTCCAACCGCAACGTGTAGTGCGAAGGTCATGATAATAAGGAATCCATATAAAATTGATTCCGGACTGAACGCGTCCAACCAGAATTGATCTACTCCCCTGACGGATACGATCCCGGTAGATCTCGATCGCATGTCCCGGCGCGCAAATTCAGTGTCTGCGCGCCAAATTTGCTCGCCAATAGCATCGACTCGTCGAGATTGTTCTGTTTTTGAGAACACTCGTCGAGTGTTCAGACTCGGGACGGAGGCGCCCTATCCGGCGGAGCCTGCCAAAAACCTATGATCATTCGACGGCTTCGTAGCCAGGCGAGCGCTCGGGTAAACCTGATCGAACATCTGCAGATGGCAGTCCTGTTGTGCAAGCGCCTGAGTCGATCATTTCGGATGCGTATCGCGTTTAACGACGTGGAACGAAAAAGGGTGGCTTACGCCACCCCGTAGGAATCGCGCCGCCCAATTTGTATCTACTGCGAACGCCGCAATTGCTCGAGGATCGCGGGGTTCTCAAGTGTGGACGTGTCCTGCGTGATCGCCTCGCCCTTCGCGAGCGAGCGCAGCAGGCGGCGCAAGATCTTGCCGGAGCGGGTCTTCGGCAGGTTGTCGCCGTGCGACATGCTTGCGTTCGAAGGTCGAAAAAACTGAAGCGGTTCATCAAAATGCGGAGCGCCCGCCATGTACTCCTCCAATTGATTATCGACAATCGTATTGTCGGGATGACGGCGACGCGTGAACAGTATCGCCGGTTCTCCCGAGAGATCTAATTTTCCGAACACGCTCTCCAAGTGCCGTCCAAATAAGCGTTCTATTTTTCAGAACGAAAAAGGTCCATTACTCGCGTTCCCGGTGCCTTTTTGGCTGGTAAGACTCATCACCCACGTAGACAGATCGAACGAAGCCTCGAACTTCATACCGATGTATCGCAATAGACATTGGCTGTGCAGCCGGCATCGACACTCTTACTGAGTCCAATCCCAACCCCAATCCAGGAGACACCCAATGCAGAACTCAGGTGATGATCTGCACCGCGGCCTAGAGGAGCGACACGTAAGCCTCATGGCACTCGGTGCCGCCATCGGCGTCGGGCTATTTCTCGGATCGGCGACCGCAATCAAGCTCGCTGGTCCTGCAATCTTGATTTCCTACGTTGTCTGCGGTCTCGCGATCTTCGTTATCATGCGTGCCCTCGGAGAGATGGCTGTACACAATCCCGTTTCCGGCTCATTCAGTCGATACGCTCGCGACTACATCGGCCCGCTAGCGGGATACCTGACTGGATGGACGTACTGGTTCATGTGGATCGTCACTTGCATGGCCGAGATTTCTGCTGTCGGCGTGTACATGCATGTCTGGTATCCCGACATACCGAACTGGATATGGGCTTTGGCCGCACTCGTACTCATGGGCAGCATCAACTTCATCGCAGTGAAGATGTACGGCGAACTCGAATTCTGGTTTGCGCTGGTGAAGGTCGCGACGATCATTCTGATGATCGTTTCTGGCTTCGGCGCGATCTTCTTTGGAATCGGAAATGGCGGCGTCGCCACGGGCATTCACAATCTCTGGACGAACGGCGGCTTTTCCCCCCATGGTCTCTCGGGATTGATGTTGGCGTTACCGATGGTCGCGTTCTCGTACGGCGGGATCGAAATGCTTGGCCTGACAGCAGGCGAGGCGAAAAATCCGAAGAAGTCGCTATCACGCGCAGTCAACTCGGTGTTCTGGCGGATTCTGATTTTCTACGTCGGCGCCCTGTTCGTCATCATGGCCATTTACCCGTGGAACGAAATCGGCAGCCAAGGAAGTCCCTTCGTCATGTTGTTTGACAGAATGGGCGTTCCTGCTGCAGCTGGCATCGTGAATTTTGTCGTTCTAACTGCTGCATTGTCGTCTTGTAATAGCGGCATTTTCAGCACCGGCCGTATGCTGTTCAATCTGGCGCAGCAAGGTCAAGCACCCGCGTCGCTAGCCAACACCTCCGACAATGGAGTCCCACGTCGGGCGATTCTGATATCCGTGGCGCTTCTCTTCGTTGGCGTGGCGCTCAACTATTTGGCCCCGACCGAAGTGTTCACGTGGCTGAGCGCGATTTCCGCGTTCAGTTCGGTCTGGACATGGGGCGTCATTCTGCTTGCACAGATCGGATTCCGAAAGTCCGTGTCGCGAAGCGAGGTGAACCGGATGACGTTGCGGGTACCCTTCTTCCCGTACACGTCCTATCTCGCAGGACTATTCCTGGTCGCGGTGCTGATCGTCATGGCATTTCACTCCGACACCAAGATTGCGCTCATCGTCGGTCCTGCGTGGATTGCCTTGCTCGTCATGCTGTACTACGCGCGAGGCTATAGTCGCGCATCCACCGATGGTCGCGCCAAAGAGGTAGCTTCCCGATAACGGAAGCCATGAATCGCTCAGCCACACCACGCAGGAGAATGTGTCGGCTGAGCGAATAAGAAATATGGTCGGTTGAATCGCTTATTCCAATGGTATCGAATACTCGGGGAGCCGATCTCAGCAGAGTAGCTCGTCTCTCAACACATGCGCTAATCGATCTCTCGCTTCGTAACCATCTTTGCTTCCACGCTCTACGTACTGAGCAAGGCTCAGCATTTCATTTGGGCACAATTGTTCGGACGATGTTCGCGTCGTTCTACCTCTTCGACGCCGGATTCGGCAAAGGCGAATTGTCCATTTTTAGCACTGCCGACGTGATGCTCGGTGAACTCGCCTTACGCGCTCGCGCCAACACTGGATGGAGCATGAAGTCGGACTTGGTTCCGGTTACGGCCAGATTGCTCGAACTCTTTGACAACCAGCTGCAGACTGCACCGCTTGACGAACTCGTTGCAGCACATCAAAGAGCCGAGGGAAATTTCAGTGCGCCTCCGCGTGAACGCTTGTCAATTGCCGCGCTCATACAACGCTCAAAGAGAAGCAGCCCGAACGCTTCGGCTCGATGGTGAATGCTCCTTCGAAGCCCACACGCACGTAGCTTCGCGATGGCAAATTCCACGATCTCCGGAACCGGCAAACCCAGTGGGTCTCCATGCACCAACAGAGGTAAGCGTTCGCCGTTCTCGAAATGAACTTCACGAATTGCGTATCGGGTCACGCCGGGCTCCATTCGACGAATGGAACCCATTTTTTTGCCGATCAGGCAGGTTCCGCCTAGATCGAGAATGTGCAAACGAAAAAAGACCCGAAGTTCCAGGCTAAATCGTTGATTTAGCTCAGAAATTCGGGTCCATCCTTCCACTGGGAACTAACGTTCCTCTTAGAACGGAATATCGTCGTCCATCTCGTCGAAGCCGCCGCCTGCCGGTGCGCTCGGACGGCTTTGCGCGCCGCCGCCTGCACCACCACGCGCCGCGCCGCCGGCACGACCACCGCCGCCACCGCCACGCTCCATCTGCTCGCCACGACCGCCGCCACCACCACCACCGTAGCCGCCGCCGTAACCGCCTTCGTCACCGCCGCCACCGCCGCCGCCCGCACCACCGCGGCCGCCGAGCATCTGCATCTGGTCCGCGACGATTTCGGTCGAGTAACGATCCTGGCCGTCCTGACCCTGCCACTTGCGCGTGCGGATGCGGCCTTCGATATAGACCGACGAACCCTTCTTCAGGTACTCGCTGACGATTTCCGCCAGGCGACCGAAGAACGCGACGCGATGCCACTCGGTCATTTCCTTGAAATCGCCGCTAGCCTTGTCCTTGTAGCGGTCGGTCGTCGCGAGACGGATGTTCGCAACCGCGTCGCCGCTCGGCAGGTAACGGACTTCAGGATCGGCGCCGAGATTGCCGACGAGGATGACCTTGTTGACGGATGCCATGTGTTTCTCCAGTAAATTCGATGCCGGGCCGCCCGCTCATGCTGTCGGTGCGGCCCGCCGGGCAAGCCGGCGAAAGTCGCCGGCGCCTGCCCGAAGTAAGTTCAGGCCTTGCGCGGCGGCGCTTTCATGCTGGCCGCGATTATAAGCCACGCGGCAACGAGCCCCGAGCACGTGTAGAACACCGTATTGGCGCCCCCGTGCTTCAGCAGCCAGCCGCCCACGATGCCGCCGAGCGCGAGCCCGATCGACTGCGTGGTGTTGTAAACACCCGTGGCCGCACCCTTGCGCGAACCGGGCGCAAGCTTCGACACGAGCGACGGCTGCGACGCTTCCAGGATGTTGAAGCCGAGGAAGTAGACGAAAAGAACCGCAGCCACAATCAGGATGGTATGCGGCGCGCTGCCCAGCAGCAATTGGCCGATCAGGATAGCCAGGATGCCGCCGAGCAGCACCGGCTTCATCTTGCCCCGTTTTTCCGCGGCGATGATCGCCGGGACCATCATCACGAACGCGAGCCCCATCACCGGCAGGTAGACCTTCCAGTGCGAGGCGACCGGCAGGCCGCCGTCGACGAGCAGGCGCGGCACGACGAGGAACAGCGCCGTCTGCGTGGCGTGCAGCACCAGCACGCCGAAGTTCAGGCGCAGGAGCTCGGCGTTGTGCAGCACCTCGCCGAACGGCGCGGGCACGTGCACCGGCTTGGCCGCATCGGGCACGATCCACAGCACGACGCCGATCGCGAGGATCGACAGCACGCCGACGATCGCGAACAGCCCGCTCATCCCGACCCAGTGGAACACGATCGGCGCACCGACGATCGCGACCGCGAACGACACGCCGATCGAGCCGCCGACCATCGCCATCGCCTTCGTGCGGTTCTGCTCCGAGGTCAGGTCGGCGATGAACGCGAGCACCGCGGACGACACCGCGCCCATCCCCTGGATCACGCGGCCGACGATGATCCACGTGATGTCGTGCGCGGACGCGGCCACGAAGCTGCCGATCGCGAAGATCACGAGGCCCGTGGCGATCACCGGCTTGCGGCCGAACTTGTCGGACGCCCAGCCGTAGAAGATGTAGAACAGCGACTGCGTGACGCCGTAGGCCCCGAGCGCGATGCCGACGAGCAGCACGTTGTCGCCGCCCGGGATGGTTTTCGCGTAGACCGAGAACACCGGCATGATCATGAACAGGCCGAGCATGCGCAGCGCGAAGATCGCCGCGAGCGACGTGGTCGCGCGCAATTCGGGCGCGGTCATGCGGGAAGACGTGGCAGACGGATTGGACATCGGGAATGAAT
Organism: Burkholderia sp. 4NA327C6; assembly: GCF_005502655.1. Lineage (NCBI taxonomy): Bacteria > Pseudomonadati > Pseudomonadota > Betaproteobacteria > Burkholderiales > Burkholderiaceae > Burkholderia > Burkholderia sp. 4NA327C6. The sequence continues at coordinate 27,435 of NZ_SCNZ01000055.1, read as the reverse complement.
TTCGAATGATCGGAATGTCCGCCCGACACCGGGCGGCGGAAGATCAGGACCAGTGGCCCGGGAGGCTTGGCCGGCAACACGTCGGGGCAGGATTCAGGCAGCCCGCAGGCCGCCCGGAACCGCGCGGCGCGGCCGCTGCGGCCACTTTTCCCGGCGCAGGCGCCATCTTGCTGCCACCTGCTGCTAAGGCTGGGGACCCCAAACGACGGCCTCGAAAAGCCGTTATAGTAGCAGGTTTGGTTCCCTCCATTTTCGCCAGGCTCATGGAACAGATCCGCATCCGTGGGGCGCGTACCCACAACCTGAAAAACGTCAATCTCGACCTGCCGCGCCACAAGCTGATCGTGATTACCGGGTTGTCCGGGTCGGGCAAGTCGTCGCTCGCGTTCGATACCCTTTATGCCGAAGGCCAGCGCCGCTACGTCGAAAGCCTGTCCGCGTATGCCCGCCAGTTCCTGCAGCTGATGGAGAAACCCGACGTCGACCTGATCGAAGGCCTGTCGCCGGCGATCTCGATCGAGCAGAAGGCGACGTCCCACAACCCGCGTTCGACCGTCGGCACGGTCACGGAAATCCACGACTACCTGCGACTTTTGTTCGCACGTGTCGGCACGCCGTACTGCCCCGACCACGACATCCCGCTGGAAGCGCAGAGCGTGTCGCAAATGGTCGACGCGGCGCTCGCGCTGCCCGAGGAAACCAAGCTGATGATCCTCGCGCCCGTCGTCGCGGACCGCAAGGGCGAGCATGCCGAGCTGTTCGAGGACATGCAGGCGCAGGGTTTCGTGCGCTTTCGCGTGCGCTCGGGCGGCGGCGCCGCGAACGAAGGCGTCGCGAAGATCTACGAGGTCGAGTCGCTGCCGAAGCTGAAGAAGAACGACAAGCACACGATCGACGTCGTCGTCGATCGTCTCAAGGTGCGCCCGGACATGAAGCAGCGGCTCGCCGAATCGTTCGAGACGGCGCTGCGCCTCGCCGACGGCCGCGCGATCGCGCTCGAGATGGATACCGACCGCGAGTACCTGTTCAGCTCGAAGTTCGCGTGCCCGATCTGCTCGTACTCGCTGCAGGAGCTCGAGCCGCGCCTGTTCTCGTTCAACAACCCGATGGGCGCGTGCCCGGAATGCGACGGCCTCGGCCAGATCACGTTCTTCGACCCGAAGCGGGTCGTCGCGCACCCGTCGCTGTCGCTCGCCGCCGGCGCCGTGAAAGGCTGGGACCGCCGCAACCAGTTCTACTTCCAGATGCTGCAGAGTCTCGCGGCGTTCTACGAATTCGACATCGACGCCGCGTTCGAGGATCTGCCGGAAAAGATCCGGAAGGTGCTGCTGTTCGGCTCGGGCAAGCAGACGATCCCGTTCTCGTACATCAACGAGCGCGGCCGCACGACGATCCGCGAGCACGTGTTCGAAGGGATCATCCCGAACCTCGAGCGCCGCTACCGCGAGACCGATTCGGTCGCGGTGCGCGAAGAGCTGTCGAAGTACCAGAACAACCAGCCGTGCCCGTCGTGCGACGGCACGCGCCTGCGCCGCGAAGCACGCCACGTGCGGATCGGCACGGGCGACTACGCGCGCGGCATCTTTGAAATCAGCGGCTGGCCGCTGCGCGACGCGCTCGGCTATTTCGACGGCCTGTCGCTCGACGGCGCGAAGCGCGAGATCGCCGACAAGGTCATCAAGGAAATCGTCGCGCGCCTCACCTTCCTGAACAACGTCGGCCTCGACTACCTGTCGCTCGAGCGCAGCGCGGAAACCCTGTCGGGCGGCGAGGCGCAGCGCATCCGGCTCGCGTCGCAGATCGGCTCGGGCCTCACGGGCGTGATGTACGTGCTCGACGAGCCGTCGATCGGCCTGCACCAGCGCGACAACGACCGCCTGATCGCGACCCTCAAGCACCTGCGCGACCTCGGCAACTCGGTGATCGTCGTCGAGCACGACGAGGACATGATCCGCACGGCCGACTACGTCGTCGACATGGGCCCGGGCGCCGGCGAACACGGCGGCGTGATCGTGGCCGAGGGCACGCCGAAGCAGGTGCAGTCGAACCCGCAGTCGCTCACCGGCCAGTACCTGGTCGGCAAGCGCACGATCGAGTACCCGGACGAGCGGCTTGCCCCCGATCCCGAGCGGATGCTGCGCATCGTCGACGCGCACGGCAACAACCTGAAGCACGTCGACCTGGAGCTGCCGGTCGGCCTACTGACCTGCATCACCGGCGTATCGGGCTCCGGCAAGTCGACGCTGATCAACGACACGCTGTATCACGCGGTCGCGCGCCACCTGTACGGGTCGTCGGCCGAGCCGGCGCCGCACGAGGCGATCGAGGGCCTCGAGCACTTCGACAAGGTGATCAACGTCGACCAGTCGCCGATCGGCCGCACGCCGCGCTCGAACCCGGCCACGTATACGGGCCTGTTCACGCCGATCCGCGAGCTGTTCTCGGGCGTGCCGACCTCGAAGGAGCGCGGCTACGATCCAGGCCGCTTCTCGTTCAACGTGAAGGGCGGACGCTGCGAATCGTGCCAGGGCGACGGCGTGCTGAAGGTGGAAATGCACTTCCTGCCGGACGTCTACGTGCCGTGCGATGTGTGCCACGGCAAGCGCTACAACCGCGAAACACTCGAAGTGCAGTACAAGGGCAAGAACATCAGCGAAGTGCTCGACATGACGGTCGAGCATGCGTACGAGTTCTTCAGCGCGGTGCCGGTCATCGCGCGCAAGCTGAAGACGCTGCTCGACGTCGGCCTCGGCTACATCCGCCTCGGCCAGTCGGCCACGACGCTGTCGGGCGGCGAGGCGCAGCGCGTGAAGCTGTCGCTCGAGCTCTCCAAGCGCGACACCGGCCGCACGCTGTACATCCTCGACGAGCCGACCACCGGCCTGCACTTCCACGACATCGCACTGCTGCTGGCAGTGATCCACCGGCTGCGCGACCAGGGCAACACGGTCGTGATCATCGAGCACAACCTCGACGTGATCAAGACGGCCGACTGGGTGATCGACCTCGGCCCCGAAGGCGGTGCCGGCGGCGGCCAGATCATCGCGCAGGGCACGCCCGAGCAGGTCGCGAAGACGAAGGCGAGCTTTACCGGCAAATATCTCGCGCCGCTGCTCAAGCGCACGGCCCGCAAGGTCGCGACCGGCTGACGCGTCCCCCCTGCCTCCCGCGCGCGGCCGTCCGGCCGCGCGCCCTTGCGCACCGCCGAACCGGCCCCCCATTCTCGTTTTCCCTCCTGCGTTTACACCATGCGCCAAACGGCCCCGTTGCGGACCATAATGGCGGCTATACTTTACGGTCGTAAGGTTCGCCGTACGCACCAATCCGGTGCGGCGCCGGGCGAACACGGCTCTGCCGCGCATTCCGCGGCATGACACACGAACGACAGGAATCCACGATGGAGAAGCAACCAGACTCGTCGCGCGATGCGCAGAATCGCGAACCGCACCTGCGCAGCGTGCGGCTGACGAGCGACTTCAGCCTGCCGAAGCTGTCGGCACTCGAGATCGGCAGCTATGCGTTCGCGATCCTCGCGATGTGGCTCGTGATCGAACTCAAGCTGCTCGGCGGCTTGCTGGCCGGCCTGCTGGTCTACCAGCTGATCCACACGATCGCCCCCGTGATCGAGCGCCACACCACGAGCATGCGCGCGCGCTGGGTCGCCGTCGTGCTGCTGTCGATCGCGATCGTCGGCGCGTTGACGGGCCTGACGATCGGCATCATCGAACACTTCGAGCGCACGGTGCCGAACCTGCAAAGCCTGCTCGACCAGCTGATGCAGATCGTCGAGCAGACCCGCGCCCGCACGCCGGCCTGGATCGCGAACCTGCTGCCCGTCGATGTCGAGCAGATGAAGACGAAGGCCGCCGTGCTGATGCACTCGCACATGGACCAGCTCCAGCAAAGCGGCAAGAGCGTCGCGCGCGGCTTCGGCCACGTGCTGTTCGGGATGATCATCGGCGCGATGATCGCGATCGGCGTCGAACACGGCAAGGTGCGTCGTCCGCTGTCCACCGCGCTCGTCACGCGCGTGTCGCGCTTCGCCGACGCTTTCCGCCGGATCGTGTTCGCGCAGATCAAGATCTCGGCGATCAACGCAACGTTCACGGGCATCTACCTGCTCGTCGCGCTGCCGATCTTCCACCAGCGGCTGCCGCTGTCGAAAACGCTCGTGCTCGTCACGTTCATCGTCGGCCTGCTGCCCGTGATCGGCAACCTGATCTCGAACACGCTGATCGTCGCCGTGTCGCTGTCGGTCAGCATGGGCACCGCGATCGCGTCGCTGGCGTTCCTCGTGATCATCCACAAGCTCGAATACTTCCTGAACGCGAAGATCATCGGCGGCCAGATCGAGTCGCGCGCCTGGGAACTGCTGCTCGCGATGCTGATCATGGAGGCCGCGTTCGGGCTGCCGGGCGTGATCGCCGCGCCGATCTTCTACGCGTACGTGAAACGCGAGCTGTACCTGCTGCGGCTGATCTGAAGCAGCCCGGCTGCCAGCGCAGCGATAAAAAAACGCCGCGCCCCGTGAAGGGCGCGGCGTTTTTGTTTGGGGCGGCCGGCGATCCGGGGGCCGGCCATCCGGCGGCTGGCCAGAGACCGGCCGGGGCCAGGCCGTCCGGCACCCGCCGAATCAGCGGAACACGACCGTCTTCGTCCCGTTCAGCACGATCCGGTGCTCGACGTGCCACTTCACCGCGCGCGCAAGCGTCACGCATTCGACGTCGCGGCCGATCGCGGTCAGCTGGTCGGGCGTCATGCTGTGGTCGACGCGCTCGACTTCCTGCTCGATGATCGGGCCTTCGTCGAGATCGGTCGTCACGTAGTGCGCGGTCGCGCCGATCAGCTTCACGCCACGGTCGAACGCCTGATAGTAAGGCTTCGCGCCCTTGAAGCTCGGCAGGAACGAATGGTGGATGTTGATCGCGCGGCCGGCGAGCTGCTTGCACAGGTTCGGCGACAGGATCTGCATGTAGCGCGCGAGCACCACGAGATCGGCCTGGTGCTCATCGATCACTTCCAGCACGCGCGCTTCCTGCGCGGCCTTCGCGGCATCGGACGAGCCGCCGATCAGCGGGAAGTGATGGAACGGGATGTTGTAGCTCGCGGCGAGCTGGTAGAACTCCTTGTGGTTCGACACGATCGCCGGGATCTCGATCGGCAGCTGGCCGGTGCGATAGCGGAACAGCAGGTCGTTCAGGCAGTGGCCGATCTTCGACACCATGATCACGACGCGCGGCTTCACGGCCGCGTCATGCAGCTCCCAGCGCATCGAGAACTGTTCGGCGAGCGGCGCGAATTCCTTGCGAAGCGTGTCGAGCGCCGACGCGGCATCCGCGCCGCCGCCGTCCTGCTCGAAGTGCACGCGCATGAAGAATTCACTGGTGCGGCTGTCGCCGAACTGCGCCGAATCGAGGATGTTGTTGCTGCGCTCGAACAGGAAGCCCGAGACCGCATGGACGATGCCGTGCCGGTCGGGGCACGACAGTTTCAAGATAAAGCTGTGATCGGTCGGCATGACCGCTACTCCCTTCGTTTCCGTATTCGTCAAATTGCCCGTTCGCACCGCCAGGCTGCGTGCGCGGCACGCGTCACGCGGCCGGTGCGAACAGGGCGTCGATGCCCGCCGCGTCGGCCGCCGGGATCCAGCGGTGGCGCAGCAGCGTATCGAGCGTCGCGAGGCTCGCATCCATCGTCGCGCGGCCGGCGCGCAGCCAGCCGATCACCTCGGGCACACCGGCCAGCAGGTGCTCGGCCACTTCGCCGTCCTGGTTGCGCGGCGCGAAGTCGCGCGGCAGCGGCAGGTCGTACACGAAGATCAGTTCGGACTGCGTGCCTTCCGGCAGCGAGCACAGCACCTGCACCGCGCGGCCGGCGATCGCGCGCGCGGCCAGTTCGGCCGGAATGCCGGCTTCTTCCCAGCATTCCTTCGCGAGCGTCTCGTGAACGCCCAGCCCCCAGCCGATCCCGCCCGCGACGACGTTGTCGAGCATGCCGGGATCGGTTGCCTTGGTCTCGCTGCGGCGGCCGAGCCACATCTGCGGCGCGGCCGCGGCGGGCGGCTCGCCCGGTGCAGCCGCATATTCTACGATGCCGTTCAGATGCACCGCGTAAGTCTGCGTACCGAAGAAGCGCGACGCGGCGCGCTCGATATATGCGAGCGGCGGATCGTCGAAGCGATTGCGGATCGCGTAGATCTCGTCGCGCCAGCCGGGAATCGCGCCTTCGGCCGCGAGCGCGCCGATCGCGCTCGCCAGCGCCATGCTGCGTGAGTCGACCGAGTCGTAGCGCGCCGACAGCACGACGCGCTCGTCGGTCAGCTCGAACACGTCGGGCCAGCGGGCGAGCATCGCAACGTCGTGGCGGCGCACCCAGCCGACCGCCTGGCCGGCGATCTCGAAGCGCAGGTGCGCGGCCGGATCGAAGCGGCGCGCGGCCGCAATGCACGGAAACGTCATCGCGATCAGTCCTTCAGCGCGACGCGGATGCCGATTGCGATGAACGTCGCGCCGGCGATCCGGTCGAGCCACACGCCGGCCTTCGGGCGGCGCTTCAGCCATGCGCCGATCATGCCCGCGCCGACGCCGAACAGCGAAAAGACCGCGGCCGTCTGCAGCATGAACAGCGCGCCGAGTTCGAACATCTGCAGCGTCACGCTCTGCGCGCCGTGCGGATCGACGAACTGCGGCAGGAACACGACGAAGAACAGCGTGACCTTCGGGTTCATCAGGTTGCCGATCACGCTCTGCCGGAAGATCGTGCCGAGCGGCTGCGGCGGGCGCGCGTGCGCATTCGAGAGTCCCTGGCTGCGCAGCGCCTTGATGCCGATCCACACGAGGTACGCGGCGCCCGCGAGCTTCAGGATCTCGAACGCGACCGGCGACGAACGCAGCACGGCCGCGACGCCGAGCGCGGCGAGCGTCGTGTGGAACAGGATCCCCGCCGTGAAGCCGAGCGCGGCGACGAAACCGGCCGCGCGACCCTGCGAGATGCCGCGTGCGAGCACCTGCAGGTTGTCGGGACCCGGCGCGAACGTGATCGCGATCGACGTGGCGAGAAACAGCATGAAGTTGGGCATCGTGACCTCGCTGCGTAACGTGGAAGCTCAGGCAGGCCGGCGTTCAGTGGCCGGCGAATTCGGTGACGGTATAAACCGGCAGTCCCGCATTGCGCAGCAGCGCCGAGCCGCCGAGATCGGGCAGGTCGATGATCGCCGCGCCTTCGACGACTTCCGCGCCGAGCCGCTGCAGCAGGTTGCGCCCCGCCATCATCGTGCCGCCGGTCGCGATCAGGTCGTCCATGATGATCACGCGGTCGCCGGGGCGGCACGCGTCTTCGTGGATCTCGACCGTCGCGCTGCCGTATTCGAGGTCGTACGATTCCGAGCGCGTCTTGTACGGCAGCTTGCCGACCTTGCGGATCGGCACGAAGCCGACGCTCAGCTCGTACGCGACGATCGGCGCGATGATGAAGCCGCGCGCGTCGAGCCCCGCGACGTAGTCGAGTTTCGCATCGACATAGCGCTCGACGAACAGGTCGACGAGGATGCGCAGCGCCTTCGGGCTCTGCAGCAGCGTCGTAATGTCGCGGAACATCACGCCCGGCTGCGGCCAGTCGGGCACCGTGCGGATCTGGCTGTGGATGAAGGCGACCGGATCGAGCGGTGCGCCCGACGACGAATGCGGCATGAAACTCTCCGAAAAAAACGGTGCGCGAAGATCGGGCACCGTTTCGAATAAATACGGGTCAGGTTATCAAACCAGGCGCGCCTCAGGCGGCCACGACCGGCGGATCGCGCCGATGGCGCGACAGCCGCTCCTCTGCGAGCGCGAGCGCCTCGGGCAGCCCGCGCAGCACGACGATGTCGCTCGCGCGCAGCTTGGTTTGCGGATCGGGTTCGACGCCGCGGATACCGTGCCGGCGAATCGCCGTGACTTCGAGGCCGAGTGCATACAGCCCCAGTTCCTCCAGCGAACGCCCGACCGCGTCCGCGCGCGCATCGACCGGCACCGATTGTAGCCGCACCTGCTCGTGGTCGTCGTCGTCCGCGTCGTCCGCGCCGCGGAAATAGCCGCGCAGCAGGCTGTAGCGTTCGTCGCGCATTTCCTCGACGCGCCGCACGACCTTGCGCATCGGCACGCCGACCAGCACCAGCGTGTGCGACGCGAGCATCAGGCTGCCCTCGACGATCTCCGGAATCACTTCGGTCGCGCCGGCTGCGAGCAGTTTCTCGAGATCGGCATCGTCGACGGTACGCACGATCGCGGGCAGCGTCGGCTCGAGTTCGTGCACGTGATGCAGCACCCGCAGCGCGGACGGCGTGTTCGCGTAGGTGATCGCCACCGCCGCCGCACGGTGGATACCGGCCGCGAGCAGCGACTCGCGGCGCGCCGCGTCGCCGAACACGACCGATTCGCCCGCCGCCGCGGCCGCGCTCACGCGATCGGGGTCGAGGTCGAGCGCAACGTACGAAATGCCTTCCTGCTCGAGCATCCGCGCCAGGTTCTGGCCTGCGCGGCCGTAGCCGCAGATGATCACGTGGCCGCGCTGCTTGAGGCTTTGCGTCGCGATCCGCGTCATCTGCAGCGACTGCTGCATCCATTCGGTCGACGACAGCCGCATCACGATCCGGTCGGCGTTCTGGATCAGGAACGGCGCCGCGAGCATCGACAGCAGCATCGACGCGAGGATCGCCTGCAGCAGCGTCGAATCGACGAGATGCCGATCGAGGATCAGGTTCAGCAGCACGAAGCCGAATTCGCCGGCCTGCGCGAGCCCGATGCCGGTGCGCATCGCGACGCCCGGTGTCGCGCCGAACAGCCGCGCGAGCCCGGCGATCATCGTCGCCTTGAACAGGATCTGCCCGACGAAGAAACCGAGCACGAGCAACGGGTGCTCCCAGATCACGCGCGGGTCGAGCAGCATCCCGGTCGTCACGAAGAACAGGCCGAGCAGCACGTCGCGGAACGGCTTGATGTCCTCCTCCACCTGATGGCGGAACGGCGTCTCGGAGATCAGCATCCCCGCGATGAACGCGCCGAGCGCGAGCGACAGGCCGAAGCGGTCGGTGATGAACGCGGCGCCGAGCGTGACGAGCAGCAGGTTCAGCACGAACAGTTCCTGCGAGCGGCGCCGCGCGACGACGTTGAGCCAGCGCGTCATGAAGCGCTGGCCGATGACCAGCAGCAGCGTGAGCGCGATCACGATCTTGACGGCCGCGAAGCCGAGCGTGATCGCGAGGTCCTTCGACGATTCCGCGCCGAACGCGGCGATCACGATCAGCAGCGGCACCACCGCGAGATCCTGGAACAGCAGCACGCCGAAGATGTTGCGGCCGTGCTCGGTCTCGATCTCGAGCCGCTCGGCGAGCATCTTCGACACGATCGCCGTCGACGACATCGCGAGCGCGCCGCCGAGCGCGATGCTGCCCTGCCACGTGATGTGCACCCAGTGCTCGAACAGCATGCCCAGCACGAGCGCGAGCACGAGCGTCGCGACGACCTGCAGCAGCCCGAGCCCGAACACGAGCCGCTGCATCGCCCTCAGCTTCGCCAGCGAGAACTCGAGGCCGATCGAAAACATCAGGAACACCACGCCGAATTCGGCGAGATGCTCGGCCCGCTCCAGATCCGCCGCGATGCCGAACGCATGCGGGCCGACCAGGATGCCGACGGTCAGGTAGCCGAGCATCGGCGGCAGGTTCAACGAGCGGAATACGACGACGCCCACCACTGAGGCCAGCAGCAGCAGCAGGGTCATTTCGAGCGGGGAAATCACGGGCGAAGCGTCCTCGTTCGTCGGGGCCACGGCAATGCGGGCGCGGGTGGTGGCGGTGGTCAGGCGACCTCGGACGAGTCCGAAGGCCCGGCGCGGCGAACAAACGCCTTTGCTATACTCCGCGCATGATAGCGAAAATCAATGATGACCGGGCGCTCGCGCTCGCCCGCGACGTGCTCGACATCGAGGCGGACGCCGTGCGCGCGCTGCGCGACCAGCTCGACGGCGGGTTCGTCCAGGCCGTCGCGCTGCTGCTCGGCTGCCGCGGCCGCGTGGTGGTATCCGGTATCGGCAAATCGGGGCATATCGCCCGCAAGATCGCGGCCACGCTGGCCAGCACCGGCACGCCGGCCTTCTTCGTCCACCCTGCCGAGGCCAGCCACGGCGACCTCGGGATGGTCACCTCCGACGACGTCTTCATCGGCATCTCCTATTCCGGCGAATCCGAAGAACTCGTGGCGATCCTGCCGCTCGTGAAGCGGATCGGCGCGAAGCTGATCGCGATCACGGGCCGCGCGGAATCGAGCCTCGGCACACTCGCCGACGTGAACCTGAACGCCGCGGTCTCGAAAGAGGCCTGCCCGATGAATCTCGCGCCCACGGCGAGCACGACCGCCGCGCTCGCACTCGGCGACGCGCTCGCCGTGGCGGTGCTCGACGCGCGCGGCTTCGGCTCGGAAGATTTCGCGCGCTCGCACCCGGGCGGCGCACTGGGCCGGCGCCTGCTCACCTACGTGCGTGACGTGATGCGCTCGGGCGACGACGTCCCGTCCGTCGGGCTCGACGCGACGCTGTCGGACGCCCTGTTCCAGATCACCGCGAAGCGCCTCGGCATGACCGCCGTGGTCGACGCCGGCGGCAAGGTCGCGGGCATCTTCACCGACGGCGACCTGCGCCGCGTGCTCGCGCGCGACGGCGACTTCCGCACGCTGCCGATCACCGACGTGATGACGCGCGACCCGCGCACGGTTGCGCCGGATCACCTGGCGGTCGAGGCCGTGGAACTGATGGAGCGCCACCGGATCAACCAGATGCTGGTGGTCGATGCCGACGGCGTGCTGATCGGCGCGCTGAACATGCACGACCTGTTTTCGAAGAAGGTGATCTGATGAGCGCAGCGCTGACTGCGGCCGAACGCGCGAGCCGCGTGAAGCTGATGATTTTCGACGTCGACGGTGTGCTGACCGACGGCGGCCTGCTGTTTACCGCGGCCGGCGACACGATGAAATCGTTCAATTCTCTCGACGGCCACGGCGTGAAGCTGCTCGGCGAAGCCGGCATCGCGACCGCGATCATCACGGGCCGCCGCTCGGAGATCGTCGCGGCGCGCGCGAAGGAAATGAAGATCGCGCACCTGTTCCAGGGCGTCGAGGACAAGCTCGCCGTGTTCACCGACCTGATCGCCTCGCTCGGCCTCACCGCCGACCAGTGCGGCTACATGGGCGACGATTGGCCCGACCTGCCCGTGATGCTGCGCTGCGGCCTCGCGACTGCCCCCGCGAACGCGCACCCCGAGGTGATCGCCCGCGCGCACTGGGTGGCCGAGGCCCGCGGCGGCCATGGCGCCGTCCGCGAAGTCTGCGACGCGATCCTGCGGGCGCAGCGCCGCTACGATGCGCTGCTCGCGGCCGCCTGCGGAGCCTGACGGATGAACAAGCATTTCCGCTGGACCCAGCTGCTGCCGCTCGCCGCGGTCGCCGCGCTCGCGGGCATCACCTGGTGGCTGCTGCAGGCCACGCTGCCGCCGCCCGGCGAGGGCACCGTGCAACCGAAGCGCCACACGCCCGACTATTTCGCGGACAACTTCTCGGTCACCGAGCTCGACCAGACCGGCACGACCCAGTACCGGCTGACGGCCGCGAAGCTGATCCATTACGAAGACACCGCAGACAGCGACCTGACCGATCCGGCCATGCGCGCGTTCCAGCCCGGCAAGCCGGTCGTGACGACCACCTCGAAGCGCGGCACCGTCAACGGCGACGTGTCGATCGTCGACTTGTACGACGACGCGCGCATCCTGCGTGCGGCCGGCGGCGGCGATCCGCAGATGCAGGCTGATTCCCAGCATTTCCGCATCTTCGTCAATGACGATGTGATCCAGACCGAAAAGCCGGTTAAACTTCAGCGCGGCCTGTCGCTCGTCAACGCGACCGACGGCATGAAGTACAACAACGTCACCCGGGTCATCGAGCTTTACGGCAACGTGCGCGGCACGATCGCCGCGCAGGACACGTCCGGCGGCTCGAAAGGTCAACCCAAGTGACGCATCCCTCACGTGACTGCATGAACGAATCGTTCCCTCGACAGATTTCCGGCGGCGCTGCGCGCGCCGTCCGCGCCGCGCTTGCCGCGACGCTCGTGGCGCTCCCGCTCGTCGGGCTGGCGCCGCTGGCCCATGCCGAGAAGGCCGACCAAAGCAAGCCGATCAACGTCGAGGCCGACAACCTGACCTATGACGACCTGAAGCAGGTCACGGTCGCGACCGGCAACGTCGTGATCACGAAGGGCACGATCATCATCAAGGGCGATCGCGTCGAAGTGCGCCAGGACCCGGAAGGCTATCAGTACGCCACTTCGTTCGGCAGCGGCAAGAAGCACGCGACGTTCCGCCAGAAACGCGAAGGCCTCGACGAATACATCGACGGCGACGCCGAGCGCATCGACTACGACGGCAAGCAGGACCTGACCACGCTGACCACCGCCGCGACCGTGCGCCGCCTGCAGGGTACGTCGACCATCGCCGATACCGTGCACGGCAGCGTGATCACGTACGACGGCCAGCGCGACTTCTACACCGCGAAGGGCGGCAAGGACGTCGCCGCGCCGGGCAACCCGAACGGCCGTGTGCGCGCGATGCTGTCGCCTAAGAACGGCGGCCCCGCGCCGCTGAACGGCGCGCCGGCAAAGCTGTCGCCGTCGACCACGATCCAGGGGGCGCCGGGCCAATGAACGCGCTACCGAACCGCCAGCCGGCCGGCACGACGAGCTCGCTCGTCGTCCGCAACCTGAAGAAGCGCTACGGCTCGCGCACGGTCGTCAAGGACGTGTCGCTCGACGTGAAAAGCGGCGAAGTCGTCGGCCTGCTCGGCCCGAACGGCGCCGGCAAGACCACGTCGTTCTACATGATTGTCGGCCTGGTGCCGCTCGACGCGGGCGAGATCTCGCTGAACGGCAGCTCGATCAGCCTGCTGCCGATCCACAAGCGCGCATCGCTCGGCCTGTCGTACCTGCCGCAGGAAGCGTCCGTGTTCCGCAAGCTGACCGTGGAGGAAAACATCCGCGCGGTGCTCGAGCTGCAGCACGGCGAAGACGGCAAGCGGCTGTCGAAGGACGCGATCTCGTCGCGCGCCGAAGCACTGCTCGACGAGCTGCAGATCGCCCATCTGCGCGAGAATCCCGCGCTGTCGCTGTCGGGCGGTGAACGGCGCCGGGTCGAAATCGCGCGCGCGCTGGCTACCAACCCGAACTTCATCCTGCTTGACGAACCGTTCGCCGGCGTCGACCCGATCGCGGTGCTCGAGATCCAGAAGATCGTCAAGTTCCTGAAGCAGCGCAACATCGGCGTGTTGATTACCGATCACAACGTCCGCGAAACGCTCGGCATCTGCGACCACGCCTACATCATCAGCGACGGCTCGGTGCTCGCCGCCGGTGCGCCGAGCGAAATCATCGAAAACGAAAGCGTACGCCGCGTGTACCTCGGCGAACACTTCCGGATGTAACTCCTCCTCGTGGCTGGCTGCACCCCGCCCGGCATGGCCGCGCGGGGCCGCGCCCCGCTTCGCGGCCATGCCCGCGGCCGGGCGGCGCGCCGCGCGTAATCGCGGATGGCTCAACGCGCCTGGGTCGTGGCAAACTGCCGGTATGACTCCCTCCTTGCCATGAAAGCCAGCCTTCAACTCCGCCTGTCGCAACACCTGGCGCTGACGCCCCAGCTACAGCAGTCGATCCGGCTCCTGCAGTTGTCGACGCTCGAATTGCAGCAGGAAGTCGCGATGGCCGTCGCGCAGAACCCGCTGCTCGAGAACGACGACGAATGGATCGCGAGCCCGCTGCGTGTCGCTGCGGACGGATCGCTGATCGCGCAGACGCCTCCCGCGCAGAACACCGAGCCCACTGCGACAAACGGTAGCAGTTCGTCGAGCGATCGTGCCGAGCGCGACGAGCCGGCCGGCGCGGACGAATACGACGGTTACGGGTCCGGCGACGGCAACGACGGCCCGCAGTGGAACCTCGACGAATTCGGCCGCTCGAGCGGCGCATCCGACGACGACGACCTCCCGCCGCTGCAGGTACAGGAAGCGGCGACGTCGCTGCGCGACCACCTGTCCGCGCAGTTGCGCGTCACGCAGGCCGGCCCGCGCGATCGCGCGCTCGTGATGTTCCTGATCGAATCGCTCGACGACGACGGCTACCTGACCGCCACGCTCGATGAAGTGCTCGCCGACCTGCCGCCCGAGCTGGAGATCGACTGCGACGAACTGAACGCGGCGCTCGCGCTGCTGCACAGCTTCGATCCGGCCGGGGTCGGTGCCCGTTCGGCATCCGAATGCCTGAAGCTGCAGTTGCTGCGCCTCGATCCGTCCCCGACACGCACGCTCGCGCTCGAGATCGTGTCGCAGCATCTCGAACTGCTCGCCGCCCGCGACTTCACGCGGTTGCGCAAGCACCTGAAGGCGAGCGACGACGCGCTGCGCGACGCGCACACGCTGATCCGTTCGCTGGAGCCGTTCCCCGGCGCCGCATACGGCAAGGCCGAGGCCGACTACGTCGTGCCCGACATCATCGTGAAGAAGGCCGGCCAGGGATGGCTCGCGGAGCTCAATCCGGAGGTCGTGCCGCGCCTGCGGATCAACAACCTTTACGCGAACATCCTGCGCAACAGCCGCGGCGATCCGTCGGCCGGTTCGCTCAAGCAGCAGCTCCAGGAAGCACGCTGGCTGATCAAGAACATCCAGCAGCGTTTCGACACGATCCTGCGTGTCGCGCAGGCGATTGTCGAGCGTCAAAAGAACTTCTTTGCGCACGGTGAAATTGCCATGCGCCCCTTGGTTTTGCGGGAAATAGCTGATACGCTGGGCCTACACGAGTCGACTGTCAGCCGTGTGACAACCGGGAAGTACATGCTGACCCCGTTCGGGACGCTTGAATTTAAGTACTTCTTCGGATCTCACGTTTCGACCGACACCGGTGGCGCCGCTTCGTCGACAGCCATCCGAGCCCTCATCAAGCAACTGATAGGAGCTGAAGACCCTAAATCGCCACTTTCGGACAGCCGCATTGCCGAGCTGCTGGCAGAACAAGGATTCGTGGTCGCGCGCCGCACGGTTGCGAAGTATCGCGAAGCCCTCAAGATCCCGGCAGTGAATCTGCGCAAGTCTCTTTAAGCCTGCTGCCTGCCCGGCGGCAGGCGTGTTCCGGCCACCGCGCACACGGGGAACAGGCCGGGCGACCTGTCCGCGGTACACCGCCTCGTGCGGTACGGGCAAGTCGACCGGAGCGCCGCCTCGATGCGGCCGGGTGGTCACTCGCTTGGAGAAGCACTATGAACCTGAAGATCAGTGGACATCATCTCGAAGTCACGCCTGCAATTCGCGAATACGTGATCACCAAGCTGGACCGGGTGCTACGGCATAGCGATCAGGTGATCGATGGCACTGTGATCCTCTCGGTCGACAACCACAAGGAAAAGGACAAGCAGCAGCGCGCGGAAATCAATCTGCACCTGAAGGGCAAGGACATCTTCGTCGAAAGCGCGAACGGTAACCTGTATGCCGCGATCGACCTGCTGATCGACAAGCTGGACCGCCAGGTCGTCAAGCACATGGAGCGCCTGCAAACGCACGCGCACGACCCGATCAAGCTTCAACCGTCGATCGACCAGATCGAACTGCCGCCGCAGTAACCTTCACCGCAACACACACGTCGCCCGGTTCGCCGGGCGTTTTTTTTGCGACTCCGCGCAGTGGTGTAACCGGTCCGTCCGCGCTGCGCCACGCACGCGGCTGTGCTCTATAATGTTCCGGTTATCGCCGGGGGGTGCTGGATGCGGTAGCTGCCTTGCAGGTTGCCGATGCCGAACGCCTTGATATCGCCGAACATGGATAATCAGTCTGCCGCCGCAAGGAGACCCCAGGCCGCCCAATCGCCTGCCAACATGAATCGCCTAGCCAAAATCCTGCCCATAGAGAACGTCGTCATCGACCTCTCAGTCACCAGCAAGAAACGCGTGTTCGAACAAGCCGGGCTGATGTTCGAGAATCAGAACGGCATCGCCCGCAGCACCGTCACGGACAACCTGTTCGCGCGCGAGCGCCTCGGCTCGACCGGGCTCGGCGAAGGCGTCGCGATTCCGCACGGGCGCATCAAGGGTCTCAAGCACCCGCTCGCCGCGTTCGTCCGGCTCGCCGATGCGATCCCGTTCGAAGCCCCCGACGGCCAACCGGTCGGCCTCCTGATCTTCCTGCTCGTGCCCGAGCAAGCCACCCAGCAGCACCTCGAGATCCTGTCGGAAATCGCGCAACTGCTGTCCGATCGCGACGCGCGCGAGCGTCTGCACAACGAAACGGATATCGCCGAGTTGCATCGCCTGCTCACTCAGTGGCAACCTTGAGTTGATCCGGGCGGAATATTTTCCCGTACGCGGCGGCACACGCCGCCGTTCAGGGCCGCCCGGCGCCGGCCCGGCATGGCGACGTCCGTCGCCGCGCGTACGCACCGGCCCATTGGAGTGACGAGAGTCATGGATACGTCCAGCATCAACGCCCAGAGCATCTTCGACGACAACGCGGCCACGCTGAAATTGAGCTGGCTGACGGGGCATGAAGGCTGGGAGCGCGGCTTTTCGGCCGACACCGTCGGCAATGCAACCTCGAGCGCCGACCTCGTCGGCCACCTGAACCTGATCCACCCGAACCGGATCCAGGTGCTCGGCGAAGCCGAAATCGACTACTACCAGCGACAAACCGACGAAGACCGCTCGCGCCACATGGCCGAGCTGATCGCGCTCGAGCCGCCGTTCCTCGTCGTCGCCGGCGGCGCCGCGGCGCCGCCCGAACTCGTGCTGCGCTGCACGCGCTCGTCGACCCCGTTGTTCACCACGCCCATGTCGGCCGCCGCGGTGATCGACAGCCTGCGGCTCTACATGTCGCGCATCCTCGCGCCGCGCGCGACGCTGCACGGCGTGTTCATCGACATCCTCGGGATGGGCGTGCTGCTGACCGGCGATTCGGGCCTCGGCAAGAGCGAACTCGGCCTCGAGCTGATCAGCCGCGGCCACGGCCTCGTAGCCGACGATGCAGTCGATTTCGTCCGACTTGGCCCCGATTTCGTCGAAGGGCGCTGCCCGCCGCTACTGCAGAACCTCCTTGAAGTACGCGGCCTCGGCCTGCTCGACATCAAGACGATTTTCGGCGAAACGGCCGTGCGGCGGAAAATGAAGCTGAAGCTGATCGTCCAGCTCGTGCGGCGCCCCGACGGCGAATTCCAGCGCCTGCCGCTCGAAAGCCAGACCGTCGACGTGCTCGGCCTGCCGATCAGCAAGGTCACGATCCAGGTGGCGGCCGGCCGCAACCTCGCGGTGCTCGTCGAGGCGGCCGTCCGGAACACGATCCTGCAGTTGCGCGGAATCGACACGTTGCGAGATTTCATGGATCGGCAACGACTCGCGATGCAAGATCCCGACAGTCAGTTCCCCGGCAAACTGGTGTAACCCGCACGCGCCGGCCACGCCACGCCGACGCGTCGAGCCGGTGCTATGATGAAACGTCAGGATTCTCTGCTTCCCATGCGCATCGTCCTCATCACCGGCATCTCCGGCTCAGGTAAGTCCGTCGCGCTGAACGCGCTCGAAGACGCAGGCTATTACTGCGTCGACAACCTGCCGCCGCACGTGCTCCCCGAACTCGCCCGCTACCTCGCCGAGGATGGCCAGCGCCGGCTGGCGGTCGCGATCGACGCGCGCTCGAGCGCGTCGCTCGACGAAATGCCCGGCCTGATCCGCGAGCTGTCGCGCGAGCACGACGTGCGTGTGCTGTTCCTCAACGCGAGCACCCAGGCGCTGATCCAGCGCTTCTCCGAAACGCGCCGCCGCCATCCGCTGTCGGGCTCGCGGTCGCACGATGCGGACGTCGGCCTGCTGTCGTCGCTCGAGGAGGCGATCGAGCGCGAGCGCGAGCTCGTCGCGCCGCTCGCCGAATTCGGCCACCAGATCGACACCAGCACGCTGCGCGCGAACGCGCTGCGTACTTGGGTCAAGCGCTTCATCGAGCAGAAGAACAACGACCTGATGGTGATGTTCGAATCGTTCGGCTTCAAGCGCGGCGTGCCGCTCGACGCCGACCTGATGTTCGACGTGCGCGCGCTGCCGAATCCGTACTACGACCACGAGTTGCGCCCGCTCACCGGGCTCGACCAGCCGGTCATCGCCTTTCTCGACGCACTGCCGATCGTCCACCAGATGATCGACGACATCCATGCGTTCCTGATGAAATGGCTGCCGCACTTCCGCGATGACAACCGCAGCTACCTGACCGTCGCCATCGGCTGCACGGGCGGGCAGCATCGGTCGGTATTCATCGCGGAAACGCTCGCCGCGCGCCTGGCGCACGACGCGAACGTGATCGTGCGGCATCGTGACGCGCCAGTGGATGTCGACGCGTCGTCGCGGCTCGTCTCCGAGGTCGACCGACCCTAGCGACGCCCGCCCCAACGCCCGCGCGCCATGTCCTCCCTATCGACCACCCTGATCGACCTGCCGCTGTTTCCCCTGCACACGGTGCTGTTCCCGGGGGGCCTGCTCCCGCTCAAGGTGTTCGAGGCGCGCTATCTCGACATGGCCCGCGCGTGCCTGCGCGACGACGCGCCGTTCGGCGTGTGCCTGCTGAAGAGCGGGCCGGAAGTCGCGCAGGACGGCGCGGTGTCGGTGCCCGAGACCATCGGCTGCATGGCGCGCATCACCGAATGCGATACCGGTGAATTCGGCATGCTGTACCTGCAGGCGGTCGGCACGCAGCGTTTCGAGCTGCTGTCGTATCGCGTCGAAGGCAACGGGCTGCTGGTCGGCATCGCGGAACCGCTGCCCGACGACATCCCGCTCGAAGGCGAGCAGACGCTCGCACAGTTCGGCTCGTGCGCCGAGGTGCTCGAGCGCATCATCAACGCACTGAAGAAGTCCGATCCGGAGAAAATGCCGTTCGGCGAACCGTTCCGCCTCGACGATCCGAGCTGGGTGTCGAACCGGCTCGCGGAACTGCTGCCGCTCGACCTGCGTGCACGGCAGAAGCTGATGGAGTTTCCGGACGTCGGCGCGCGCATCGACGCCGTGCACCACGTGCTGGACCGGCACGGCTGGTTATAGCGCGCCCGGGAGCTGTCGCTTTGCCCGGGCCATCCGGGAGATGGCGTCCCGCGAGGGGCTTTCTTCCAGGCGAAAGGCCGGGCCGGCGTTTTCCGAAGCGCCCCAAACAGCCGCTTCGCGCCACCCAGGCAGAGGCGACCTACGTCGTCGCGAATAACCACGAGCGTCCGACGTTTCCCTGAAAGCGCGGCATGCGCCGCGCCCCTCCCCCGTCGTTACAGCAGCGGCCCGCTCAGCGCATCGAGCAGCTTGCGCACGGGCGCCGGCACACCATACGCGTCGAGCCGGCTCAGCGGCACCCAGGCGGTGTCCGCGTCCCGCGCGCCGGCGGGCAGGCCGCCGGCAGCCAGGTCGCTCAGGCGCGGCTCGATCTCGAGCCGGAAATGCGTGAACGTGTGCGTGAGCGGCGCGAGCCGCACCGTGCCGCCACCGCCGAAGCCGCGTGCGAGTTCCGCGAGCGCGGCGTCACCGTCCGCTTGCGGCAGGCTCCACAGCCCGCCCCAGATGCCGGTCGGCGGCCGCCGCTCGAGCAGCACGGCGTCACCGTCGCGCAGCACGAGCATCCAGGTCTTGCGGGTCGGCACGGCCTTCTTCGGACGCGCGGCCGGCAGTTCGCGCTGGCGGCCCGTCGATTGCGCAACGCAGTCGCCCGCGAACGGGCAGCGCGCGCAATCGGGCTTGCCACGCACGCACAGCGTCGCGCCGAGATCCATCAGGCCCTGCGTATACGCACTCACGTCGGCCGCGTTCGCGGCGTCGGGCAACAGCGATTCGGCAAGCGCCCACATGTCGTTCTCGACACGCTTCTCGCCCGGGAAGCCCTCGACGCCGAACACCCGCGCAAGCACGCGCTTCACGTTGCCGTCGAGAATCGTCGCGCGCGCGCCGTATGCGAACGACGCGATCGCCGCGGCCGTCGAACGGCCGATGCCCGGCAGTTCGGCCAGCGCGTCGGGCGTTGCCGGAAACGCCCCGCCGTGCTCGGCGACGACGACCTGCGCGCAGCGGTGCAGGTTGCGCGCTCGCGAGTAGTAGCCGAGCCCTGCCCACAGTGCCATCACGTCGTCGGTCGGCGCGGCCGCGAGCGCGGCGACGTCGGGGTAGCGTTCGAGAAAGCGCGTGTAATACGGGATGACGGTCGACACCTGCGTCTGCTGCAGCATGATTTCCGACAGCCAGATCCGGTACGGATCACGGGTGTTCTGCCACGGCAGATCGTGGCGGCCATGTTCGCGCTGCCACGCGACCAGGCGCGTGGCGAACGAGCGATGCAGCGGCGTGACGGGGAACGGAGCGGGGGCGATGCGGGGCGGCTTCAAGTTATCTGATCGGGGAAAGAGGTTTCAACGCTGGCAGGTCGGGCAGAAATAGGTCGACCGCTGACCCTGCACGATCTGGCGGATCGGCGTGTTGCACACGCGGCATGGCTGGCCCGCGCGGTCGTAGACGAAGCAGTCGAGCTGGAAATAGCCGCTTTCGCCGTTGCTGCCGACGAAATCGCGCAATGTGCTGCCGCCGCGCTCGATCGCGTCGGCAAGCGTCGCGCGCACGGCGTCAGCCAGCCGCTCGTAACGCGGCAGCGATACCTTGACGGCGGCCGTCGTCGGCCGGATGCCGGCGCGAAACAGGCTCTCCGACGCATAGATGTTGCCGACGCCGACGACCATGTCGCCCGCGAGCAGCGCCTGCTTCACCGACACGGTGCGCCCGCGCGTGCGCGCGTGCAGCAGCGCGCCGGTAAACGCCGGCGAGAACGGCTCGACGCCGAGGCTCGCGAGGAGCGGATGCGCGTGCACGTCGCCCGCTTCGCGCGGGTGCCACAGCACCGCGCCGAAACGGCGCGGATCGCGGAACCGGAGCACGAATTCGTCGAAGATCCAGTCGATGTGGTCATGCTTCGCGGCGACCGGCACGCCGGCCGCGGGCAGCACGCGCAGCGTGCCCGTCATGCCGAGGTGGACGATGAACCAGCCCGCGTCGACCTCGAACAGCAGGTACTTGCCGCGACGCTCGACGGCGAGCACCTCGCGCGCGCGCAACTGCTCGGCGAGCCCGGCCGGCACGGGCCAGCGCAGCATCTCGGTACGGACGTCGACACGCTCGACGCGGCGGCCCGCGACAAAGGGCGCGATGCCCCGGCGCGTGACTTCGACTTCTGGCAACTCTGGCATTGTTTGCGGGTCTGAGACTGGATTCACGATCGTGCGTGTATTGTAGCGAGCGCGTTACAATCGGTTGAAACATCGAACGGATTTCCATGACCTTGCCCTCGAAGCTGCTTCAGAAGCGCCCCGCCGCCGTGCGCGGCGCGCGCGCCTTCCCGGTCCGCCGTGCACTCGGCGCCGCGCTGTTTGCCGCCTGGACCCTCACCGCCTTCCCGGCCCACGCGCAGGATCCGGCATCGGACGACGCGGAGTCGCAAGGTGCGTTCGAGCATGTGATGCCGGACGAGAAAAAGGATCTCCCCGGCGTTCCGCTGACGAGCCAGATCGTCTACCAGGTGCTCGCCGCCGAGGTCGCGCTGCAGCGTAGCCAGCCCGCGCCGGCCTACCAGACCTACCTCGCGCTCGCCCGCGACACGCGCGATCCGCGCATGGCGCAGCGTGCGACCGAGATCGCGCTCGGCGCGCAGAGCCCGGCCGACGCGCTGTCTGCCGCGAACCTGTGGCGCCAGTACGCACCGGATTCGAACCGCGCATCGCAGGTCGACGCCGCGCTGCTGGTGCTCGCCGGCAAGCCGGCCGACGCGCAGCCGATGCTCGCGCGCGAACTGGCCCGGGCGACCGGCGAGACGCGCGGGCCGGCCATCCTCGCGCTGCAGGCGCTGCTCGTGCGCGGCTCCGACCGCGTCGGCGGCCTCGCGGTGCTGAAGGACATGCTGAAGAACGACCTGAACCGGCCCGAGGCCCAGCTCGCGATCGCGCGCCAGCAGCTCGCGGTCGACGACAAGGACGGCGCCGCGCAGTCGCTGAAGCAGGCGCTGCAGCTCCGCCCCGACTACCTGCCGGCGGCCCTGATGCTGTCGCAGATGGGGCCGGCGGAACGCGCGGCGGGCATCGCGTCGTTCGAGAAGTATGTTCAGCAGAATCCGAAGTCGCGCGATGCGCGGCTCGCGCTGTCGCAGCTCTATCTCGCCGACGATCGCCTCGACGACGCGCAGAAGCAGTTCGAGACGATGCGCAAGCTCGACTCGAAGGATCCGACGCCGCTGATGGCGCTTGCGCTGATCAAGATCCAGCAGAAGAAGCTCGACGAAGCGACCGGCTACCTGAAGCAGTACGTACAGCTCGGCGACAAGCAGCCGAACCTCGACGTCGGCCAGGGCTACATCTACCTCGCGCAGATCGCGATCGACCAGAACAACGACGCGCAGGCGTCGCAATGGCTCGACAAGGTCGACCAGACGAGCCAGCACTACCTGCCCGCGCAGATCACGCGCGCGCAGCTGCTGCAAAAACAGGGCAAGACCGACGAGGCGCGCAAGGTGCTCGACGACCTGCCGATCACGGATCCGCGCGATGCGGCCGTGGTCGCACGCACCGACGCGTCGATCCTGTTCACCGCGAAGCGCTACCCGGAAGCCGAGGCACGGCTCGGGCAGGCGGTCCAGGACTTCCCCGACGATCCCGACCTGCGCTACGACTACGCGATGGCGGCCGAAAAGACCGGCCACTACACGACGATGGAAAAGCAGCTGCGCGAGCTGATCCGCACGCAGCCCGACAATCCGCAGGCGTACAACGCGCTCGGCTATTCGCTCGCCGACCGCAACCAGCGGCTGCCCGAAGCCAGCAAGCTGATCGACAAGGCGATGACGCTCGCGCCGAACGACGCGTACATCATGGACAGCCTCGGCTGGGTGAAGTACCGGATGGGCGATACGGCCGGCGCGGCGAAGGTGCTGCGGCGCGCGTACGAACTGCAGCCGAATGCCGAGATCGGCGCGCATCTCGGCGAAGTGCTGTGGAAGAGCGGCGCGCAGGACGATGCGCGTTCCGCATGGCGTGACGCGCAGAAGCTCGAGCCCGACAACGAAACGCTCGTGCAGACGCTCAAACGCCTGCAGATCAACGGCCTCTGATGCAGATGTTCCCGATGTTTTCCCTGTCCTCCCGTGCGCAGCGCACGCTGGCCGCGGCCGGCGCGGCGCTTGTGCTCGCCGGCTGCGCGAGCACGCCGCCGTCGGCCAACGCGCCGACGGCCGCCGCGCTGCAGACGGCCGCGACGCATGCCTACCATGGCCGCTTCGCGGTACGGTACGACGATCGTCTCGGCAATCCGCAGAACGTGTACGGCAACTTCGACTGGCAGGAGCACGGCGACGACGTGTCGCTCGAGCTGCGCAGTCCGCTCGGCCAGACGCTTGCGGTCGTGAAGTCGACGCCGCAGGCGGCATCGCTCGAATTGCCGAACCGTCCGACGCAATATGCGCCGGACGTCGGCGACCTGATGCAGAAAACGCTCGGCTTCGAACTGCCGCTCGCGGGCCTGCGCTACTGGCTGCTGCCGACCGCCGCGCCTGCCACGCCTGCGGAAACGGTGCGCGATCCGGCCGACGGTGCACACGTCAAGCAGATCCGCCAGGACGGCTGGACGATCGACTACCTTGCCTACGCGGATGCCCCGGCCACGGGCGTCAAACGCGTCAACCTCGTGCGCGCGACACCGCCGCTCGACATCAAGCTCGTGCTCGATCAGTGAGCACCCGCCCAGCCCAGATATACGCATGACCGATTCGACCCGCTCGCTGCGCAACTGCCTTGCGCCCGCGAAACTCAACCTGTTCCTGCACATCACCGGCCGCCGCCCGAACGGCTATCACGATCTGCAAAGCGTGTTCCAGTTGCTGAACTGGGGCGACACCCTGCACTTCACGCTGCGCGACGACGGTCGCGTCGCGCGCGTCACCGACGTGCCCGGCGTGCCCGAGGAAAGCGATCTGGTCGTGCGCGCGGCCAACCTGCTGAAAGCGCATACGGGCACCGCGCACGGTGTCGACATCGAGATCGACAAGTGCCTGCCCATGGGGGCCGGCCTCGGCGGCGGCAGCTCCGACGCGGCGACGACGCTGCTCGCGCTGAACCGCCTGTGGCAACTCGACCTGCCGCGCGCCGAGCTTCAATCGCTCGCGGTAAAACTCGGCGCTGACGTCCCGTTTTTTATTTTTGGAAAAAATGCGTTCGCAGAGGGTATCGGAGAAGAATTAGCTGAGGTACAATTGCCGACTCGCTGGTTCTTGGTTGTAACGCCCCGCGTTCATGTCCCAACCGCTGAAATATTTTCAGATGAGTTGTTGACAAGAGATTCGAAGCGCGTCACAATTACGGACTTTCTTGCACAGCAAAGCAGCGACGCGGGATGGCCAGATAGTTTCGGTCGGAACGATATGCAGCAAGTTGTGACAAGTAAGTACGCGGAAGTTGCGCAGGTGGTCAAATGGTTGTATGATGTGACCCCCGCGAGGATGACCGGTTCCGGAGCAAGCGTGTTTGCAGCGTTTCGCAGCAAGCACGAGGCAGAAGCGGCGAAAGCCAAGCTGCCCGCCAGTTGGAATGGCGCAGTTGCCGAGAGCCTGAATGAGCATCCGCTCTTCGCTTTCGCGTCATGAAGTTTTACTTTGTCGAACGGCCTACACGAGTTCGGTAAAGTTATCAGTTAAGTGTAGGGGAGTCGCCAAGTTGGTCAAGGCACCGGATTTTGATTCCGGCATGCGAGGGTTCGAGTCCTTCCTCCCCTGCCAAAAATTTTCCCGCATTTCCCGCCCAAGCCTGAAGCAGGTGCACGATGAGCAGCCACAGCCATGATGGCCTGATGGTCTTTACTGGCAACGCGAATCCCGCGCTCGCCCAGGAAGTCGTCAATATCCTTGGAATCCCCCTCGGCAAAGCAATGGTCAGCCGTTTCTCCGACGGCGAGATCCAGGTCGAGATCCAGGAAAACGTGCGCGGCAAGGACGTCTTCGTCCTGCAATCCACGTGCGCACCGACGAACGACAACCTGATGGAACTGATGATCATGGTCGATGCGCTCAAGCGCGCATCCGCCGGCCGGATCACTGCAGCCATCCCCTACTTCGGCTACGCCCGTCAGGATCGCCGCCCGCGTTCGGCGCGCGTCGCGATCTCGGCGAAGGTCGTCGCGAACATGCTGGAAATTGCCGGCGTCGAGCGGATCATCACGATGGATCTGCACGCCGACCAGATTCAAGGCTTCTTCGACATCCCGGTCGACAACATCTACGCAACGCCGATCCTGCTGGGTGACCTGCGCAAGCAGAACTACCCGGATCTGCTCGTCGTGTCGCCGGACGTCGGCGGCGTGGTGCGTGCCCGGGCACTCGCGAAGCAGCTCAACTGCGATCTCGCGATCATCGACAAGCGTCGCCCGAAGGCGAACGTCTCCGAAGTGATGAACATCATCGGTGAAGTCGAAGGCCGCACCTGCGTGATCATGGACGACATGGTCGATACGGCAGGCACGCTCTGCAAGGCCGCGCAAGTGCTGAAAGAGCGCGGCGCGAAGCAGGTCTTCGCCTACGCGACGCACCCGGTGCTGTCGGGTGGCGCAGGTGATCGCATCGCCGCATCGGCACTCGACGAGCTGGTCGTCACCGACACGATCCCGCTGTCCGCCGAATCGCTCGGCTGCTCGAAGATCCGTGCACTGACGAGTGCGAGCCTGCTGGCCGAAACGTTCTCGCGGATCCGCCGCGGCGACTCCGTGATGTCGCTGTTCGCGGAATCCTGATCGCGAATCGACTGAACAAAGCATGCGCAGAAAGCGAAGCGGCAACGCTTCGCTTTTTGCACAATCGGGCGGGATAGACGAAACCCCGTTCGTTTCATCGGGGGCCGCAGTTTGACGGCCCCGTTTTACTGCCTGGTCGCGGGCAGCTATTGGAGAATCACATGAAAGTCGTCGCTTTCGAGCGCCAAGAGCAAGGTACGGGTGCGAGCCGCCGCCTGCGCAACGCTGGTAAGACCACGGGTATCGTTTACGGTGGCGAAGCAGCCCCGCAAAAGATCGAACTCGATCACAACGCCCTGTGGCACGCCCTGAAGAAGGAAGCTTTCCACTCGTCGATCCTCGACCTCGAAGTGGCTGGCCAGTCGCAACAGGTTCTGCTGCGCGACGTGCAATACCACCCGTTCAAGCAACTGGTGCTGCACGTGGACTTCCAACGCGTTGACGCGAAGAAGAAGCTGCACACGAAGGCTCCGCTGCACTTCCTGAACGCGGAAATCAGCCCGGCCGTGAAGCTGTCGAGCGCGATCGTTTCGCACGTCGCGACGGAAATCGAAATCGAGTGCCTGCCGGCTGACCTGCCGGAGTTCCTCGAAGTCGACCTGTCGAAGATCGAAGCCGGTCAATCGCTGCACGCGAAGGACATCACGCTGCCGAAGGGCGTCGCGCTGGTCGCGCACGTCGACGCGGAAAACCCGGTTGTCGCATCGGCGACGGTCCCGGCTGGTGCCGTGTCGGACGCAGCAGAAGGCGAAACGCCGGCTGCCTGAGCGGGCTGCCCACGCGCCCCATCGATCCGTTTCACGAAACGGTCGACGCAACCCGCCGCGGCTTGCCCGGCGGGTTTTTCTTTTTCTGCGCCCAGGCGGCCGTTGCCGCCTTCGAAACGTCATGATCAAACTGATCGTCGGCCTCGGCAATCCCGGGGCGGAATACACCGCGACGCGCCACAACGCCGGCTTCTGGCTGATCGACCAGCTCGCCCGCGAAGCCGGCACGACGCTGCGCGACGAGCGCCGCTTCCATGGCTTCTACGCGAAAGCGCGCCTGCACGGCGAAGAAGTCCACCTGCTCGAGCCGCAAACCTACATGAACCGCTCCGGCCAGTCGGTCGTCGCACTCGCGCAATTCTTCAAGATCCTGCCCGACCAGATCCTCGTCGCGCACGACGAGCTCGACCTGCCGCCCGGCACCGTGAAGCTCAAGCTCGGCGGCGGCAGCGGCGGCCACAACGGCCTGAAGGACATCACCGCGCACCTGTCGTCGCAGCAGTACTGGCGGCTGCGGATCGGCATCGGCCATCCGCGCGACCTGATTCCGGAAAGCGCGCGCGCCGGCGCGAAGCCCGACGTCGCGAACTTCGTGCTGAAGCCGCCGCGTCGCGAGGAACAGGACGTGATCGACGCGTCGATCGAACGCGCACTCGCCGTGATGCCGATGGTCGTCAAGGGCGAACTCGACCGCGCGACGATGCAGCTGCATCGCAACTGATCGCATCGCACCGCTCCAGTGCATAGAGCCGTCCGGTTTCGCCGGACGGCTCTATGCACTGGAGC
>NZ_SCNZ01000054.1:0-53095 GCF_005502655.1 Burkholderia sp. 4NA327C6 | reverse complement strand
ACCGGCGAGGGGCAGGAGGGCGGCGGCGGACAGCATGCCGGCGAGCATGCGCGCATGTGCGGAGCGCGCCAGCGCAATATTGAAACGCTTGGTTCTCATGTTGAAACTCGATCCTCGTAGATAACCGTCGTGCCGGCGGTGGCGCTGGTCCGGCTGACCCGGACCTTGTCTTTTTTGTCTGACGGTTGCAGCAAGGTTGCTGCGACGCGCCATGCACTGGGTAACGGCCAGCGCGGCGGCTTCTTGAGTGCGTTTCACGAGAAAAACCGGGGCGGGCGCAAACGATTACGTTGCTGCGTCGCAGCATGAACACGCGTTTGGAACGCATGACACAGAAGGTGGGGCGAGTGCTTGCGCGGCCGGTCGGGCGATACGTGCGGCGCGGGCCGGTTTGCGCGGTACGGAAAACATCTTTCACGGCCCGGCCCGCGGTGGAAGGTTGATTACGCTTTCCCTGATGCGACGCGAATTTTGTCGGGCGTACGATCGCGATTCGATCAACGTTTCGTCAGGAGAAAAGCATGGATCGCCGCTTACGCTGGCTGGCCGTGGCGCTGTCCTGTGCGCTGGCGGGCACCGCGCACGCGCAGGCCCTCACCGGCACGCTGAAGAAGATCAAGGACACGGGCGTCGTGTCGCTGGGCATTCGCGAATCGTCGGTGCCGTTCTCATATTCGGACAACCAGCAGAAGAACATCGGCTATTCGCGGGACATCGCGTCGCGCATCATCGACCAGTTGAAGACGGAACTGAACGCGCCGAACCTCGCGGTGAAGGAAATCCCGATCACGTCGCAGAACCGGATTCCGCTGCTGCAGAACGGGACGATCGATTTCGAATGCGGTTCGACGACGAACACGCTCGAACGGCAGAAGCAGGCCGCGTTCTCGAACAGCATCTTTTTGTACGGTATTCGCTTCAGCACGCGCAAGGATTCCGGCGTAAAGGACTTCGCGGACCTGGCCGGCAAGACGGTCGCGACGACGGCCGGCACGTCGGACGAGCGCCTGCTACGCAAGCTCAACGAAGAGAAGGCGATGAACATGACGATCATCAGCGCGAAGGATCATGCCGAAGCGTTCATGAACGTCACGACCGGGCGCGCGGTGGCGTTCGTGATGGACGAGCCGCTGCTGTACGGCGAGATCGCGAAGGACCGTAATCCGGGCGCGTACACGGTGACGGGCACGCCGCTCGTCCACGAGAACTACGCGTGCATGATGCGCAGGGACGATCCCGCGTTCAAGCACGTCGTCGACGGCGAGATCGCGAAGATGCAGACGTCGGGTGCGGCCGAGAAGCTCTACAACCAGTGGTTCACGCAGCCGATTCCGCCCAAGGGCGTGAGCCTCGGCTATCCGCTGTCGGCGGAGATGAAGCAGCTGTTCAGGAATCCGACGGATCAGGCGCAGTATTGATTCGGCCGTCGCAATGAAAAACCGCCGGCGTATGCCGGCGGTTCGAGCGCGTGGCGCCGAGCGGCGCGACGCGTGTCAGGCCTTGATTTCCGTGCCGCGCGTGGCGGGGGCGGCAGGGGCGGCCGGCGTTGCCGGGGCCGTCGAACGCACCGACGGCTGCGCCGGCACGATGACGAGCACCGGCTCGGGCATGGCCCACGGCGCCATCGCGAAGCCGACGGGCTGCGGCATCGGCATCGCCAGTGCATTGGCGAACGCGATGTGCTGGAGCGCCATCATCTGCTGCTGCATCGCGACCATCTGTGCCTGAGCCGCCTGCATCCGGTACTGCGCGGCCTGCATTTGCCGCAGCGCCGCCGCGGGCGGCAGGCCGCCCGACGACGACGTCTGCATCTCGAAGCTCGCGCCGCCTTGCGGGCTATGCCAGCTCCACGTGCTGACCTTCATCGGGCCGACGGCCGTCTGGACGACCCGCGTTTCGGCTTTCACGGGCACGGCCTGCCCGTCGACGTTGACGAACATCGGTTGGGCGGCAGCCGCGCCGGCCTGCCCGGCCAAGGCGAACACGGGCGCCAGCGCCAGCGCGCCCGCCGCCATATACGAACGGAATCGCATCTTCGTATCTCCATCAAACGAGACTGATCGAATCAACAATGACGTGCGGCTCACGGAGTGAGCCATCCGAGACAATGCCGCCGTCGGCTTAAATCAACATTAAAACCGCCGCCGGCCGCCGCCGGTTAGCGCATGTCGGGACGCGCCGCAATCGGCATTCAACCTCGCCCGTGCCAGGGGAATCCTGTCGCCCGATGCAACAACAGGCACAATACGGAATTCGCCGCGACACGCACGCGTGTTCGACATTCGAACATTGACGCTGCGGCACTGCTGCCCGACCTCCTTCCCCGTCGTCATGAACGCCACGCTCACTCCCGCGCGCGAGTCGAATTCGCCGCGTTTCCTGCTGTTCCTGATCTGCCTGTTCGCGTCCGCCGGCCAGCTCGCGATCGACATCTACGTGCCCGCGCTGCCCGACATGGCCCGTTCGTTCGCCACCACGCCGCAGGCGATCCAGTCGAGCGTGTCCGGCTACATGGCGGCCTATGCGCTCGGCCAGCTGATTTTCGGGCCGGTCGCCGATGCCTACGGGCGCAAGCGTGTGCTCGCGTTCGGGCTCGTGATCTACACGATCGGCTGCCTGCTGTCGCTCGGCGCGCAGAACCTGGAGACGTTCGTGCTCGCGCGCTGCCTGCAGGGTTTCGGGATCGCGACCACCAACCTGCTCGCGAAGGCGATCATCACCGATTCGTTCTCCGGCCAGGCGCTGATGCACGCGTTCACATACATGTCGATCGCGTGGGGGCTCGCGCCGATCGTCGCACCGGTGATCGGCGCGCACCTGCAGGAATGGTTCGGCTGGCGCGCGTGCCTCGTGTTCCTGCTCGTGTACTCGCTGGTGATGTGGGCGCTGCTGTGGCGTTACCGCGAAACCTTGCCGAAACCGGTGCATCTCGAGCCGCGCACGCTGATGACGAACGCGGGCAAGGTGCTGGCGAGCCCGGTGTTCCAGAGCTGCTTCCTCGCACAGGGGCTGTGCTACAGCATCCTGCTCGTGTTCAACATCGTCGGGCCGTTCATGGTGCAGACCACGCTGCACAAGCCGCCGACCTTCTTCGGCTATCTCGCGCTCGGAATCGGGCTGATGTATTTCCTCGGCGGCCTGTCGAACCGGATTCACCGGCCCGGGCTGCCGAGCGCCGAGCAACGGCTGCGCATCGGTGCGCGCGTGATGGCGGGCGCGTCGGTCGCGATGCTGGTGCTGGCGCTGACCGTCGGGCTGCGCGTCTGGACGCTCGCGACGCCGGTGCTCGTGATGGGCTTCTGCGCGGGCGCGATGTATCCGACGCTGATGGCCAAGGGCAATTCGCTGTTTCCGCATATCGCCGGCCTGACGAGCGCGATCCTCGGGTGCGCGCTGCTGCTCGTGTCGTCCGCGATGATGGGGCTGGCCGGCTTCGTGTCGATTCACGTGCTGACGCCGCTCGCGGTGTTCTTCGTCCTGCTGTCGTGCATCGTCGTGTGGATGGTCACCAAGCTGTTGCGGTACCTGTCGCAGCAGCAGGCGCAGGCCGCGCCCGTCGCGTGCGGGCGCGAGGAGGCCGCGTAAGTGCCCGCCGTCGACGAGCCATGAGCCCGATCCTGCTGAACCGCGTCGCCCGTGCCGACGCCGCCGACCTGATCGCCGCCAACCGCGCGAGCCGGAGCCACCATCTCCCGTGGGTCGATTCGTTCACCGACCAGGCGGGATTCGACCAGTGGTTCGGCCGCTGCCTGACGGGGCCGAACGTCGGCCTCGTCGCGCGCGAACGCACGTCCGGGGCGGTGGTCGGTGTGGTGAACCTCAACGAGATCGTCGGCGGCGTGTTCCAGAGCGCGTATCTCGGGTACTACGGAATGGCGGCGTTCAGCCGTACGGGGCTGATGACCGAAGCCCTGCGCGCGGCGATCGGCGTCGCGTTCGGCGAACTCGGGCTGCATCGGCTCGAAGCGAACATCCAGCCCGGCAACCACGCGTCGATCGCGCTGGTTCGGCGGCTCGGTTTCGCGAAAGAGGGGTTTTCGCCGCGCTATCTGCGCATCGGCGGCGAATGGCGCGACCACGAACGATGGGCGTTGCTGGCGGATGGCGAATCCGAAGCGCGCACCTGACGGCCGCTACCGGGCGAATTTCTTTCCACCACAGGCCGTTTACAGCGGATGCGCCGCGCCGGCCTGCGTCAGCAGCGACACCGCAGCCGGATCAGGCATCCCGTTTGAATCAATTGCGCCGGCTTTCGCGAGTGCGGCGAGATCGCTGTCGACACCCGGTTGCCCGACCGTGAACGATGTGGTCAGGAACGCTGGCGCGGTGAGCGCCACCGAATAGCGCTGCTGCAGGTTCGTCACCACGGCCGATTGCGCGGCCTGTACGGTGTCCGCGTTGTTCATCGCCTGCTGATAGCGCGAATTCCCCTGGAAATTGCCGATCAATGTGCCCGTGTTCGTGCCGAGCTGGGCGGCGAGATAGACGAGCATCAGCTCCGTCTCGGGCGTCGTATTGAACGTGCCGCCCGCATAGGCGAGCGAATGCAGGCTCGTGCTGCCCGACGTCACGGTGATCACGCACGGCAGCGCCGCATTGACCGTCAAGCGGTAGTTGCCGCCGCCATCCGTCAGCGTCGTCGCCGACCCTGCCACGCAACTGACCGTGACCTGCGCGCTGGCGAGCGCGCCGCCCGTCGCGGCCGTGCCGGAAAGCGCGACCGTCTGCGTGTTGTTGTTGAAGCAGGCATCGACGCCGAAGCAGGCATCGCCGTTGCACGCCTGAAGCGTCGCGAGGGTGGCGAGGCAGAGCGTGCCCAGCGCGGGGCGGATGAAACGCCTGGGGTGAATGTTCATGGTCGCGGGCCTTGAAGAGAGTGGGGCAACCGGTTGGCGCAGAAAGTGAGGCGCCGTTCCTATTCTAGGTCCCGAATCGGGGCGCTGCTCGGCCGTTTGGCATGCTGCCGTCGAGCGGGTCGTGCGCCGTGCCGCCACGCCGGCGGCGGGGCGTCAGTCGTGCGGTGAGCGTGCTGGCGCCATCACCTGGGCGAGCAACAGGCAACGCCGGCTCACGCATTCACCCGCTCAGGGCTTGCGCGCGGCCGCCTTCGCGAATGCGCCGCGCACCTCGAAGCTGATCGTATCGGCCACATTGCCGCGCGCATCGACGAGTTCGAGCCGGTGCCGCCCCGGCCACGGCATCCACGCGATGCGATCGGCATGCCCGATCACCTTGTCGTCGAGCCGCCACGCGAATTTCGAGGCGCGCCCGGCCGAGCGCTCGAACCAGATCCGCTGGTTCTTCGGCGGAATGTCCGGATCGATCGCGAAGATCGTGCCGTCGGTCGGCGTGCCGATCGTCAGCGGCGCGCGCGCACCGTCCTTGCCCGGCGTGACGGGGGCGGCGAGCCGGATCGTGTCGACCGCCGTTCCCGCGACGAACCACTCGTTGCGCGACGGTTCGATATCGCGTTCGAACGCGATGCGGCGCGTCTCGACGCCGGCCGGCGCGCGCGGCGCACGGCTCGGCTGGTCGCGGTGCAGGTAGCCCACGACGGCCGACCACACGGGCGACGCACCCGTGACGCCCGACACGTCCCACATCGGCGAGCCGTCCGCATTGCCGACCCACACGCCGACCGTATAGCGCGACGTGAAGCCGACGGTCCAGTTGTCGCGCATGTCCTTGCTGGTGCCGGTCTTGACCGCCGAGAAAAAGCGCGTCGCGAGCGGATTGTCGAAGCCGAACGTGCGCACGCGCGCGTTGTTGTCGGAGAGGATGTCGGTCACGACGAAGCTGGCTGCCTCGCTGAACACGCGCGTGCCGTCGGTCGCTGGCGCAGCTGCCGACGTGCCGGATGCCGGCGCCGGCGCGGGCCGGTCGACGACCTTGCGGGCCATGCCGCCGTTCGCAAGCGCGCGGTACGCATTGGTCAGCGACAGCAGCGTGACGTCCGCACTGCCGAGCGCGAGACTGAAGCCGTAGTAGTCGCCTTCCTGCGCGAGCGGCAGGCCGAGCGCGGTCAGCGTGCGCGCGAAGCGGTGCGGCGTGACGAGCACGAGCGTGCGCACGGCCGGCACGTTCAGCGAGCCGCCGAGCGCGCTGCGCACGCTCACCCAGCCCTTGAAATCCTTGTCGTAGTTCTGCGGAATGTACAGGCCGCCCCCGGCGGCGAGGTTGATCGGCGCATCGTCGAGCAGCGACGCGGCCGTCAGCCGTTTCTCGTCGATCGCCTGCGCATACAGGAACGGCTTGAGCGTCGAGCCGGCCTGGCGCGGCGCGAGCACGGCATCGACGTCGCGCGCGCCCGACAGCGCGCCGGACGAGCCGACCCACGCGCGAATCTCGCCGGTCGCATTGTCGATCACGACGACCGCGCCGTCCTGCACGTTGCGCCGGTGCGCGGGCGCGTTGAGCTCGGTCAGCGCGCGCACCAGCGTGTCGCGCGCGAAGCGCTGCAGCGGCGCATCGAGGGTCGTGCGGATCTGCGCGCCGGCCGTTGGCCGGACCTCGGCCGCGATGCGTCGCGCGAAGTGCGGGGCGAGTGCGGCGCCGTCGTCGCGCGCGGCGCTGGCCGGGCGCGCGATGACGAGCTGTACGTAGCCGTCGAGCGACGCGCAGGCCTGCTCGGCATGCATGTCGCGCAGGATCCGGCACGCGCGCTCGGCGACTTTTGCGGGTGTTGCGTTGGGCGCGCGCACGAGCGCGGCCGCGATCGCGGCTTCGCGTGCATCGAGGCCCGACGGCGCCTTGCCGAACAGCACCTGCGACAGCGCGGCGAGGCCGATCGTCTCGCCACGGAACGGCACGAGGTTCAGGTACGCCTCGAGCACCTGGTCCTTGCGCCAGCCGCGTTCGAGCAGCAGCGCATTGACCGCCTGCGTCGCCTTCTGCGGCAGCGAGCGCTGGCCCGAGCGGCGCGGCGAATCGCTGAGCAGCCCGGCGAGCTGCATCGTGACGGTCGATGCGCCGCGCGTGCGCTCGTTCCACAGGTTGCCCCATGCGGCACCGGCGATGCCGCGCCAGTCGACGCCGCTGTGCTCATAAAAGCGCTTGTCTTCGGACACGACGATCGCCTCGCGAAACGCGGGCGACACATCGGCGAGCGACACCCAGTCGCCGCGCCGTTCGGTCAGGTCGACACGTGTGCGCTGCAGCGGCGTGCCGTCGCGCGCGAGCAGCACCCAGTCGGAGCTGCGCCAGTTGCGGCGCACTTCGTCGTAGCTCGGCAGCGCATGTGCGACGAGCGGCGCGGCCAGCACGATGGCGACGAATACGCGGCCGGCGAAACGCGCCGGCCGCGGCAATACCGGATCGATCATCAAGGTCTCGTTACTTGCCCGCTTCGGCCGGCTTCACTGTCATCGGCGGGTTCGGCCACAGGCCGTACACGGACGGCGCGTACAGCGCCTCGACACGCGTCGGCGGCAGCCCGAACGTGCCGACGTTGTTCAGCCGCACCGTGTACTCGACCGAGAATTTGCCCTTCGGCAGATAGTCGTAGTAAGCGCGGTAGCCGTCGAAATCGCGCTCGATGAACGCCGGCCACGCGCCGTCCGGCGTCTTCTCGCCCTGCGTCGCCGCTTCGGAGTCGCGGCCGAGGCCCGAACCGAGGATCGTCGAACCGGCCGGAACCGGATCGTTGACGACGACCCACGTCATGTCGCTCTGCGCATCGATGTCGAGATGCACGCGCACGACGTCGCCGCGCGTCAGCACGCCCTTGACCGCGGGTGATACGGGCGTGACGGTCTTCGTGATCCGGTAGCCGGCCGCGAACGGCGAACGCAGCGGCACAGCCGCGAGGCTTTCGATCGTGGCCCACGGGCGGCCCGTGCCGTCCTGCGTGACCGACAGCGTGGCCGGCGCCTGCGACGCGCGCGGCCACGGCAGCATCACGCTGCGGGCCGCGGCGGCGCGGGTGGCCGGGGTTGCCGACGCAGGCGTGTCGGCGGCCGCGGGTGCCGCTCCTTGCGACCACGAGATCGTACGCGCGTCGCCGCCGAGCGCGACCTTCGTCGCACCGGTGACCGGCGTGCTCTCGTAGGTGCGCGAGAAGCGCTCGACCGCGAGCAGGCCGAGCGCGTTCGACGTCGTGGTCTGCCATGCGCCCTGGCGTTGCAGCGCGAGCAGGCCGGCCGTCACGCGCGGCATTTCGTCCTTCCACGCCGGGTCGCCCGCGAATTCCAGCGCGAGACGTGCCGCGTTGGTCTCGTTGCTGGTCATCAGCCACCACAGGTCGTCGTCGCGTGCGGTCGAGAAGACGAGCTGCGTGCCCTGGTACGTGAGGCGTGCCCGGAGGATCTGTTCGACCTGCGCGCGTTTCTCGTCGCGTTGCGGGATGTCCTTCACGCGCGTCAGGATCGCGTGATAGTCGATCACCGCGGAAGTCGGCCACTGGTTCGGCGCGATCTCGATCGAGCCGAGCATGCGGCCCTGCGCGGCGCCGTAGCGCGACAGCGCCTCGATCGCGGCCAGCTTGCGCAGGTCGCGATCCTGGCGCGGCGCCCACGCGTTGCGCTCGAGGCGGCCGTCGACGAAGCGCACGAGCCCGGCCTCGAGCTGCGTACGCAGGTCTTCCGGCAGCGCGAAGCGCGGGTCGAGACGGCTCGCCTCGTCGGACACCACGAGCAGGTACGACGAAAGCGTCGCGCTGCCGGCATGCGAATCGTCGGACGACGGCGGGAAGTAGCTTGCGAGCCCGTCGCTGTCGAGATAGACGGGCATGCGTGCGATCAGCGCCTGCCATTGCGCGGGGTCGCGCAGGCCGATCGCGCGCGACGTCTGCTGTTCGAGGCAGCGGTACGGATAGCGTTCGAACCAGCGTTTCACGCCGGGCAGCCCGTCGGCGAGCTTCGACTGCAGCGACACGGCGATGCCGCCGCGCGGCAGGCCTTGCGCGTTGTTCGCGGCGCCGGCCGGGGAGGCGACCGGCACCGTCAGCGTGCCGTCGACTTGTGCGAGCGTCGCCTGCTGGACCGTGACCGGCAGCGCGGGCACGACCTTCTGCGCGACCGCCAGCGCGTCGGCCGCGCGCTTGCCGCCTTGCTCGGCCGCCTCGATGCGCCAGTTCAGCGCACCGGCCGCGTCGAGCGCCTGCTCGGGGACGGTGATCGTCCACGCGACCTCGGTGGCCGTGTTGGCCGCGAGCGAGACGGTTTGCGGCGCGACGTCGAGGCCCGTCACGCGCGGCGTCACGACGACCTGCATCGCACGGTCGGTCGTGTTGCGCAGCGTGACCTGCGCACGGAACGCGTCGCCTTCGCGCACGAGCGGCGGCAGGCCGGAGATCAGCTGCAGGTCCTGCGTGCTGCGGATCGACGTGCTGCCGGTGCCGAAGCGGTCGGGGCCGACCGCAGCGATCGCGACGATCCGGAAGCGCGTGAGCGCGTCGTTCAGCGGCACCTCGACGGTCGCGCTGCCGTTCGCATCCAGCGTCACGCGCGGATTCCACAGCAGCAACGTGTCGAACAGCTCGCGCGTCGGCGCGCTGCCGCCACCGCCGCCCGCCGGCACGGCCTTGCGGCCGAAGTGGCGGCGGCCGACGATTTCCATCTGTGCCGTGGATGTCTCG
Source organism: Burkholderia sp. 4NA327C6 (assembly GCF_005502655.1). Classification (NCBI taxonomy): domain Bacteria; kingdom Pseudomonadati; phylum Pseudomonadota; class Betaproteobacteria; order Burkholderiales; family Burkholderiaceae; genus Burkholderia; species Burkholderia sp. 4NA327C6. The sequence continues at coordinate 43,521 of NZ_SCNZ01000054.1, read as the reverse complement.
ACGCCGTACGCGCGTCGCCGCAGCATCGCGTCGAGCAGGTCCCAGCTGTTGTTCGGCATCAGTTCGAGCAGCGCCTCGTCGACGGCCGCGACCGCGATTTGCGTGCCGGCCGGTGCGGGCTGGCCGTTGGGCAGCGTGACCTTCACGTGCGCCTGCGCCTTGCTGCGCACCGTGTAGCGCGTCGCGTCCGTCGTCACGGTCACGCCGAGACGGTGCACGCCCGTGCCGACCTTGATTTCGCCGAGACCATAGCGGAACGCGGGCTTCGACAGGTCGACGAACGCGGTCGGCGCTTCATAGTGACGGCCTTCGCGCCAGAACGCGCGCGCCCATTCGACCGGCGCCTTCCAGCCCCACGTGAAGAACGAGTACCACGGTACTTCGCGAATCCGGCCACGCAGCGCGAGCACCGACACGTAGACGTTCGGCCCCCACGATTCGTCGACCTTCAGGTCGACCGTCGGGTTCTTGCCGTTCAGCTCGACGATGTGCGTTTCCATCACGCCGCCGCGTTCGACCGCGACCAGCGCAGTCGCGTAGCGGAACGGCATGCGTACCTGGAAGCGGGCGGTTTCGCCCGGCTCGTACGCGGTTTTCTCGGGGATCACGTCGATCCGGTCGGTGTTGTCGCCGCCGAACCAGAGTTCGTCCTCGCGCGTGACCCACACCGACGTCGATGCGTTCGACGTGCGGCCGTCGCCGTCCTTGGCAACCGCGATCAGCTGCACGTTGCCGGCCTGTTCGAGCGTCGCGTCGCAGGCCATGCGGCCCTTGTCGTCAGTCTTGCCCGAGCACAGCACGCCGAGGTCGCGCGTGTCGCTCTTGTTGTCGTACGCGTAGAAGCCGCCGACCATCCGCTTGCGCGACGACGTCGTGACGTGCGCGACACCCTTGATCTCGATCGGCACCGACGCGCGCGGCTTGCCTTGCAGGTCGACCGCCAGTGCCTGCACGGGCACGCGCTGGCCGACCGATACCCAGCGGCCCGCCTTGATGCCGGCCACCACCGCGGCCGGCCACAGGATCGTGTCGCCGCGAATCGTCTGCACTTCGCCGTTCGGGTCGGCGAACGTCGCTTCGAGCGCGATGCGCTTCGGTGCGTCGACGTCGGGCAGGCCCTTGAGCGTGACCGAGCCCGCGCCGTTGCGGTCGAGCGTCAGCGGCAGCTTGTCGGCGATCAGCTTCGTTGCGTCGGGATCGTTGTTCGACGCCGATGCGTTGTCGCCGTCCTGCGAATCGTCGTCGGCGTTGCCGTCGCTCTTGTCGGCGCGATACGGCGTGAAGCTGAAGTCCTCGAAGCGATCCGCGAACGGCGGCGACGCCCACTTCATCAGCGCCGACACCTGCACCGGCAGGTTCGATGCGCCGCCGCCCGATACGTAGTCGATCTGCACCGCGAGCGGCGCTTCCTTCACGGCGACGAGCGGGCTCTTCTGCGCGTCGCGCGCGCCGATCGACCCCTTCAGCACCGGCAGGCGGAACGCCTCGACGCGGAAGCTGCCGCTGTAATAGGTGGCGGTCGGTGCGTCTTCCGGGCCGCCTTCGAGCTCGACGCTGTATTCGCCGAGCTTCGCGGCGGCCGGCAGCGTGAACTGCGTGTCCGCGCTGTGGTCGGCTGCCCACGTGAGCGGCAGCTTGTAGGTCTGGCCGGTGCCGAGATGGCGGATCGTCAAGCGCGTCGGGTATTGCGCCGGGAACGCGAGGCTCTGCAGCGTTTCGGCACGAATGAAGTGCTTCATCGACACGGTTTCGCCGGCGCGCAGCAGCGTGCGGTCGAAGACCGTATGCGCGCGCACGGTGCGTGCGCTGTCCGTGTCGGTCGGCACGTTGAAGCGCCACGATTCGATTCCGCGGTTCCAGCCCGAGCTGACGAACGCCATGTCGGGGCCCGTCTTCGGATCGTTCACGCGGGCCGACACGAAGTAGTCGTCGAAGCGTTGCTCCGAATCGGACGAGCTGCAGGCGCGCTTCGATTCGAACGCGCCGTCGATCTTCAGCAGGCCCTGCGCATCGGTCTTGCCGGACGCGATCTCGTCGCCGTTGCAGTCCGATACGCGGATCTGCGCGTTCGGCACGGGTTTGCCCTTGTCGAGCGTCGTGACCCACACGAGGTTGTTTTCGCGGCCCTGTTTCAGGTGCACGCCGAGGTTGGTGACGAGCACCGTGGTGCGCACGTACATGCTCGACGGCTTCGCGAGCAGCGAGCGGCCGAGCGCGGGCGACGCGAGCTCGAGCACGTAGAAGCCGGGCTTCTCGATCGGTACGCCGACGACTTCGAACGGGCGCAGCGCCTTCGGGTCCGCCTTCGGCAGCGTCAGCGCCTGCACGCCGGGCTGGCCCTTGAGCAGCGTCAGCGAGCGCACGTCGATGCGGCGATCCTTCGGCGCGGGCGCCTTCTCGCCGGCTTCGCGCGGCACGTACACGGGATGCTGGCCCTTTCGTTCGAGCAGGCCGGGAATCTGGCTGTCGATCGAGCCGGCCGTCATCGACCAGTTGTCGAAGCGGTCGACCGTGCGCATCCACTGGCGAATCGCGGTGTCGTCGTCGACCTTCAGGTTCGAGAATTGCGCACCTTGAGTGTTGAGGCCGTCGATATGCAGGTCGGCCTCGACGTTGCGCAGCGTGACGGGCACGAGCGCGGGCGAATCGGGTTCGGCGAAGCGCTCGACGATCCCGAAGGTGCCCGACGAGAACTTCGCGAGCGGCGGCATCGGCGCGGTGCGCGTCGCGAGCGGGAACAGGTCGGCATTCGACAGCGAGCGGTCGGTCACGTCGCGCAGGCCCGACGGCAACTCGATCGTGAGGCCGGCCTGCTCGGGCAGCGGCGGGTTGAACGTGACGGTGGTGACTTCCTCGCTCTTGTCGTCGGCCGCGAAGGTCGGCGAGAGCGTTCCGTCCGGGCCGCGCAACTTGATCGCCTCGGCGTTCTTGCGCGCGATCGGCGCGTTGAACGACAGCGTGAGCGGGCGCAGCGGCGTGCAGGGCGCCTTCGCGTTTTCGCGTTCGCACGAGAAGCTCGCGGCGAACGGGGCGCGCACGGTGAAATCGAAGCGGCGTTCCGTTTCGTTCGGGATCCCGCTCGGGCTCGTGACGCCCTTGCCGTACACGAGTTGCATCTTCGCGCTCGCCGGAAGCGCCTGTGCGCACGACAGCGTCAGCACCCGCGCGGCATCCTTCTTCAGACCGAAATGGTCGAGGAGTGCATTGCGCGCATCGTCGTCGGCGGCCGTGACGGGAATGCGGTTGCCGATGCCGGCTGCTTCGCACCAGATGTTCGCGAGCGCCGAGCGCGGTTCGGCCGGGCCGTTCAGCTTCAGCACGAACATCTGCCGTTCCTCGATCTCGCGCGAGCCGGGGCGGACGTTCACCGGGAACGGGCCGCCCGTCTGGAACGTGAAGCGGCGCGGGCCGCTGGCCGCATTGCCGGCGACCGAGCGCAACGTGTCGTTGAGCGCGACCGAGCAGCGCACGCCGGGCGGCAGGTCGTTTTCGAAATCGTAAGCCCAGGTCTTGTCGTCGAGCCAGTGTCCCTGGCCGCGCGCCGCCGTGGAATCGTTGCAGGTGACGCGGGCGGGATTCGGCGCGGAGGCCGACCCGAACGCGACCATCGGTTCGTCGAACTTGACGACGGTTTGCCGGACCTCGGTGACGGTGCCTTGCGGCGACACGCTCACCGTGCGCGCCGCGCCCGCATGCAGCGACAGCGCCGTGGCGCCGCCGAGCGCCGCGACGGCGCCGATGCGCCAGAGCAGCCGGGTGGTGTGGTCGGTTCGCTTTGCCTTGTTCTGTTTGTCGCGTTGCTTCATCGCTCGTTGCCCTTGGAGGGAAGCTTTCTGTTTGATTGCACGCGATTCTAACCGACCGACCTGCGCGCGCATCGCGCTGCACGGTGTGTCGTCGGCGTGCGACACTGGGGTGCGCGCCGCAGATTTGTCGCGTCAACGACACAAAAATGCAGCGAAATGTCGATTGTCTCGGATTGCGGAACATTTAATGGACTATAAAAAGATTGTTCGATCCGATTTGTGCGCGTACATTTCAGGTCCGCGCCAATGTTTGAGAAATATCAAGCGTGGTTTTCCCGAATCCGGTGTTCGAGAGAAGGAAACATGCACAACGACAACACTCCCCACTCGCGTCGCACAGGCGACACAGCCGTAACAGGCATCACACGGCGTCAATGGCTGCAGGGCGCACTGGCGCTGACGGCAGCGGGCCTCACGGGCTCGCTGGCGTTGCAGGCCCTGGCCGACGATCCCGGCACCGCGCCGCTCGATACGTTCATGACGCTCTCCGAAGCAGTGACAGGCAAGAAGGGGCTGAGCCGCGTGCTCGGCCAGCGCTTCCTGCAGGCATTGCAGAAGGGTTCGTTCAAGACGGCCGACGGCCTGCCGCAACTCGCCGGCGCACTCGCGTCCGGTTCGCTGAATCCCGATCAGGAAGCACTCGCGCTGAAGATTCTTGAAGCGTGGTATCTCGGTATCGTGGACAACGTCGTGATTACCTACGAAGAAGCATTAATGTTCAGCGTCGTATCCGATACGCTCGTGATCCCGTCGTATTGCCCCAACAAACCCGGCTTCTGGGCCGAAAAACCGATCGAGAGGCAAGCCTGATGGCCGATACCGATACGCAAAAGGCCGACGTCGTCGTCGTCGGGTCGGGTGTCGCAGGCGCGATCGTTGCACACCAGCTCGCGATGGCGGGCAAGTCCGTGATCCTGCTGGAAGCCGGCCCGCGCATGCCGCGCTGGGAAATCGTCGAGCGCTTCCGCAACCAGGTCGACAAGACCGATTTCATGGCGCCGTATCCGTCGAGCGCATGGGCGCCGCATCCGGAATACGGCCCGCCGAACGACTACCTGATCCTGAAGGGCGAGCACAAGTTCAACTCGCAGTACATCCGCGCGGTGGGCGGCACGACGTGGCACTGGGCCGCGTCGGCGTGGCGCTTCATCCCGAACGACTTCAAGATGAAGACAGTGTACGGCGTCGGCCGCGACTGGCCGATCCAGTACGACGACCTCGAGCATTACTACCAGCGCGCCGAAGAGGAACTCGGCGTGTGGGGCCCGGGCCCCGAGGAAGACCTGTACTCGCCGCGCAAGGAGCCGTACCCGATGCCGCCGCTGCCGTTGTCGTTCAACGAGCAGACGATCAAGAGCGCGCTCAACGGCTACGACCCGAAGTTCCACGTGGTGACCGAGCCGGTCGCGCGCAACAGCCGCCCGTACGACGGCCGGCCGACCTGTTGCGGGAACAACAACTGCATGCCGATCTGCCCGATCGGCGCGATGTACAACGGTATCGTTCACGTCGAGAAGGCCGAGCTGGCCGGCGCGAAGCTGATCGACAGCGCGGTCGTCTACAAGCTCGAGACCGGGCCGGACAAGCGCATCACCGCCGCGGTCTACAAGGACAAGACGGGCGCCGACCATCGCGTCGAAGGCAAGTACTTCGTGATTGCGGCGAACGGCATCGAGACGCCGAAGATCCTGCTGATGTCCGCGAACCGCGATTTCCCGAACGGTGTCGCGAACAGCTCGGACATGGTCGGCCGCAACCTGATGGATCACCCGGGCACCGGCGTGTCGTTCTACGCGAACGAGAAGCTATGGCCGGGCCGCGGCCCGCAGGAAATGACGTCGCTGATCGGTTTCCGCGACGGCCCGTTCCGCGCGACCGAAGCCGCGAAGAAGATCCACCTGTCGAACATGTCACGCATCAACCAGGAAACGCAGAAGATCTTCAAGGGCGGCAAGCTGATGAAGCCCGAGGAGCTCGACGCGCAGATCCGCGACCGTTCCGCGCGCTACGTGCAGTTCGACTGCTTCCACGAAATCCTGCCGCAACCCGAGAACCGCATCGTGCCGAGCAAGACGGCCACCGACGCGATCGGCATTCCGCGCCCCGAGATCACGTATGCGATCGACGACTACGTGAAGCGTGGCGCCGTGCACACGCGCGAGGTCTACGCGACGGCCGCGAAGGTGCTGGGCGGCACCGAAGTCGTCTTCAACGACGAGTTCGCGCCGAACAACCACATCACGGGCGCGACGATCATGGGCGCGGATGCACGCGACTCGGTCGTCGACAAGGACTGCCGCACGTTCGACCATCCGAACCTGTTCATCTCGAGCAGCTCGACGATGCCGACCGTCGGTACGGTGAACGTGACGCTGACGATCGCGGCGCTTGCGCTGCGGATGTCGGACACGCTGAAGAAGGAAGTCTGACCGTGCGGAAATCTACTCTCACCTTCCTCCTCGCCGGCTGCCTCGCGCTGCCGGGTCTCGTACGCGCGGCCGATGCGGCCGATCCGGCGCTCGTCAAGCGCGGCGAATATCTCGCGGTCGCGGGCGACTGCATGGCGTGCCACACCGCGAAGGGCGGCAAGCCGTTCGCGGGCGGCCTCGGCATGCCGATCCCGATGCTCGGCAAGGTCTACACGAGCAACATCACGCCCGATCCCGACACGGGCATCGGCAACTGGTCGGCCGAGGACTTCGAGCGCGCGGTGCGCCACGGGGTGTCGAAGAACGGCGACAACTTGTATCCGGCCATGCCGTACGTGTCGTACGCGAAGATCAACGACGACGACGTGAAGGCCCTGTACGCGTACTTCATGCACGGCGTCGAGCCGGTCAAGCAGGCGCCGCCGAAGAACGAGATCCCCGCGCTGCTGAGCATGCGCTGGCCGCTGAAGATATGGAACTGGCTGTTCCTGAAGGACGGCGCGTACGAGCCGAAGCCGGCGCAGAGCGCCGAGTGGAACCGCGGCGCGTACCTGGTCCAGGGCCTGGCGCACTGCAGCACGTGCCACACGCCGCGCGGCATCGCGATGCAGGAGAAGTCGCTTGACGAGACGGGCGGCAGCTTCCTGTCGGGCTCGGTGCTCGCGGGCTGGGACGGCTACAACATCACGTCCGACGCCAACGCGGGGATCGGCGGCTGGACGCAGCAGCAGCTCGTCCAGTACCTGCGCACCGGCAGCGTGCCGGGTCTCGCGCAGGCGGCCGGCCCGATGGCCGAGGCGATCGAGCACAGCTTCTCGAAGATGACCGAAGCCGACATCGGCGCGATCTCGACGTACATTCGCACGGTGCCGGCCGTCGCCAGCGGCGATGCGAAGCAGTCGCGCGCGTCGTGGGGCAAGCCGGCCGAAGATGGCCTGACGCTGCGCGGCGTCGCGCTCGCGTCGTCGGGCATCGACCCGGCACGGCTCTATCTCGGCAACTGCGCAACGTGTCACCAGATGCAGGGCAAGGGCACGCCTGACGGCTATTACCCGCCGCTGTTCCACAACACGACGGTCGGCGCACCGAATCCGACCAACCTCGTGCAGGTGATCCTGAACGGCGTGCAGCGCAAGGCCGGCAGCGAGGACGTCGGGATGCCGGCGTTCCGCCACGAGCTGTCGGATGCGCAGATCGCCGCGCTGACGAACTACCTGACCGGGCAGTTCGGCAATCCGGCTGCGAAGGTGACCGAGCAGGACGTCGCGAAGCTGCGTTGATGCGGCGCGTGACGAAGCAGGGCGATAACTGACAAGAGGAGGAGTACAGCACATCGGGTCGTCGCCCGATGCCGGTTGTTGCAGAGCGGGGCGGGCGGCGCAGGCGGCCGCCCGTCCTGGTTCATTCGCAATCCGGTGCGCCGGCGCTGTTCGGGCTACGCGCATCGTTTTCGTTGATCGACACCATGACACCGAATCAACCGTTTCTCGCGTCCCAGCGCGATGTGCTGCTGCTGCTTGCCCGGATCCTGCTCGTGATCCTGTTCATCATGTTCGGCTGGAAGAAGATCGTCGACTTCCCCGGGACCATTGCGTTCATGGGTTCCGAAGGCGCGCCCGCGCCGATCATCTCCGCCGCGATCTCCGTCGTGATGGAGCTGTTCGTCGGGGTCGCGATCCTGGTCGGCTTCCAGACGCGGGCGCTCGCGCTGCTGCTGGCGCTCTATACGATCGGCACCGGCATCATCGGCCACCACTACTGGACGATGACGGGCGGCGAGCAGATCAACAACATGATTCATTTCTACAAGAACATCGCGATCGTCGGCGGCCTGCTCGCGCTTTGCGCGGCGGGCCCCGGGCGTTTTTCGATCGATCGCGGATAAACGGACCCGGGGCGCGCGCATGGGGCGCGCGCTGGAAGGTCGAGACTCCGAGGGGGCATCATTTTGCGACTCAAACATTTCGCATGGCTGATCGCGGCCGCCACACCGGCGGCCGCTTTTGCACAGACGAGCGTGACGTTGTACGGCCGCGTCGACGGCGGCATCGAATACCTGAACCACATCGCGAAGCCGAATGGCGGCAGCGGGACCCGCTGGAGCGCCGAAAGCGGCGACTGGGGCACCAGCATGTTCGGGCTGAAGGGCATCGAGGATCTCGGCGGCGGGCTGTCGACGGTCTTCAACCTGGAAACCGCGTTCCAGGTGATGAACGGCCAGACGGGCGGCGGCCGCATGTGGTCGCGCCGCGCGTACGTCGGGCTGAAGAGCAACACGTGGGGCCAGCTGCAGGCCGGCCGCAACCTGTTCATCGACAGCGACGGCGTGTGGGAATTCGACCCGTTCGTGCAGCAGGCGTTTTCGTCGGCCTCGCTCGTGCGCGGCCGCAACTGGCAGCAGACCAGCAACAACATCGAATATCACAGCCCGGTGATCGGCGGCTTCGACGTGCAGGCGCAATACGCGTTCGGCAATCAATCGCGCGGCTTCAACTACGGCGCGGCCGACGATTTCGGCCGCTCGGACGGGATCATGATCTCGTACCACTCGCCGTTGCTCGACGTGCGCGGCATCTACGACGAACTGCGCGACAACAACGGCAAGTTCAGCAACATCTTCACCGCGTCGCGCGAGTACTTCGTCGGCGCGAACGTGAAGGTGTCGAAGTTCAAGATCCAGGGGGCGTATACGCACTACCAGGCGCCGGACAGCCCGGCCGGCGTGGCCGATCGTGCCGATCACTACTGGCTCGGCGCGACTTATACCGCGACGCCGCAATGGGCCGTGACCGGTGGCGGTTACTACGTGAAGGTGGGCGACGGCGGCGGCGATGCATCGCACGATCCGTCGGGCCACGCGATGATGTACGTGCTCGGCACCACGTACAACCTGTCGAAGCGCACCTTCCTGTACGGGACGGTCGCGTATGTACGCAACGGCGGCAACTCCAACTTCTCGCTGCTCGCGACGCCGCGCGATGCGACGTCGGGCACGAGCCCGATCACGGGCGAGTCGCAGACGGGCGCGTATGTCGGGATGATGCATACGTTCTGAGCGGGCGGTTACGCGACCGGTACACAACGCACGGGCGGCGGCTGCCCGTGCGTTGTTGCGTTTACGGTGCGTGAACGGTGTCGTTCAGAACACGCACGCGTCGGTCGTGGTGAGCGTCGCGAACGGGCCGCCGAGCGTCGCGTTGTGATGCGCGACGATCCGCTCGGCCGGCAGCGCCGGCGTGTCCATGCAGGTGTGCGCGTCGGTCACGAGCACCGCGCGAAAGCCGTGATCGGCGGCCGCACGGCAGGCCGTGTCGACGCAGTACTGGGTCTTCATTCCCGCGATGACGATCTCGCCGATGCCGGCTGCGCGCAACCATTCGGCGAGCCGCGTACCCGCGAAGCAGCTCGGCCGCGTCTTGTCGAACACGGTGTCGCGCGCCGTATCGATCGCGAGTTCCGGCACCAGCGCGGTCAGCGGCGTTCCGGGTGCGATCGGTGAGCCGGCCGGCCCGGTGTGACGCACGGCGAACACCGGCGCACGGGCTTCATGCGCGCGACCGATCAACCGGTTGATGTTGGCGAGCACGCGTTCGCCGTCGTACGGACGCTCGGGGCCGTGAAACAGGCCGACCTGCATGTCGACGACGAGCAGTGCGCGTTTCGGGGAAGAGACTTCGGACATTGCGTTTCTCCTGAGTGACCGGTACGGACGGAGAAACGACAAGACCCCGTCCGGAACCGGCGGGGCCTGTGAGGGATGGCGCTACGACCTTGCGCGCACTCGCCGCACGAGCCCGCCGAAGGCGGTCGTGCGCGTCGTGGTCGAGGTGGTGGTCGTGATGTGGCGCATGGAGCGATCATGCACGATGCGCGCGCACCACGTCAATCGCGCATCGCGCATCGGCCACCGGTCAGTCAAGTGCCTTCCCGGCCTTTTCATCCATGCAGCGCACGGCAAGCAGCGTCATCGCACCGCAGCCGATCGAGTACCACGCAGGTGCGTTCGGGTTGCCGGTCGCCGCGATCAGCCACGTGACGAAGAATTGCGCGAAGCCGCCGAAGATCGCGACGCCGATGCTGTACACGAGCGCGCCGCCGGTCGCGCGCACCGCACGCGGGAACAGTTCGCCGAGCATCGCGCCCGTCGCGCCGATGTTGATCGCATGCACGATCGACAGCGCGGCGATGATCGACAGCAGCGATGCGGCGCCGGGCCAGCGGTTCAGCGCGACGAACGCCGGATAGATCGCGGCCATCAGCACGATGCGCGTCCACCAGACGATCCGGTTGCGCCCGTAGACGTCGGACAGGTGGCCGCCGATCGGCGTCACGAGCATCAGGATCGCGCCCGCGACGCAGCCGGCCGTCATCGACAGCCACGTCGGCAGGTGCAGCACCTGCACGCCGTAGATCGCCATGTAGAACACGATGATGTAGTGGATCGACGTGCCGCCGATGGTCACGCCGAGGCCTGCGAATACGGCCTTGCCGTGATGGCGCAGCACGTCGGCGAGCGGCAGCGATGCAACCGGCTCGTCATGCGCGGCTGCCGGCGCGGCGGCCGGCACTTCCTCGACGGTGCGGCGCAGCCAGTAGCCGAGCGGCACGAACAGCGTGCCGATGATGAACGGCACGCGCCAGCCCCAGCTTTCGAGTTGCGCGGCATTCAGCGTCGACGTCAGCGCGACGCCGGTCAGCGCACCGGCGAGCGCGGCGAGCCCCTGGCTCGAGAACTGGAACGACGCGTAGAAGCCACGACGATGCTGCGGCGCCTGTTCGAGCAGCAGCGTCGTCGACGCGCCGACTTCGCCGCCCGACGCGAACCCCTGCAGCAGGCGCGCGAGCACGAGCAGCAGCGGTGCGGCGAGCCCGATCTGCGCGAAGGTCGGCGCGACCGCGATCGTCGCGGTGCCGAGCGCCATCAGCAGCAGCGTGAGGATCATCGCCTTCTTGCGGCCGGCGCGGTCGGCATACATGCCGATCACGAGCCCGCCGAGCGGGCGCGTGACGAAGCCGACGCCGAAGCTCGCGACCGCGAGCATCAATTGCCCGAACGACGAATGCACGGGAAAGAACAGCTTGCCGATCAGGATCGCGAAGAAGCTGTAGACCGTGAAGTCGTAGAACTCGAGCGCGTTGCCGACGGCGGCGGCCGCGATCAGCCGGCGTTTCTTCGCGGCGGCGCGGGCATCGACCGGCGTGCCGGCGAACGAAAGGGCGGACGTTTCCATGTGGGGCTCCCCGGTTGGGCGCGATACGATGGGGTGAAGGGCCGTCAGGCCGCGAGCCAGGCTTCGGCGATGCGAACCCAGTAGCTCGCGCCGATCGCGAGGATGTCGTCGTTGAAGTCGTAGCCGGGGTTGTGCACCATGCAGCCGCCCTTGCTGCCGATCCCGTTGCCGATGAACGCATAGCAGCCGGGGCGCGCTTCGAGCATGAACGCGAAATCCTCGCTGCCCATCAACCGCGCGGTGTCGGTTTCGACGCGTTCGGCGCCGAGCATCCGGCGCGCGATGTCGGCCGCGAACGCGGTCGGCTCCGCGTGATTGACGAGCACGGGGTAGCCGTAGTCGTAGTCGACTTCCGCCGTGACGCCGAAGCTTTCCGCCTGGCCTTTCGCGAGCGCTTCGATGCGGCGCGCGAGCAGCGCGCGCACGTCGGCGTTCAGCGCGCGCACCGACAGCTTCATCGTGACGGTTTCGGGAATGATGTTGAACGTCTCGCCGGCCTGCACGCTGCCGACCGTGATCACGGCCGCATGCTGCGCATCGACCTCGCGTGCGACGATCGTCTGCAGCGCGACCATGATGCTGCCCGCGGCCGACATCGGATCACGCGCGAAATGCGGCATCGCGCCGTGGCCGCCGACGCCGCGCAGCGTGATCGTCACGCGGTCGGCCGACGCCATCGCGGCGCCGGTGCGGAAAGCCATGTCGCCGGCCGCGCGGCCCGGCATGTTGTGGATCGCGAAGATCGCGTCGCACGGGAAGCGGTCGAACAGGCCGTCGTCCATCATCGCCTTCGCGCCGCCGAAGTTTTCCTCGGCCGGCTGGAAGATCAGGTTCAGCGTGCCGGAGAACTGGCGCGTGGCCGCGAGGTGGCGCGCCGCGCACAGCAGCATCGCGGTGTGGCCGTCGTGGCCGCATGCGTGCATCTTGTTCGCGTGGCGGCTGGCGTACGGCAGGCCGGTGGTTTCCCCGAGCGGCAGTGCATCCATGTCGGCGCGCAGCCCGACGGTGCGCGTGCCTTGCCCTTCGCGCAGCACGCCGACCACACCCGTCTTGCCGATGCCGCGATGCACGTCATAACCCCAGCCGGTGAGCAGTTCGGCGACGAGATCGCTCGTGAGCGTTTCCTCGAACGCGAGTTCGGGGTGAGCGTGGATGCGGCGGCGCACGTCGACCAGCTCGGGTGCGATCGCGGCGATACCGGGGATGACGGGGTTCACGGCTTGCAGCATGGTCTCTCCTGTGGGGCAGGTGGGGCGTTTGACGCACCTGTGACGAGCAAGCATATAAATTTCTTTTGTGCACCAGAAGCTGATAAATTGCTTTGGTGCTCACCACCGGTTGCCGCTCGGGAATACCCTTATCCGGCGTGTGCCGCGCAGCACAGGGTTTCCACGGGTCACGCGTTGCCGCCATGAAATACCATCAGTTGAAAGCGTTCGTCACCGTCGCGGAAGAGGGCAGCATTCGCGCGGCCGCGCGGCGCCTGAACGTGTCGCCGGCGGCGCTGACGAAGGCGGTCAAGGAACTGGAGATCGCGCTCGGCGTGTCGCTCGTCGTGCGCACCGCGCGCGGCGTGCAGCTCACCGCGTTCGGCCAGCAATTGCAGGTGCGCGCGCGGCTGATCGTCGCCGAAATGCAGCGCGCCCGCGACGACATCGAGCAGGCGCAGGGCGCGATGACGGGCTCCGTCGCGGCGGCGATCACGCCTGCCGCCGCCGTGACGATCCTGCCCGACGCGTTTCGCGCATTCCGGCGCCGCTTCCCGGTGGCGCGCGTCAACCTGATCGAAGGGTTTCCGGGCGTCGCGCTGCCGCGCCTGCATGATGGCTCGCTCGACTTCGCGGTGGCCGTCGTCGTGCCCGAACTGCTGGCCGCCGAATTCGATCACGCGGAGCTCTATGCCAGCCGGTCGCTGATCGTCGCCCGCAAGGGGCATCCGCTCGCGTCGGCCACGTCGCTCGCCGAGCTCGTCGAGGCAGACTGGCTGATGAACCCGTCGCCGGAAAGCTCGACGCAGGTGCTGTTCAATTCGTTCGTCGCCTACGGGCTGCCGGTGCCGGCGCGCGTCGTCGAATGCCCGAGCTTCGGGCTCGCGCGCAGCTTGATGATGGAATGCGACCTGATCGCGTCGATGCCCGAGCAATTGCTGCAGGCCGAGTGGGCGCGCGACCAGCTCGCGGTGCTGCCGATCCGCGAGCGCCTGCCGGGCGTCTCGGTGCAGGTCATCACGCGCCGCGACAGCCCGCTGACCCCGGCGGCGGCGATGCTGCTCGACTGCCTGCGTGATTCCGCGCGGCGCAAGGGGCTGCGGTGAACCGGCGCCCGCGGTTGACGATCCTAAATGCATCGTCATCCTGACGATTATCCGTGAGGCGTTGCCATGGTGTAACGGGCACGCGGCTTGCGCGGCGGGCCCGCCATTCCGGCACATGCCGCGCGAGCCGGTATCATAGCGGCCGGCCCGCCGCTCCGGCCGGCCTCCAACAACATCGCCATCCGGCATCCAGCAATCAGAGGCATTTCATGACCAGTGCAACCCAATTCGACAACGTATCGGTCGTCAAGCGCGCGAACGTCTATTTCGACGGCAAGTGCGTGTCGCATACCGTGCTCTTCCCGGACGGCACGCGCAAGACGCTCGGCGTGATCCTGCCGTGCGCGCTCAACTTCGGCACGGACGCCCCCGAATTGATGGAAGTGCAGGCCGGCAAGTGCCGCGTGAAGCTCGACGGCAGCAGCGAATGGCAGACCTACGGCGCCGGCGAATCGTTCTCGGTGCCGGGCAAGAGCCGCTTCGACATCGAAGTGCTCGAGACGCTCGATTACGTCTGCAGCTACCTGTAACACGCAGCCGCGCAGCAATAGAAAAAGCCCCGCCGAAGCGGGGCTTGTAGCAAGCGGATGGCGCCATGGCCATCCGGAGCGCCTGTTCTCGTTACAGGCAGGCGTTGATGTCGCCGGCCGACGATGCATCGCCGCCGCGGAAACCGACCCAGGTTTTCGCATTCGCGGCGTTGGCCGGGCGCACGACGGCGGCAGCGCCGTTCGGCGGCTGCTGGCCCGGCGCATACACGGCCATCGCGAGGCCGTTCGCGAGTTCATACTGCGACGTCACTTGTTGCTGCGACTTGTCGGCCCAGGTCTTCGCGATGCACTGCGCGACCTCGTCGGCGGGTTTCTGGCTTTGTCCCACGTTCTGCAGGGCAGAATCGGCTGCATGAGCAGAAAATGCCACGGTCAATGCGATGAGCGGTAAGTATTTCGCGTTCACGTTATCTCCCTCGAGTCGTGATTGATTGAGTGGGATGCGCAGCACAGGACTGCGTACTAGTGAGATTGCATCGGCAGAGCACGGTTCCGGCTATTCCGAAACAAGTTGTTAACGCGCTTGCCAAATGGCGGCTGCGATGCTGTGCACTTTGCTGCGGCACGGCATGCATCGTGTGCGGCACGACGCCATGCGCTGCGTGGTCGGCGCGCTGCCCGGTCGTGTGGTGACGTGACGGTCGCGGCGAGCGGCATGCGTCTGCATGCCGTGCCGTGACTCTTTATTTGATCGCGATGTGGAATGGCTGGATGGTTGGCCCCGTCGCATGAGTACCATGATGACAAACTTTCGCCCGTCTGATTGTTAACCAACTTTAAACACGGGAAGCGACGGAATGCGATGCGGCACACGAGGGGCGTGCCGCATCGGGCGGAAGGTGACGCGAGCGGGTCGTGCGCGGTGAGAGTGCCGCGCCGCCAGGTGAGTCAGCCGGCCTTGCGCGTGCCGATGTCGCGCAGGTTGGCCGGGACGATCGGGCGGAAGCGTTCGCGCTTCTGTTCGTCGTCGAAGTGCTGGAGTGCGGGCTTGATCAGGTCGCTGCGCGACACGATGCCCGTGAGACGCATCGATTGCTCGTCGGCGACGACGGGCAGGCGTTCGAGGCCGAGCATCGCGAGTCGCGACGCGACGACGCGGCACGTTTCGTGCGCCTGCGCGACCGCAGGCGCATGGTTGGCGAATGCGGCCGCGATCGGCGTGTCGGCCGCGGCCTGAGCGCGCTGCGCATCGAGCGTCGCGCGATCGACGAGACCGAGCAGGCGGCCATTCTGCACGACCGGGTACGCACGGTGCGTCTGCTTCGCGCCGAAGTACTGCGACTCGACGATATCGAGCGTCGCTGCGCCGTCGATCGCGACGAGCAGGTCGGCCGACGTCATCACTTCGCCGATGTCGTGCCGCTCGAGCGGATCGACGCCGTATTCGCGATAGATGTGATAACCGCGGCGCGCGATCTTTTCCGTCATGATCGAGCGCTTCATCACGATGGTCGCGAAGCCGTGCGCGACGAGCGTCGCCGCGAGCAGCGGCAGCAGTGCATTCGCGTCGTGCGTGAGGCCGAATGCGAACACGATCGCGGTCAGCGGGGCACCGAGCGTCGCGCCGAGCGTCGCGGCCATGCATACGAGCGGCCACAGCGCCGGATCGCCGCCCGGCAGCATCGGCGACAGCACGGTGCCGAGGCCGGCGCCGAGCATCAGCAGCGGCGCCAGCACGCCGCCCGACGTGCCCGAGCCGAGCGCGATCACCCACATCACGGCCTTCACGAGCAGCAGCGCGAGCGCGATCTTCAATGCGATGTGCTGATGCAGCAGGTCGCCGATCACGTCGTAGCCGACGCCGAGCGCGCGTGGCTCGAGCCAGCCGCCGATGCCGATCACGATCGCGCCGAGCGCGGGCCACCACATCCAGTGCACCGGCAGTTTTGCGAAGGTGTCCTCCACACGATACAGCGCCGCCGACAGGCCGCATGCGAGCATGCCCGCCAGCAGGCCCGCGACGATGCACGACAGCAGCGCGACAGGTGTCGGCGCGGCGGTGGTCAGCGGAAACAGCGGATCGACGCCGAAGAACACGGCGCGGGCGAAACCGGCCACCGCGCAGGCGAGCGCGACCGGCAGGAAACTGCGCGGACGCCATTCGAACAGCAGCAGTTCGACCGCGAGCAGCACGGCGGCGACCGGCGTGCCGAACACGGCCGTCATGCCGGCGGCCGCGCCGGCGACGAGCAGCGTCTTGCGCTCGGCGGCGGTGACGTGCACGCACTGCGCGATCAGCGAGCCGAGCGCGCCGCCCGTCATGATGATCGGGCCTTCGGCGCCGAACGGGCCGCCGCTGCCGATCACGACGCCGGACGACAGCGGCTTGAGGATCGCGACCTTCGGCGACATGCGGCTCTTGCCGAACAGGATCGCCTCGATCGCTTCGGGAATGCCATGGCCGCGGATCTTTTCCGAACCGAAGCGCGCCATCAACCCCACGATCAGCCCGCCGATCACCGGCACGACGATCACCCATGCGCCCAGCGTGTGGTTCGCCGGCGAGCGGTCGGCGAACGAGAACTGCTGGTAGAAGAACAGGTTCGTGAACAGGTGGATCAGGCTCAACAGCACGAATGCGGCCAGCGTGCTGAGCAGGCCGATCGCGGCGGCGAGCAACGCGATCCTGGGCAGGCGGTCGTTGGTCGCGAAATCGCGTTTGTGGGGTGCGTTCATCGGAGTGGAAAGGGCAGGGTCAGTAATCGATCTGGGGAACCTGGAACGCGCCCTTGAGCGACTTCAGCTCGGCGCGATGCATGGCCGCGAGACGGGCGAGCAGCGTCTCGCCGGCCGGCTCGAGGTGGACCTCGACCTGCCGCCGATCCGCTTCGCTCGTCTTGCGCTTCACGAGGCCAAGCGATTCGCAGCGCGTGACCAGCGCAACGACGCCGTGATGCTGCGCCTGCAGGCGTTCCGCGAGTTCGCCGATGGTTGCCCATTCGCGATGCGGATAGCCCTTGATGTGCAGCAGCAGCAGGTATTGCAGCGGCGTCACGCCTTCGCTTTGCGCGGCGCGTTCGGAGAAGCGCTCGAAGCGGCGCATCTGGTAGCGGAACTCGGACAGTTGCTGGAAATCGCTTTTCGCCAGCGCGCGTCGGGTATCGTTCATCGGGGCGGTCGGACGGTCAGTTTCGGTAGCGATAAATATATCACGACATGATATAAATGGCCGAATCATGGCGAAATGAATGCATTCGGTGTTGCGTTGGCTGCTGCGTGGCGTTACGTGCGCGGCATGCGCTAAGCGGCCTCGAGCATGTGTGCCTGGCGATAGAGGCCGGTGACGAGATCCGTCTGCGTAATGATCCCGACGAGCCGGCGCGATGCATCGACGACCGGAATGTGGTGGTGGCCCGAATGCGTAAACAGCGGAACGAGCGCGGTGATCGGCATCGTTTCCGGCACGCACGCGACATCGCGCGTCATCACGGTGGCGACGCTCGCCGCCTGGCCGCCGAGCGATTGCGGCAGCCGTGCCGACAGGCGCTGCCACAGCGGGGGCGGGCGGCGCAGCTGCCGTGTGAGGTCGGCGCGCGTGACGATGCCGGTCAGGCGACCTTCGCCGTCGACGACCGGCAGCGCTTTCACGCGGTGGCGGTCGAGCAGCGTGAGCGCGGCCGTCACCGACGTCGACGGCGCGACTTCGATCGCATGCCTGGTCATCAGGTCGGCGCACGAGAGCTGGCCGAAGGTGCGCGCATAGGCCTGCATCTCGGTTTCGCGCAGCAGCGCCTCGAGATCGTCCGGATCGACGTCGAGCCATTCGCCGCGGCGCTTCAGCACCGCATCGAGGTCGCCGCGCGTGAAGCCGCCGCGCGCCGGTGCGGCGCCGCCTGCCTGCGGTTTCGCTTCCGGGCGCACGCTGCCATGCGGGTAACGGTGCCCGGTCAGCGCGTGATAGGCGAGCGCGGCCGACAGCAGGATGGCCGATTGCAGCGCGATCGGCTCCAGCACGAAGCTGAACCCGAGCGAATGAATCGCGGGGCCGCCTACTACGGCCGTGAGCGCGACGGCGCCCGACGGCGGGTGCACGCAGCGCAGCACGAACATGCCGCCGATCGCACCGGCAATCGCAACCGCGGCGGCCGTGATTGGATCGGCGATCCACTGTGCGCACGCGACACCGACGGTCGCCGCGACGAGATTGCCGCCGATGATCGACCACGGTTGCGCAAGCGGGCTCGCCGGCACCGCGAACAGCAGCACGGCCGACGCGCCCATCGGCGCGACGAGCAGCGGTACGAGGCCCGGTACGCCGGGCAGCAGCCGCATCGTCACGCCGACCGTCGCGATGCCGACGAGCGCGCCCGTGCACGAACGCAGGCGCTCGCGCCAGCCCAGCGACATCGGATGGGGAATGAAGCTGTGCAGCCATTGCCGCAACGTGCGGCGCGACGAAGGGGAGCCTGACGACATGGACGTAAGCGATAAAGGTGACGGCGCGGATGCGCGCAGCGACGAGCCGCGAATTATATCGTGTTGTGATACAAATTGTCGTGCTGCATCAAGCCGTTGCACGTGCGCGACGCGCATTGCTTGCAAGAACCTTTCATCAGATGAGAGGTTGCGGGCCGGAAACCAGCGCAAATTTGTCTGCAGCGGCGTACAATTCGGGCCACTGAATCCCCCGTCATGCCAGAACCCCGTACGCGATGCCCGCTCTCCCGCCTTTCCCCCGGCACGGTGATCGATTCGACGTGGTTCGCGGCTGCGTTCCGTTCCCCACCTGACGCGAGCGCTGCCGACGCCTCCCCACTGACTCCCCCGAAGCCAATTCAATGGACATGCTCGAAAACATGCGCCTGTTCGTGCGCGTTGTCGAATCCGGCAGTTTTACTGCGGTCGCGAAGGAAATCTACGCGACCACCGCGCAGGTTTCGCGCGCGGTATCGAACCTCGAAGCGCACGTACAGACGCGGCTGCTGCATCGCACGACGCGCCACCTCGGCCTCACCGAAAGCGGCGAACGCTATTTCGAGCGCGCGAAATCGATCCTCGCGGAAATCGACTACGCGAACGCGGAGGCGCGCAACGCATTGCTGCGGCCGAGCGGCAAGATGCGCATCCATGCGATGACGGGGCTCGGGCAGAGTCATGTCGTGTCGTCGATCGTCCGTTACCAGGAGGACAACCCGGACGTGTCGGTCGAGCTGACGCTCGCGCAGCGGATGCCGAATCTCGTCGAGGAGGGGTATGACGTATCGATCGTGACGGCGTCGCAACTGCCCGATTCGGGCTATGTCGCGCAGACCTGCGGCACGAGCTGCAGCGTGCTCGTCGCGTCGCGCGAATACCTGGCGCGCCACGGCACGCCGCAGTCGCCCGACGAATTGCCGAACCACGTGTGCCTGCGCCTCGATACGCCCGCATCGCCGGCCGGCGAATGGCGGCTCGAGCGCAGCGATGGCGAGGAGGCCGTCTACGAGCTGCAGCCCGCGCCGTTCCAGGTCAACGTGCCGGACGCGCTGTGCGTCGCGGTGCGCGCCGGGCGCGGGATCGCGTGCGTCGCGCTGTACACGGTGCTTGACGACATCCGCGAAGGGCGGCTGATCCGCGTGCTGCCCGAGTACCGGCTGCAGACGGTGAGCGTGTACGCCGTCTACGCGACGCGCCGCTATCTCGACGCGAAGATCCGCACGTTCCTCGACCACCTGCGCACGACGCTCACGCCCGCGCTGGAGAACGACCTGCGCGAACTCGACCGGCTGACGACCGAACAGATGCCGGGCGGCCGCAAGCGCGCGTGACGATCCGCACGGGCGTGCGCCGCGCGAACCGCAGGTGCCGCGGCGTGGTTCATGCGCGCGGCGCGATGCGAATCCGCTCGAAGCGCTCCGCGAGCCATCCGTAGGCGGCAATGCCGAGCAACCCGTGCGCGGCGACGAACCACAATGCGCCGGCGAACGAGCCGGTGCTGGCGACGAAATAGCCGATCACGAGCGGCGTGACGATTCCCGCGATGTTGCCGAGGCCGTTGAACACGCCGCCGCTCAGGCCGACCATGCCTTCCGGCGCGGTGTCGGCGAGCACGGCCCAGCCGACCGCCGCGAGCCCCTTGCCGAAGAACGCGATCGTCATCAGCGCGATCACGACCGCATTCGACGTTGCGCCGTTCGCAAGCACGAGCAGCGTCGCCATCGCCATCCCCACGACGAACGGCGTCTTGCGCGCCTTCGACGGATGCATGCCGCGCCGGATCAGCCAGTCCGACAGCACGCCGCCGAGCACGCCGCCCGTGAACCCGCAGATCGCCGGCAGCGCGGCGACCCAGCCGGCCTCCATGATCGTCATCCCGCGCCCCTTGATCAGGTAGATCGGGAACCACGTGATGAAGAAGTAGGTGAGTGCCGTGATGCAGTACTGGCCGATGTAGATCGCCCACAGGTTGCGGTGGCGGAACAGTTGCGACGCGTCGTGCCACGACACGCGCGGCCGATGGCGCACGCGGTTCGCCTCGAGATCGACGAGCGCGCCGTGCGCGCGCAGGTAGTCGCGCTCCGCGTCGCTCACGCGCGGATGGCCGTGCGGTTCGCGATACCACGCGAACCACAGCGCGGCGAGCGCGATGCCGAGCATCCCCATCCACAGGAACACGTGTTCCCAGCCGAGCGCATGCGTGAGCCACGCCATCGCGGGCGTGAACAGCACCACGGCCATGTACTGCGCCGAATTGAACAGGGCCGATGCCGTGCCGCGTTCGGCGGTCGGGAACCAGCACGCGACGATTCTCGAGTTGGCCGGGAACGCCGGCGATTCGACGAGGCCGAGCATGAAACGCATCACGAACAGCGCGAGCGTGGCGGACGCGCCTTGCACGGCGAGCCAGCCGACCGTGCCCTGCAGCATCGTGAAGACCGACCACAGCAGCAGGCTCAGGCCGTACACGCGCCGTGCGCCGAAGCGGTCGAGCAGCCAGCCGCCCGGGATCTGGCCGATCGCATAGGCCCACGCGAACGCGGAAAAGACGATGCCGAGCTGCACGGGCGTCAGCCCGAGGTCGTGCGCGACGCCGGTGCCGGCGATCGACATCGTCGCGCGGTCCGCATAGTTGATGACGGTGACCGCGAAGATCAGCGCGAGGACCGCATAGCGGACGCGTCCGATCGTGCGCGAGGCGGCGGGCGACGCGGCGAGGGCGGCGCCGCTGGATCGATTGGGCATGCGTGTCTCCTGGCCTCCGTCGAGCGGAGGCATCCGGTGTTGTAACGAGGGGCCGCCGTGTGGTGCGCCGTGATCAGCGCGTGACGCTGGTCGGTGGGCGCTGGCCCGCGAAGCATGCGGCGAGGTTGGCCAGCACGATCCGGCCCATCTCTTCGCGCGTTTCGCGGGTCGCGCTCGCACGGTGCGGCTGCACGACGACACGGTCGAGCTCGAGCAACTCGGCCGGTACGTGCGGCTCGTTCGCGAATACGTCGAGGCCGGCGCCGGCGATCGTGCCGTCGGCGAGCGCGCGGATCAGCGCGGCTTCGTCGACCAGCTTGCCGCGTGCGATATTGATCAGGAATCCTTTTTGGCCGAGCGCGGCGAGCACGTCGGCGGTCACGAGCACGTTGCCGTGATCGGCCGATGCCGCGATCGCGAGCACGTCGCTGTCGCGCGCGAGCGCGGCGAGGTCGGGCACGAAGCGATAGCCGCTGTCGCGATGCTCGCGCGGGCCGAAGTAGCTGACGGGCATCCGGAACGCCTGTGCGCGCTGCGCGATTGCGCGTCCGACGCGACCCAGCCCGACGATGCCGAGCCGCTTGCCGGTCACCTGCGTCGCGAGCGGCTGGGACGTCTTGCCCCAGCGGCCGGCACGCACGATCCGCTCGCCGGCGCCGAGGTCGCGCAGCGTCATCAGGATCAGCCCCATCGCCATGTCGGCGACGTCGTCGGTCAGCACGTCGGGCGTCGTCGTCACGTGGATGCCGCGTGCCCGCGCGCGGTCGAGATCGACCGCGTCGGTGCCGATGCCGCTGATCGCGACGATCTCGAGCGCGGGCAGCCGGTCCATCAGCGCGGCGGACAGGCCGTTCGCGCCGCCGGTCACGACACCGCGAATGCGGGCGGCCACGCGATCGAGCAGCGCGTCCGGCTGCTCGGCCGCATACAGCCGGTGCACCGCGTAACGGGCGGACAGTTCGGCGTCGATGGCGTCGGGGAGCGGTTGGGTGAGGAGGATGTCGATGGTCATGAAGGTCTCGGTCGGCGTGCGCGGCGCGGGCTGCGTATCAGGTGCAACCGAGTATAGAAATCGCATCGATATCCGTCTAACATCAAAAGACTATCGATTGATTCAAGAATTGGATGATTGAACTGCACCAGCTTCGCTGCTTCGTCGCGGTTGCCGAGGAACTGCATTTCGGCCGTGCGGCGCGACGGCTCTTCATGACCCAGCCGCCGCTCAGCCGGCAGATCCAGCTGCTCGAGCATGCGCTCGGAATCGCGCTGCTCGAACGCAGCAGCCGGCAGGTCAGCCTGACCGCGGCCGGCGAGCGCTTTCTGCGCGACGCGCGGCACATCCTCGAATTCTCCGCACGGGCCGAGCAGGCCGCGCAGCGCGTCGCACACGGCGGCGCCGGCCGCATCACGCTCGGCTTCACGGCGGTCAGCGCGTACCGGATGATCCCGATGCTGCTGGCGCACGCCGCGCACGCGCTGCCGGACGTCGACATCGAATTGCGCGAGATGGTGTCGACCGTGCAGATCGATGCGCTGGCGTCGCGGATGCTCGACGCCGGCTTCGTGCGCCAGCGCGCCGCGCGCCAGCCGCTCGAATACCGGCTCGTGCAGCGCGAGCCGATGCTGGTAGCGGTCGCGGAGGGCGCGCCGCTCGCCGCGTGCGAGCGCATCGGTCCCGATGATCTCGACCGGCAGCCGTTCATCGCGTATTCGCCGAACGAGGGGAAGTACTTCCACGATCTGATTTCCGGCGTGTTCGCGAACGCGGGGCGGCTGCCGAACTACCTGCATTACGTCGGGCAGACGCATACGATCCTCGGCCTCGTGCGCGCGGGGCTCGGCGCCGCGCTCGTGCCGGCGTCGGCGCGCGAACTGCATGTCGACGGCGTGGTGTTCCGGCCGCTGGCGGGCGCCGACGTGGCGGCCGAGCTGTATCTCGCGTGGCGCGCGGACAACGACAATCCGGCGCTGCCGGTGTTCAACGCGATGGTCGAGCGGTTCCTCTCGCAGGAGCAGGGCGGTGCGTAACGGCGTACGCACGGAATACGTCCGTGCGATGTGACAAGCTTTCAGTCCGGAAGCTTGCGCAAGCGATGGCAAGCAATCCTGACCGAGCACGACAGGTCGCAGTCCTGCGAATCCTTACCGTGCTGAAAGCCGGTTCGCAACCGGTGTTCCAACGGAGGAACGCAGTGCGTCGCTGCACTGCGACAACTGCTTGACGCTGCATGCCGGTCGGCGCAGGATACGTCCGTGCATTTGGAGCGGGACGCGCCGGCCGCGCGGTTCCTGCACCCGCGATACGCAGAAGAACAACGATGAGCCTTTACGCACTTGTACCGGAATACCGGCCCCGCGTTTGTCGGCCCGCCGGAACAACGCTTCACCCGACGCCTGTCGCGTCACGTATCCGTCATCCCGTTTCGTACCGTGCATCGGTACACTTTCCCGTCCGCGCACGAGCCGCGACGATGAACGGCGCCCGTCCGGCGCGCCGCATCGCAGCGTCGTCTGCCGCTCCTCACCACCGCATCCCGAACGGCGCCTACACCGGCGTCTCGTGACGTCCGTCGCGCCCATCCTTGCATTGCGCCGCCGGCTTGCCTGACTGCCCGGCGGCACCGGAGTCCGAAGCATTTCGATTGAGCTTGAAGAGGCAAACGCACGCAGTTCGGTTCGAGGTTCAAGGAGAAAAACTCATGTCGCAGCTTTCGAATGAAGAAGCAAACGGCAGTTCGGGGAGTGGCAAGGTCAAGCTGATCAAGTGGGCGATCATCATCGCAGGCGTCGCGATCGCGGCACCGGCGGCGTTGTTCATCCTGAAGGGCGTGATCGCACTGGTCACGGCGGGCGTGATCGGCCTCGGCGCGATCTATTTCGCGCCGGTCGTCGCGATGAAGTTCGCGAACCAGAAGGTGAAGATGATCGTCCAGGAGGCGCAGGCCAATCCGATCGAGACGCTGATCAACCAGCTCGCGGAAAAGCGCCAGGCGGCGCAGAAATTCGCGGACAGCATCACCGCGTTTCGCACCGAGGTGAAGAACTTCGAGAACAAGACGGAGCTGTTCGAGAAGCAGTATCCGGACGATGCGCCGCGCTTCCGGCAGCAGCTCGACACGATGAAGCAGCTGCTCTCGTTTCGCGAGGGCCGCTACAAGCAGGTGCAGGCCGAACTGAAGAACTTCGCATCGGCGATCGACCGCGCGAAGGCGATGTGGGACATGTCGCAAGCCGCGCAGCAGATGAACAAGCTCGCGGGCCGGCAAGCGTCCGACACGTTCGAACAGATCAAGACCGACGTGGCCGTCGATTCGGTGATGCGCTCGGTCAACAAGGCGTTCTCTGAAATGGAGACGTCGCTGATGGACAACCCCGAGGTCAAGCAGGCCCAGCAGCAGGCGGTGATGAACGCGCCGCACGCGCCCGGGCTCGACGCGACGACCCCCGCACAGCTGCCGTCGAAACAACAATAACTTCCCGCAGGCTTGCAACCATGAAAAAACTTCTTGGCGCCATCGCATTTCTGGTCGTGCTCGTCGGCGTATGGATCGTGCATCAGGGCGGCCTGTCGACGTTGATTCCCGCGCATGACGCGGCCCCGGCATCGACGTCCGCGCAAAATGGCGACGCCGGCCAGTCCGCTCAGTCTTCCCCGTCGGCCAACGTACTGCCGGCCGGCTTCACGCCGCAGGCCAGCGCGCTGAAATCGATTGCCGAAAACGGCATCGTGCGGATCTCCGTGCAGAACCCGAGCGAACCGTTCTTCGGCGAGGACAAGGGCACGCCGCACGGCTTCAACGTCGAATTCGCGCGGCTGCTGTTCGCGGATCCGTCGTTCTCGCACGGCGGCAAGCCGGTGGTCGTCGATACGCGTCACGAGGTCGACACATACCCGGGCGTGCCGAAGCAGCTGCTCGATACGGATGCGAAGGGGAACCACGTGGTCGACGTGGCGATGGACGGGCTGACGTTCCCGGACAACACGCCGTCGGGCGTCGTCTATTCGGTGCCGTACGTCGACGATTTCGGCTACTCGCTGATCGTGCGGCAGGGCTCCGCGATCCGCTCGACCGACGATCTTGCGGGCAAGACGGTCGGCATCCTGAAGGGTGACCCGGACGTGCGTGCGTTCGTCACGCGCCAGTACCCGAACGTGAAGTTCGTCGAGGTCGACGATTCCGATCCGGCCTTCATTGCGAAGAGCATCGACGGCCATACGGTCGACGCGTTCATCTACGACTATCCGTTCGCGGTCAGCTCGATCAAGGACACCGACCTGAAGTTCGCGGTGACCAAGCTCGACGGCTCGAACATCGCGTACAAGATCGGCGTGCGCGCGGACGACCAGGATCTGCTGATCTACCTGAATGCCGCGATCGCGAAGCTCAAGCAGTCGCCCCAGTATCTCGACCTGCTGCGCAAGTACTTCGTCAGCGACCAGGCGGTGACGACCGCGGCCGCGTCGGGCGAGCATACGTACGTGGTGAAGGCGGGCGACACGCTGAACATGATCGCGGCGAGCAAGCTCGGCAGCGGCCAGCGCTATCGCGAGATTCAACGCCGCAACAACCTCGCCAACCCGAACCTGATCCTGGCGGGCCAGCATCTGGTGATTCCGGTGCGGTAACGGCGGCGCGGCGTGAACGAAGGAAGCTGAAGGGACGTGAAGGAGGGCGCGCGGCCCGGCGGAGATTATCCGCCGGGCCGCGCGCCTTTCTGCGTCAATGCGTGATCGACAGGAACAGGTATGCGGCGAACAGCGACAGGTGCACGACGCCGTGCAGCACCGTCGTGCGCCCCTGGCTGAGCGTCAGCGTGCTGACGAGCAGGGTGAGCGCCAGCAGGACGGTTTCCATCGGGCCGATGCCGAGCGTGAGCGGCTGGCCGACCCAGATGAACACGGCCGCGACGGTCGGGATCGTCAGCCCGATACTCGCGAGCGCCGAACCGAGCGCCAGGTTCATGCTGGTCTGCAGGCGGTTCGCGCGTGCGGCGGTGACGGCCGCGAGCCCTTCCGGCAGCAGCACGAGCGCGGCGATCACGATACCGACCGCGGCCTCGGGTGCGCCGAGCCGCATCACCGCGTGCTCGACGGCCGGCGACAGCAGCTTCGCGAGCAGCACGACCGCGACGAGGCTCGCGAACAGCAGCAGCATGCTGATCACGGCGGTGCGGTTGCTCGGCGCTGCCGCGTGGACGGCCTCGTTCGCGCTGTCGTGCTCGGCGAGGAAGTAGTCGCGGTGGCGCACGGTCTGCACGAACACGAACGCGCCGTACAGCACGAGCGACGACACGCCGGCGAACGCGAGCTGCGATTTCGAGAAGAACGGGCCCGGCGCGGCGTTCAGGTAGTTCGGCATCACGAGCGACAGCACCGACAGCGACGCCAGCACTGCGAGCGCCTTGCTGGCGCCACGCCCCTGGAAGTCCTGTTCGCCGTGCTTCCACGCGCCGACCAGCAGGCAGATACCGACGATTCCGTTGCAGATGATCATCACGGCGGCGAACACGGTGTCGCGGGCGAGGCCCGATTTCTCGGGGCCCGCGCCGAGCATCACCGACACGATCAGCGCGACTTCGATGACGGTCACGGCAACCGCGAGCACGAGCGTGCCGAACGGTTCGCCGACGCGGTGCGCGACGACTTCGGCATGGTGGACGGCGGCGAACACGGCGCCGGCGAGGGCGGCGGCGAACACCGCGATGACGAGGCCTTCGGCCGGCACGACGCGCGACAGCGCGAGCACCAGCCACGCGGCAAGCGGGGCCACGAGGGTCCAGCGCGGGAGCTGGTTGGACGAGAGCGGCATGGAGGGTTTCCTTATGCGAGTGACGGCGCGCGACGCGCCGTCACGGATTGACGAAGCCCGGCCGTACTATCCGCCGAACGAGGATGATGAAACCGAAGGGGGCGGCACGCAACGGTGCTGCCCGGGGTTCGCCGCCATGAGGCGGCGAGGGGCGCGGGCGGGCCGAAGCCCGTCGCTGGATGAAACGGTTCGATGCAGCCGGCCGCGAACGGCGAGGCGAGCACGTGTGACGACGCACGGGCCGGAGGCTCGGTTCCGACCCCGAAAGGGCGGCCGACGATGGACGGCGGTGGCGGCGTGACACGCGGTTTCCCCCTGAAATCCGGCGGTTTGTCGAATTTTATCAGGCGTTCGGGGGCCACTATCTCATATTCGAATCCTTTCATAGACCTTTCTGTTCATAAAAAGTGCCCCGACCTTTCAAATTTTCGTCTTTGCAGTTTCCGTAACGGTCTCTTGCACGACAAATTCGGGCTCGCCCTGACATAAATCTACCGACCGGTCGGTTTATAATCGCTCGCACTTCCACTTCATGACGGATCGCAAGCGATGGCTGTTTCTTCTCCACATTCGGTGAACCCGGGCGCGCTGGCGCCGTCGGCCGTCGTCGGCGTGATCGGCGCCGGCGCGATGGGCGCAGGCATCGCGCAGGTCGCGGCGGCGGCCGGCCATGCGGTGCTGCTGTACGACCTGAACGAAGCCGCCTGCGACAAGGCGCTGGCCGGCATCCGCGCGCAGTTCGCGCGGCTCGCGGAGAAGGGCCGGCTCGAACCGGCGCAGGCGGATGCGGCCGGCAGCCGGATTCGCGCGGTGCGTGAACTGGCCGACTTCGCGGGCGCCGCGCTGATCGTCGAGGCGGCGGCCGAGCGGCTCGACGTGAAGCGCGAGATCTTTGCGACGCTCGAGCGCCATGTCGACGACGCGTGCCTGCTGGCCACCAATACGTCATCGATCTCGATCACGTCGATTGCGGCCGGGCTGCGTGTGCCGCAGCGCGTTGCCGGCCTGCATTTCTTCAACCCGGCGCCGCTGATGGCGCTCGTCGAGGTGGTCAGCGGGCTCGCGACCGCGCCCGAGGTTGCCCAGGTGCTGGTGGCGACCGCCGCCGCGTGGGGCAAGCAGCCCGTGATGGCGAAATCGACGCCGGGCTTCATCGTGAACCGCGTCGCGCGGCCGTATTACGCGGAGGCGCTGCGCGTGCTGAACGAGCAAGGCGGCACACCGGCATCGATCGACGCGGTGATGCGCGAGGCCGGTGGCTTCCGGATGGGGCCGTTCGAGCTGATGGACCTGATCGGCCACGACGTGAACTTCGCGGTGACCGAATCGGTGTTCCGCGCGTACTTCAACGATCCGCGCTACACGCCGTCGCTGATCCAGCAGGAACTCGTGAACGCGGGGTTCCTCGGGCGCAAGTCGGGCCGCGGCTTCTATTCATATGCGGACGGCGCGCCGCCGCCCGCACCCGATCTCGAAGCACCGCGCGACGCGCCGGCCGACGTCGCGCTGTTTGCGCAGGACGGCCCGGCCGCCGCGCTGCATGCGCGCTTCGCCGAACGGATTCCGGGCGCCCGGCAGGCCGGCGCGCATGCCGACGACCTGCTCGCGACGGCCGGCCGTGCATCGATCGCGCTGACCGACGGCCGTACCGCGACCGTGCGCGCCGCGCAGACGGGCGTGGCCGATCTCGTGCTGGTCGATCTTGCGCGCGATTACGCGCAGGCCGGGCTCATTGCAGTGACGCGCGCGCTCCAGTGCAGCGATGCGGCCTATGCGGATGCGGTCGGCCTGTTCCAGCAGGCGGGTTTTCGCGTCGTCGGCGTCGCGGACGTGCCGGGCATGGTCGCGATGCGCACCGTCGCGATGCTCGCGAACGAGGCGGCCGATACGGTGAACCAGGGCGTGTGCTCGCCCGCCGATCTCGATCTCGCGATGGAGAAGGGCGTGAACTACCCGTGCGGCCCGCTCGCGTGGGCCGATGCGATCGGCATCGGCCGCGTGCATCGCGTGCTGTCGAACCTGGCGGCGAGCTACGGCGAGGACCGCTATCGCGTGTCGCCGCGCATCGCCGCGCTGCATGCCGCCGGCCGCACGTTCCGGTCGTAGCCTCGCCTCCCGTTGCTTCGAACACGATAACGACATCACTCCATTGGAGGAGCACCCCGATGACTCACCCGACGCATCCCGCCGCCGCCCTCGAGCCGATCGAGACCGCCAGCCGCGACGAACTGCAGGCGCTGCAGCTCGAGCGCCTCAAGTGGTCGCTGCGCCACGCGTACGACAACGTCCCGCACTATCGCCGCACGTTCGATGCGGCGGGCGTGCATCCGGACGACCTGAAGTCGCTGGCGGATCTCGCGAAATTCCCGTTCTCGACCAAGAGCGACTTGCGCGACAACTATCCGTTCGGGCTGTTCGCGGTGCCGCGCGAGCAGGTCGTGCGCGTGCATGCGTCGAGCGGCACGACGGGCAAGCCGACGGTGGTCGGCTACACCGCGCGTGACATCGACACGTGGGCGAACGTGACCGCGCGTTCGATCCGCGCGGCCGGCGGCCGCCCGGGCGACACGCTGCACAACGCATTCGGCTACGGGCTCTTCACCGGCGGCCTCGGGATTCACTACGGCGCGGAACGGCTCGGCTGCATGGTCGTGCCGATGTCGGGCGGCCAGACCGAGAAGCAGGTGCAGCTGATCCGCGATTTCGAGCCGAAGATCATCCTCGTCACGCCGTCTTACATGCTGAACCTGATCGACGAGATGGTGCGGCAGGGGATGGACCCGGCCGAGACGTCGCTGAAGATCGGCATCTTCGGCGCCGAGCCGTGGACGCAGGCGCTGCGCGAGGAAGTCGAGACGCGCGTGGGCATCGACGCACTCGACATCTACGGGCTGTCGGAAGTGATGGGCCCGGGCGTTGCGTGCGAATGCGTCGAGACTAAGGATGGCCCGGTGATCTGGGAAGACCATTTCTATCCGGAGATCATCGACCCGGTCACGAGCGAAGTGCTGCCCGACGGCAGCCAGGGCGAGCTCGTGTTCACGTCGCTGACGAAGGAGGCGATGCCCGTGATCCGCTACCGCACGCGCGACCTCACCGCACTGCTGCCGCCGACCGCGCGTGCGATGCGCCGTCTCGCGAAGATCACGGGCCGCTCCGACGACATGCTGATCGTGCGCGGCGTGAACGTGTTCCCGAGCCAGATCGAGGAGATCGTCGTCGCGCTGCCGCAGTTGTCGGGCCAGTTTCAGATCACGCTGTCGCGCGACGGGCACTTGGATCGGCTCGACCTCGCGGTCGAGTTGCGCTCCGAAGCGGCCGCGTCCGTCAGCGAAAGCGATCGCGCGGCACTCGCGCGCGAGCTGCAGCACCGGATCAAGACGATGGTCGGCGTGTCGTCCGGCGTGACGGTGCTGGCCGCCGGCGGCATTCCCGCGACCGCGACCGGCAAGGCGCGGCGCGTGATCGATCGTCGCCAGGCCGCCTGATTTCGATGTTTGCCGTTCTACCCGAGGAAACCTGTTCGATGGATGGATTGAAGACCCTGGCCGTCACGGTCGATGCGCGCGGCATCGCAACGGTCGCGCTGCAGCGCGGCGACGTGCTCAACGCATTCGACGAGACGATGATCGCCGAACTGACCGATGCGTTCACCACGCTCGGCCGTCGTGACGACGTGCGCGCGATCGTGCTGCGTTCGGATGGCCGCGCGTTCTGCGCGGGCGCCGACCTGCAGTGGATGCAGCGCGCGAGCGCGAACGATGCGGCCGCGAACCTGCGCGATGCGGAGCGGTTCGCCGCGATGATGCGCGCGATCCGGCAATGCCCGAAGCCGACGGTAGCGCGCGTGCAGGGCCATGCGTTCGGTGGCGGCGTCGGCCTGTGCGCGGCGTGCGACATCGTGATCGCGAGCGATCACGCGCGCTTCTCGGTCAGCGAGGCACGCTTCGGGATCCTGCCGGCCGTGATCGGCCCGTATCTGGTCGAGGCGGTCGGCCAGCGCCAGGCGCGCCGCCTCGCGCTGACGGCGACCCAGATCGCCGCGGGCGAAGCGGTCGCGATCGGCCTGATCCACCAGGCCGTGCCGCTCGATGCGCTCGACGAAGCACTCGACAAGACGCTCGCCGAACTCGGCCGCAACGGCCCGAGCGCGCTGATGGAGATCAAGCGCTTCTTCGATGCGATCGGCGAGTATCCGCCGTCGGACGAGCGTGCGGCCTTCACCGCGCAGACGATCTCCCGCGTGCGGGCGACGCCGGAAGCGAAGGAAGGCTTCGCCGCGTTCTTCGCGAAGCGGCCGCCGGCGTGGGAGGCGGGCGCCGAGTAACGGAAAACCGAGGGGAAACCGCGGGGAAACCGACGGGAAACCAGGGGGAAACGGCGACGATCGCCGGCATGGCGGGCCCGGCCGAATTTTGCGGCTCGGGCGCGGGCGCTTGCTCTACAATGCGTGACCTCCGGCGCGCTGCCGGCCCAGCCCCGACCGATTCTTCATCCGATGATCGTCAACCGCCTTATCTCCGAGATCCTGTTCGGCTTCACCGGCCTGATCGGCATCATCAACCCGATCGGCATCGCGTTCCTGTTTCTCGAACGGACCGAGGCGCTCACCGAGCATGAACGCGACCTGCTCGCGAGGAAGGTCGCGTTCAACGCGTTCGTCGTGCTGATGGTCGCGTTCTTCGCCGGCACGCCGGTGCTGCATTTCTTCGGTATCTCGATGGAAGCGCTGCGGATCGGCGGCGGCTTCGCGGTTGCGGTGGCCGGCTGGCAGATGCTGAACGAGCCCGACGGGCCCGGCGGCGGCGACACGCCGGTCAAGCCGATCGACGCGAACGCGATCATGACGCGCGCATTCTTCCCGCTGACCATGCCGCTGACGGTCGGCCCCGGCTCGATCGCGACCGCGATCGCGCTGAACGCGAACCGCACGCACAAGCTGTCGGAGTTCGCGCTGTCGAGCATCGTGTCGATTGCCGTCTCGGTGCTGGTTGCGATCGTGATCTGGCAGGTCTACAGCCGCTCCGCGCTGCTGTCGCGCTACCTCGGCAGCGAAGGCACCAAGGTCGCGAAACGCGTGTCGGCGTTCCTGCTGCTGTGCATCGGCGTGCAGATCATGCTGACCGGCTTTTCCGCGTTCCTGCAGCCGATCGCCGACCAGGCCAAGTAAGCAGGCGCCTCGCGCCGCTGCGCACGTGCTGCGCGGCCGGCGCCCCGCACGACCTCGCGCTCGCGGGCACCTCCTTCGCACCTTGCGGCGACGCCGCACGCATTTCTGCCGCCCGGGATACCATGCGACGGTTCGGCGGATGCGCGGCGCGCATCCGGCCGTCAGCTCAACTTCAATGGCGAGGCGCGCAATGGAATACGTGAAATTCGGATCGACAGGGCTGGAAGTGTCGAAGCTGGTGCTGGGTTGCATGACGTTCGGCGAACCGTTACGCGGCACGCACCCGTGGACGCTGCCGGAAGCGGAGAGCCGTCCGATCATCCAGCGGGCGGTCGAAGCCGGCATCAACTTCTTCGACACCGCGAACATGTATTCCGACGGCACGTCGGAGGAGATCGTCGGCCGCGCGCTGCGCGATTTCGCAAAACGCGACGACATCGTGATCGCGACCAAGGTGTTCTACCGGATGCGGCCCGGGCCGAACGGCGCCGGGCTGTCGCGCAAGGCGATCATGACCGACATCGACCAGAGCCTGAAGCGGCTCGGCACCGACTATGTCGATCTCTACCAGATTCACCGCTGGGACGACGGCACGCCGCTCGAGGAGACGCTCGAGGCGCTGCACGACGTCGTGAAGGCCGGCAAGGCGCGCTACATCGGCGCGTCGTCGATGTTCGCGTGGCAGTTCGCGAAGGCGCTGCACACGTCGAAGCTGCACGGCTGGACCCGCTTCGTCAGCATGCAGAACCACCTGAACCTGCTGTATCGGGAAGAAGAGCGGGAAATGCTGCCGCTGTGCGAAGACGAAGGGATCGCGGTGATTCCGTGGAGCCCGCTCGCGCGCGGCCGCCTCACGCGCAGCTGGGACGAATCGACCGAGCGGCAGCAGAGCGACGCGGTCGGCCAGCGGCTTTATGACGCGACGGCGGAGTCGGACAAGGCGGTCGTCGATGCCGTTGCGACGATCGCGGCCGCGCGCAACGTGCCGCGTGCGCAGGTCGCACTCGCCTGGGTCGCGCAGAAGCGCGGGGTTACCGCGCCGATCGTCGGCATTTCGAAGCCGCGGCAGCTGGACGACGCACTGGCCGCGCTCGAACTGAAACTGACCGACGACGAGATCGCCACGCTCGAACGCCCGTACGTGCCGCACGCGGTCGTCGGGATCAACTGAGCGGCGGCGCCGCGCGGCCGTCAGCGCGCGGCGTCGAGCATCGGGTAGGTGAACAGGCCGAAGTGGATGACGTTCAGCCCCGCATGCGCGAGCGCGGACGCGAGCAGCCCGCCGCGCCGCCAGGCGAGGCCGTAGCCCACGCCGGCCACCGTGCCGAGCACGATCCATTGCCAGCCGCCGGCCGCATGCGCGGCGCCGAACAGCACCGCGCCGATCGCAAGCGCGGCCCACGGCCCCCATGCGAACGCGTGCAGCGCGCGCGTCAGCCCACCCTGTACGTAGCCGCGGAACAGCGCTTCCTCGGCGAGCGTCACGAGCAGCACGTTGTTCACGAGCCACAGCCAGCCCGACGGCGGCCATTTGGGCGCCCACCCGACCATCCCGAACGCGAGCGCGCCGGCCAGGCACGCGGCCGCCGTTGCGACGGCCGCCACCGCGCCGGTGCGCAGCGCGCGCGACAGCGGGATGTCGGGGGCGACCCACGGCAGCACCCACACCAGCCACAGGCCGACGAGCGGCTTGTCGAGATTCAGGTACATCGTGAACGGCGCGGCATCCGGCGTGAATCGCGTCGGGCCGATCACGCGCGGATTGTGGAAGCCGGGAATCAGGTGCAGGCTGAGCGCGATCGCGATGGCGGCAAAGACGACGTGCGCAGCGATGCGCACCGCGCGCGGGCGCTCGGGCATCACGCCCCAGGCGGCCGCGGCCAGCAACGCGAGCGGGGCCAGCGCGAGCGGCCCGAGCATGCCGAACGCCAGCGCGCACGCATAGCCGAGCGCGGCGAGGCCGACGCTCAGGCCGTGCTGCGGGCGATGCCACGCGAACGCGGCGGCCGCGAACAGGGCGAGCCAGGTCGTGGCGGACGGAAGGAGCGAAAGGGACATGACAGGAGCGGCATTCGTCGGACGAGACGCCGCGCATCATACAGCAGCCGTCTTGCGACGACGGTGGGGAGCGGTCAGCGGCCGGCGGTTTCGGTGGCGCCGTCGCGGCCCGGGACGTGGACGCTGTTGCGCTCGCGCATCCGCCGCCGGTACCAGAACGTCCACAGCAGCAGACAGCCGAACACCGTGTAGCCCATGACCGGCGACACGACCAGCACGCGTTCGACCGGCCAGGTCATGACCATCCAGAGGCGCAGCAGCATTTCCAGCGTCATGAACGCGCCCCACACGAAGGTCATCCGCCGGAGCATCTGCCGCAGCCCCGGCTGTGCGTTCCAGACGGCTTCGAAATGCGCGGCGCCGCCATCCATCTCGCGGGCCACCGTGGCGCGGGCGAGGTAGAAGATCAGCGGGCGTTCGCGGAACAGCGACAGCAGGAACACGACGCCGATCGTGCCCGACGCGAGCGATTCGCGCATCAGCAGCGTGCGCGGGCTGCCGCCGAGCGCCATCCCGAGGATCGACAGCGCGATGCCCAGCAGCACGATGGCCGCCACCGCATCGACGCGGCGCGAGCGGATGAATTCGACGATCGACCAGATGATCGGCGGGACTGCCGACGCATACAGCGCGCCGGTTTCGCCGAAATACGGCTGCGCGGCCCGGTAGGCGACCCAGGGCAGCACCAGGTTGACGAAGAGTTCGAGGATCAGTCCGGCTCGCGGTTTCACGGTGGGCAATTCCACGCAGGTTGGGGCGAACCTGCAAAGGGCGTGGTGGCCCGCGGTTGCCCCGAAAAGGGTTCGGTCCAGTATATCGAAGAATCGGGCGCGGCTGCGGCATCGCCTCGCTGCTTGCAGCTTGTGCCGCCGTCGCCGCCAGCGCCGTCGTCATGGCGTTGCCGCGGCCGGCAGCGTGATCGTGACCGTGGTGCCCTGCAGCACGGCGCGGTCGACGTGAATGCTGCCTTCGTGCCGTTCCACGACGGCCTTGACGAACGCCATGCCGAGCCCGACGCCGCTGGTTTCCGGCTGGCCGGCGGTGCGAAAGCGCCGGTAGCGCTCGAACAGCCGCATCTGGTCCGCGCTGCTGATCCCGCACCCGTTGTCGCGGATCGTGCAGCGCACGGTCTTGCCGTCGGCGCCCGGCTCGACCCTGCATTCGACGCTCGTCAGCGACGCGCTGTACTTGATGGCGTTGTCCAGCAGGTTGATCAGCGCGCGCGACAGCAGCGCCGGGTCGCCCAGCACGATCGTGTCGTCGCGCCGCGGCACGTCGTCGATCGACATGGATTTCCGGTGCGCGAGCGGCCACACCGCGTCGCGGGCCTCGTTCATCAGGTCGGCGAGGTTGACCGGCACGCGTTCGTAGTCGCTGGCCTCCGCCCGCGAGAGCTGCGCGAAGCCGTCGGCCATCGCCAGCGTGTGCCGCGCGAGCTTGCCGATTCTCGCGAACTGCTGCTTCGTCTGCGCATCGCCCGCCTGTCGCGCCTGCGTGTCGATCAGGATGATCAGCGAGGTCAGTGGAGCGCGCATGTCGTGCGAGAACAGCGTCAGCATGTCGTTGCGCTGGCGCTCGAGCATGTCGCGGCGGACGGTCGCGTGGCGCAACGTTTCGAGCGCGTCATGGATCCGCGTGATCTCCGGCCCGATGCCGCGCGGCATCGCGACGTGCGACGTATCGCCATCGCTGAGTGCGACGATCCGGCGGCCGAGCGCATCGAGCGGCTTGGACAGCAGCCGCTGCACGCCGCGCGCGAGCGACGCGAGGATCGCGATGCACAGTGTCGTGGCGAACGCCGACAACGCGACCTTGATCCGGGCGGTGTTCCGGTCGCCGATCACGCGACGCCGCGCAAGGTCGATCACGTGGTCGCGCAACAGCTCGCTCGGCCGGAAATGCGGCACGATCGCGCGGGAAAAGGCGGCCGCACTCATCGCATAGGCGCCGTTCTTGCCGCCGGCGACGGCCGCGTCGACGAGCGGTAGGATGTGCGCGTCGAAGGCCCCGTTGAGCTGCGCGTATTCGCGTGCCACGTCGGGGTCGTCGAGCTGCGCGCCGATCGAGCCGTCGATCAGCGCGCGCAATTGCTCGATGTGGCCGCGCATCCGCATGATGTCCGCGAACTGCGTGCGGTCGAGCGCCTGCCGCGCGAACATCGGCGCGATGAGCAGCGAGCCCGTGCGGCCCGCGTATTCGCGGAGTTCGCCGAGAAGCCGCGCGAGCAGGATCGCACCCGACGTGCGCGGGTCGCGCATCGCGGTATCGGTCATTGCGCCGTCGATCAGCAGCGACAGCGTGTCGACGATCCGGAACAGGCGCGCCTGCGCGTGCTGGATGTCGTGAACGCTGCGTGTCGCGAGCGGCCGCATGCCGAGTGCATCGACTTCCGAACGCGCATCGGCGAGCGTGATCCGGACCGAGTCGAGTGCATGCAGCAGGTTGCTGCGTTCGCGATCGTCGAGCACGCTCGCCTGCGCGATGCCGGCACGAAAGCGTTCGAGCGCCTGGTCGGAACGCACGCGCGCGGCGAGCAGGTTGCGGGCCTCGGCGGCGCCGTCGTCCTTCAGGCGGACCAGCAGGTCGTTCGTCGGGCCGCGTTCGGCCGAGATCACGTTGGCGGCGCTCATCGCGCCACGGACGAATTCGAAGCTCTGCAGGTCGGCGTTCTCCTGCCGGTATTGCCGGAAGCTCCCCCAGATGATCGTGCCGCACAGCAAGGCCAGCAGCGTGGTGACGAGTGCGAAGCCGATATGGGTCTTCTGCTGGATCGTCAGCGATCGATTGTTATATGCGCGTTCCCGGCTAAACGAGAATGAACGATTCATGACACACCATGTTTGCAAGCTATCCCGGGTGGGCCCGTATTCTCGGCCTGTCGGCGCCGTGACACCGTAAGGTTTTGTGGGGGGCGGGGCCACCTTCGAGGGGGCGGCCACGATCGCGGCAGGCAGCCGGATCGTGCCTTGCACAGGATCACCTTGCGTCAGTGTCCTGTCGACACCGGACGAATTTCGCTGGATCCGGAGAAACCCTGATCGCGAATCGAGCCGGTGGCGCATTACGACGGATAGTTTGGATTGCGAATGTTTCCGATCGTCGTGTTCGATCGGCGCGCGGCACGACGTTCGCGACGGATGCCGGCGGCAGGGAAGGGGAAGGGGGAAGGGAACGGCAGGCAGGTGCGCCGCCCGCGCACGGACGACGCTTCAGGGTGACACTCGCAGCACGTGTGCCGCGGCGCGAATCGCTGCCGCGGCCGCGTGTGCGGTCAGGCGACGGCGGGCTGGACGATGATCTTCACGTTGCGGTCCTTGTGGTTGACCAGTTCCTCGAAGCCGTGCGAGACGATGTCACCGAGCGCGATGCGCCCGGTGATGAGCGGCTGCACGTCGATGCGGCCGTCCGCGATGAAGCGGATCACGTCCGCGAATTCGCCGTTGTACGCGAGCGAGCCGATCACTTCCTTCTCGGTCGACACGATGTCGAAGAAGTTGAACGGCGCCGGCTCCTCGAAGATCCCGACCATCACCGACTTGCCGGCCTTGCGGATCACGTCGATCGCGAGCTTCGCGGTGGTGGTGTGCCCGATGCACTCGAACGACACGTCGGCGCCGTAGCCGCCGGTCAGCGCCTTGACTTCCGCGATCGCGTCGGACGTCTTCGGATCGATGACCACGCTCGCGCCGACTTCGAGCGCCTTCTGCTTGCGCGCGGCCGACATCTCCAGCGCGATCACGCGCCCGGCGCCCGCGGCCTTCGCGCACATGATCGTGCACAGGCCGATCGTGCCCGCGCCGACCACGACGACGGTCTGCCCGACGATGTTGCCGGCCTTCTTCACCGCATGCAGCCCGACCGCGAGCGGTTCGATCAGCGCGCCGGCCTCGGTCGGGAAGTCGTCGGGCAGCTTGTACAGCAACTCGGCCGGCACGTTCACGTATTCGGCAAATGCGCCGTTGTTCATCAGCCCGGTGAACGCGAGGTTCTCGCAGATGTTGTACAGCCCGTGCTTGCAATACCAGCAGGTGCCGCAATGCTGGCAGGCGTCGGCCGTCACGCGATCGCCGACCGCGTAGCCCGTCACGCCCGCGCCGAGTGCGGCGATCTCGCCGCTGAACTCGTGGCCGAGGATGCACTGGCCCTTCAGGCCCGTCAGCGGATGCGGCGCATCGACCGGGATGAAGACGGGGCCCGCGACGTATTCGTGCAGGTCGGAGCCGCAGATCCCGCACCAGTGCACGCGAATCGTCACCCAGCCTGCCGGCGGGCGCTCGGGAACGGGAACCTGTTCGACGCGAATGTCGTGGCGGCCGTGCCAGACGGCGGCTTTCATGCTGGGGGCGGTGGTCGATGCCGGTGTACTCACGTTGCTGTCTCCATCAGGTTGTCGTCGGGCGCGAGGCGTGGCTGCCGGTGCGCCCGTCGCGCGATTGCGCGATCGACCGGTATGCAGGAACGGGGCCAGCGTGAATCGGGGCGGTGCGTGGCGATCGGACGTGTGCGGAGAGTGCGATGCACCATGTCGCGTTCTGCCAACCGGTAAGGATCGGGTGGAAATGGAGTGCCGAATTTGCTGCGGCAGCGAAACGGTGGGTGGCGTGAGACGCCGGGACGTTCGTCTCAGCGCAATGAGACGAATCACGAGACGAACGGTGACGCGCGACGCGGCTCGCTTCGCGTTCAGGCGATGACTGCGTCCACGGTGACCGCGGCGAGCGGCGTGAATCCGGCGGCGCGGTACAGCGGCTGGCCGGCTTCGGTCGAGATGAGCCACACGCGGCGCGCACCGCGGTGCCGTGCGTGCGCGACGATCGCGGCGAGCAGTTGCGTCGCGAGGCCGCGGCGCCGGTAGGCGTCGGCCGTTCCGACGCGGTCGACGACGATATCGCGCGGCGACGCGAAGCCATAGCGCGCGGTGGCCGCGATCTGCCCGTCGAGCCGGTGAGCGAACAGGAACGCGGCCGGATTCGGCTGGAACGGCGGGAAGGCGCCGCTGGCGTTGAACGCGTCGATCGCGTCCGCAGTGTCGCAGGCGAGCGCTTGCGCGAGCGCGTCGTCGCCGGACAGCCCGTCGATATCGGCGGCCATGAAGTGCTCGTCGGTCAGCCGGCGCGTCCTGCCGTGCAGTGCCGGCGGCAGCGGCGCCGCACCGTAGCGCGTGATCCACGCGCCGACGGCAAACGAGCCGGTGCCGGCCAGCGGCGCACCCTCGATCATGAAATGCTCGAAAGGCCGGCCCATCGTGTCGTCGAACTGCACGACATGGCCGTCCGGGCCGTCGTGCAGCGGCGCATCGCGCCTGTCGCGCGCGGCACAGTACCCGGCGATGAAAGTGCGCACGGCCGCCTTGCGGCGCGAGAAGGTGGACCACGCTTCGTCGAGCGGGAACAGCGTGGCCGGTGCGGGGGAGGCGGTCGGCATGCGGGGGGCGTTGTCGAGGCGAAGCTATCAGCTTAGACCAGGATGCCGTCGCGTGCCGTGCCGGCCATTGCCGCCGTCGCTGCCATCGCCGATACGGATCGTTGCACTCACCCCTTTACTTGAAGTTAACTTCAATTTGTATCATGTGCGCCAGTCCCGATTGCGCTCGCGTGAGACATCCCGTTGCACGCGGGCGCTTCAACGGAGGTGAAGATGACCGAAGCGCCTGTCGCGGCCGATGCCGTCGCGATGCCGTCGTGCGGCGGCGTGGTTGCGCATCCGCTCTTGACGATCGGCCGAGCGCCGATTCCGGAGCATGCGGCGGCCGCAGCGGCGCCGTTGCGCCCGCAATTGTTCGTCACGGTGCTGGAGGCCGACGAGCATGCGCTGCTGATCCGCTGGGTCGAGAGCGGCCGGTGCCATTACGGCGAGCAGCGCTGGCGCTTGCGCGTCGCGTTGCAGCCGGGCCACTGTGCGATCTCGGGGCAGCCGATCGAGGCGGGCGAGCCGGTGTTCCGGCCGGTGCGAAGGCCGGTGCCGGCGAATGGCGACGAGATGATCTGCCCGGCGTCGGTGCCGGGAGCGGCCGGACTGGCACGTGACGCCGCCGCGGAGGGCGACGACGCGCGCGAGCCGGCCGACGTTTGCGGTTGAACGCCGGCCGGCTGCGCCGCCGCGTTACTTCTTCACGTCGTGCCGGTACTGGATGAACCCGGCGTTGTTCGCGAGCTTGTCGTACAGCGCGCGTGCCGTCGTGTTGGTTTCGTGCGTGAGCCAGTACACACGGCTCGCCCCGGCTTCGCGGGCATGTTCGTACACGGCCTCGATCAGCGCGCCGCCGGCGCCTTGCCCGCGTGCGTCGGGTGCGGTGTACAGGTCCTGCAGGTAGCAGTACGGCCCTTCGGTCCAGCACGAGCGGTGGTAGATCGCGTGCACGATTCCGACCAGCGCACCCGATGCGTCGAATGCGCCGAGCACGAACATCGGCTCGGCGGGATCCATCAGGCGTGCCCACGTCGTGGCGAACACCGCCTCGCCCAGCGCGGTGTCGTAGAACTGTTGATAACCCTGCCACAGCGGGCGCCACGCGGCTTCGTCGGCGGCGACGAGCGGGCGCACCGTGACGCGTGTCGCGTCGTTCGCGCGGCTGGCCGCATCGCGCGCGCTTGCCTGCGCATGGCGGATCGCGGTGAGCGACTGGCGTTGCTTGCCGTGGGCGTCGAAGTTCTCCGGTGCGAGCCACGCTTCGAACGCGGCGCGCACATCCGGCCATTCGCCGTCGATGATCGAGAACCACGCGGTGTCGCGATTGCGGCCGCGGTAGATGATCGCCTGCCGGAACGTGCCTTCGTAGCGGAAGCCGAGGCGTGCGGCGGCCTTGCGCGACGGGAGGTTCAGGTCGTCGCACTTCCATTCGTAGCGCCGGTAGCCGAGCGTGTCGAACGCGTACTTCATCAGCAGGAACTGCGCTTCGGTCGAAATGGGCGTGCGCTTGAGCAGCGGGGAGAACGTGACGGAGCCGACTTCGATCACGCCGTTGGCCGGATCGATGCGCATCAGCGCGAGCGTGCCGACCGCGCGGCCGGTGGCGCGGTCGATCACCGTGTAGTGCAGCGGATCCGGGCTCGCCTGCGCGGTGCGCGCGTACTCGCGGTAGCTCGCTTCGTCGGCGTACGGGCCGTGTGCGAGATAGGTCCAGTCGCTGCCGTCCGGCGCCTGCGAGTAGGCGGCGTGCAGGTCGGCCGCGTGGCGCTCGGCGTCGAGCGGTTCGAGCCGGCAGTAGCGGCCTTCGAGCACGATGCGCTCCGGGCGCGGGCGCGTGGACCAGTCGGGAACGGGGTGGCCGATGGGTTGCTGGAAAGCATTGGTGAGCGTGGACAAGGTCGATCTCGCTTCGGTTGGCGGCCGGCGACATACCGGCATGCAGACGATCGTAGTATTGACGAGGTACCATGAGAAGCGCCAGAGATCGGCAAATTTATGGTGCCATGATTGAAGGGGCGCGAATCGCGAGCCGTCTTTCACAGGCCGTGTGCACCTCGCCGTGCGCCACTTGCCGTGCGCCACGTTCCGACATTTTCACGCTGCGATGTTCCGATGACGACTGTTCTTCCTTCCGGCGACGCGCCGTTGCTGCCGCTCGACGCGCCGCTGGCGCGCACGCCGGGCGCGCCTTCGCTGCAGCGCCAGTTGCTGCGCCGCGTGCGCGACGCGATTCTCGGCGGCGCGATGCCGGCCGGCACGCGCTTGCCCGGCACGCGTGCGCTGGCCGAGACACTCGGCGTGTCGCGCAACACGACGGCCGCCGTCTACGAGCAGCTCGTCGCCGAAGGCTTCCTGCAGTCCGACCGCCGCGGTACGCGCGTGGTCGGGATGTCGCGGCCGGCGCCGCCGCGCCGGCGTGCCGCGCCGCCGGCCGTCGCGCAGCGGCTCGGCCGGATTCGCCCGAGCCGCATCGGCACCGGTGAATCGGAGGGCTTCCGTCCGGGCGTCCCGGCGCTGACGCATTTCCCCGCGGACGCATGGCGCCACGCGATCGACCGCGCGCTGCGCCGCGCGGGCCGCGACCTGCTCGGCTACGGCGACCCGCTCGGCGAGCCCGCGCTGCGCGAATCGATCGCGCGCCACCTGGCCGTGACGCGCGGCGTGCGCTGCGATCCCGAGCAGATCGTGATCACGGAAGGTGCACAGGGTGCGATCGCGCTGTGTGCGCAGTTGCTGACGAACCCGGGCGATACGGTGTGGGTCGAGGAGCCCGGCTATCGCGGCGCGCGCACCGCGATGCAGGCGGCCGACCTCGACGTCGTGCCGATGCCGGTCGACGCGGAAGGGCTGCGTGCCGAAGAGGACGACTGGCGCGCGCGGACGCCGCGCCTCGTCTACACGACGCCGTCGAACCAGTTCCCGACCGGCGCCGTGCTGTCGATCTCGCGCCGGCTTGCGCTGATCGATGCCGCACGCCGGCATCGCGCGTGGATCGTCGAGGACGACTACGACAGCGAATTCCGTCACACCGGCGAACCGATCGGCGCAATGCACGGGCTCGCGCCCGATTCGCCCGTCGTCTATCTCGGCTCGTTCAGCAAGACGATGTTTCCGGCGCTGCGGATCGGCTTTCTCGTGCTGCCCGACGCGCTGCTGGCCGCGGTGCGGCCGGTGTTGCCCGAGATGCTGCGCGGCGGGACGCGCCACGTGCAGCTCGCGCTGGCCGATTTCATCGAGACGGGCGAGTACGGCCGCCATCTCGGCCGCATGCGCCGGCTGTATCGCGACCGGCGGCGCTTGCTGCTGGCTGCGCTCGACGGCAACCTGAGCGTGCCGCATCAGATCGAGGGCGGGCCGTGCGGGCTGCATCTCGCGCTGCGGCTGCCGGCGCGTTACCGCGATCGTGCGATCGTCGACGCCGCGCGTGCGCATGGCATCGGGCCGTTTCCGCTGTCGGGTTTTTCGATCGATGCGGGATCGGCGGGCAACGGGCTCGTGCTCGGTTTCGGCAATACGTCGGCCGACGCGTTCGAGCCGATGTTGCGAATGTTGTCGGCGATCGCGGAGCGGGTGGGTGGGGAG